>CAZPNC010000006.1:0-75680 GCA_964587945.1 uncultured Prevotella sp. | reverse complement strand
CATAAGCAAGATTCCTGACAATAAAAAAGAACAGACAATGAAATACAACACACTCTATAATAAGGTAAAAACCTTGGCAATGGTTGCTGCCGTAGCGCCTCTTGGGGCTGGTATGCTTGCTGGTTGCAGCGACTTCCTTGATGTTGAGCCGCAGAATGTCATTACCTTGGATCAGTTTTGGAATGAGGAGACGGATGTGAAGAACATTATTGCCGGCTGTTATTCCGGAATGGAGTCATACGGTATGATTAGTAGAATGATGATATGGGGCGAGTTCCGTTCTGAGAATGTTACCAGTAATGGTACAATCAGTGACGATGTGAACCTTGAACGCATATTGAAGGAGAATATAATGGCCAACAATGGATATACCAGTTGGACGGAGTTCTATAATATAATAAACCGTTGCAATACCGTTATTGAATATGCTCCGGGCGTTGCAGAGAAAGACCCTTCATATACTCAGAGTGAACTGAAGGCTGACATTGCCGAAGTAACGGCAATACGTTCTCTGTGTTACTTCTATTTGATACGTACATTCCGTGATGTTCCTTATTCTGAAAAGGCGTTCCTTGATGACAGTCAGGATTTGGCACTCTCGGCAACATCATTCAATGACATTCTGGATAAGCTTATAGCCTCATTGGAAAATGTCAAGAATGATGCCATAACGGCATATCCGGAGGTATCCGGTCTTGCGGCATATTACAACACCGGCCGTGTGACGAAGAAGTTTATCTATGCTATGCTGTCTGAAATGTATCTTTGGAAGAAAGACTATCAGAAGTGTATTGACTATGCAGATTTAATCATTGCCGAAAAGAAAAAGGATGCAGAAGACAATAAGTATACAGCAACCGATTTCAAAGACTTCAATGGTTATCCGCTTATTCCCTCACGAATAGAGGGAACAGCCAATTTCTTTGGACAGGCATTCAATAATATCTTCGTTGCTGGTAACAGTATGGAGAGTATCTTTGAACTTACCTTTGACAAGGAAAGTGGTGACAAACAGATTTCAAATGGACCTGCCAGTAACTTTTTCGGAGGAAAAGGACGCACACCTTGGGTAGCATATACCACTTTCGCCGGTACGGATCAGAGGGATGGCGTGTATAAGGTCTTTGACAAGAGCAATAACGGAATGGATGTACGTTCATATGAGAACATGACACTTAATACAGCCCCGGTTTATATCAACAAGCATTCCTGTTATGGTGGAGTTGTGATTTCAGGCGGTAAGGAAGCTTACAAGACAGCCTCTTATGGCGGATGGTATCCAACTTCAGGTTCAAAGAACGATTCACGGAACAAGGCCAACTATATCATCTACCGTCTTACGGATATAATGTTGCTCAAGGCCGAGGCCCTAACGCAATTGATGTCTGATAACAGTGAAACGTTGTCAGTTCAGGATAAGGAGTATCTATACAAGGCTTTTGACCTTGTCAATGCAGTGAACAAGCGTTCTGTAATGGAACAGACACTTAAGGATACACTTGTGCTTTCAAACTATACCAGCAAGTCTTCTATCACAAATCTTGTTTATGAAGAACGCCACAGGGAACTGATGTTTGAGGGCAAGAGATTCTTTGACCTCGTGCGTCGTTCACAGCGTGATGGCAATACAGATTACCTGCGTTCCAATGTGTCAAACAAGAGTGTCGAGATTAAATCTATTGTGGATAGTAAGATGCAGAAGATGGATGCCATTTACTGGCCTTATAATCTGGATGAACTGAAAGCCAATCCTAATCTGAAGCAGAACTCTGCTTTCGGTAGTGGAGAGAACAGTAGTTATGAAGCTAATTAAATAATCAGAGTCCTTTCCCAACCTCCACAAATGGAAAACGTTGGGGCATCATGAGTACACAATGTCAGTGGAATGAGATGAGACTTCAAATAAATTCAACAACAATGAAGAGACTAATATTAAATATATTGTTTTTGCTTGGCATCTTCGCTTTTATAATTCCTTCTATGCAGTCATGTAATGACGAGCCGGACGGTGATAACTTCTATACCTTCACAGGACAGATGATGAGCGAATACCTCACAAAGAACGCACAGTATAGTCAGTTCGCTGCCATAGTGCAGCGTGCAGGACTAATGGAACAATTGTCCGCATATGGTCACTATACGTGTTTCGCACCGACCAACGATGCCATTAACACATATCTTGCCAAGACGGGTAAATCTATGGAGACCCTTACTGTGGCAGACTGCGACACACTTGCACGTACGCATCTTGTCGATGTCATGTACTCCACATCAGAAATGGGTGGTGACACTACCACTACTGTGTTGCCGACACAGAATATGATGCGGCGTAATATGCAGATAACGCATAAATTAGATGATAACGGTAATTCCGTTGTAGTGGTTAATGGTGGTTCTGTAGTGTTTTTTGAACACCAAGACGATTCCGTTGAGAATGGTATCATGCAGCCTGTCAGTGCTGTTATAGAGAACTCTACACAGTCAACGCCTTCCCTTATCAAGCAAAACCCTCGTGTCAGCATATATATGCATGCATTAGAAGCTACCAAACTATCCGAAAAGATGGAGGCTTATAAGGACAATGACTATAATGCCGGAGACTATGAGAAAAAAATCGAGTACATGACAGGTGGTTCTATCTATGAAGTCGCAACCCCACCGGATGAACATCGATATGGTTTTACTGCATTCCTTGTGCCCGATGATGTACTGAAGGCTAAGTATAATGTCACAGATCTCCGTGGGCTCTATGAGCTTGCGTGCAGCATTTATGATGTTACATATCCTGATGATGTCAATAAGCCGGAGCATGCTTTCGATCATCTTACAGACTCAATCAACCCTCTTTACCGTTTCATGGCTTACCATCTGCTTGACCGCAACGTGCAAGGTTACAATTTCCTTACTGTCCGTGATGATGTCGGTGTGGACAAGGCTCTCGCCAATACCACTGACTGGTACACTACGATGTTGCCTTATACTATGATAAAGATGGAACGTCTTAACGTCGCAAAGTGGCAGGGGTACGATGGTGTGCTCGGCGACCGCTATATCAACCGTCGTTATGATGATCACTACACAGTTCGTGGTACTCATGTGTTGCCTTCTGTCGAGCCTGAATATGTCACTGATGGATATAACGGCGTTTACTTTTATGTAGATGATATCGTAAAGTTCGATGCTGAAACCCGTGATGTGGTGCAGAACTGTCGCATACGTATGGACTTCTCAACACTTTTCCCTGAAATCATGTCTAACAACATCCGCATGAATGGTACATATACCAAGGATGATGTAGGCAGGTATGATGATTCTTATAAGTATGGCAAGAACTATTTCTTCCCTGCAGGCTATCTGAAGAATGTAACCTTTACCGACAATAATACCGGTGGTCACTTCATCTATCGTCGTCCACGTTGTAATTACTATTCAATGCACGGTGACGAGATGATAGCCAATGGTGTGTTCGACCTTTCTTTTGTCATTCCTCCTGTACCGTTTGAAACAGACTGGCAGATACGTCTTGGATTTGCACCTATGGATGCTTCCCAAGGAGCTTCACGTGGTATTTTCCAGATTTATTTCGGAGAGAAGAACGGAACGATTTCCGCACAGGGTATTCCTCTTAATATGGATGAACGCATCAACTCCACTGCTGTTTACGGTGCATCCTCATTCCCGGATTACCTCACTATAAGAGATAATGACGAGAAACGTGCAGAGGATTTTAAAATATTGAAGAACAAGGGATATTACAGAGGTCCTTACTCTATATTCCATGATGCCAATAACAATGTCAATACCGGTGAGCGTTTTGCCAAGCAACCTTCTACTGTAAGAAAGGTGCTCTGTACAGTACACATCAAACCGGGTCAGGACTATATCCTTCGTATCCGCAACGTATCCACTTTCCGTGCTAAGGAGAAAGAGGCTATGCTCGACTATCTTGAGCTTGTGCCGAAAAGTGTGTATGGTGTCAACGATGGTGGACAGGCAGAGGATGATCTTTAAGAATCTGGAAGTTAAGAATTAGAAATTGTTATTATGCAATGTCTTTATTATAAAGTAAGGTTAGCGTAAGGCTGAAAAATGCCTCATTGCATAATCTCGAATTTTTAATTCTTGGCTTTTGGTTTTTAACTATAAACATTTTATTCTACAATCACTATGAAATATAACAAGATAATAATAGCAGCCGCTCTGATGCTCGTCGGTGTCAGTTATTCATGTACCGATGAGTGGGATGAACACTATGAGTCAACGTCTCTTGGCAGTGGCTCTTTGTGGCAGGCCATAAGTAATGATGAGCAACTGACAAATTTCAAGTCTGTGCTGGAGGCCACAGGCTATGATACTGCATTAAATGGCAGTCAGGTCTTTACTGTATTCGCTCCTACCAACGATAATTTCTCCGAGGCAGAGCGTGATGCAATCATACAGCAATACAAAGAACAGAAGGCAAAAGGCGTAAAGGACTCAAAGAACTCCGCTATAAAGGAGTTTGTGCAGAATCATATAGCACTATATAACTATTCAGTCTCTTCCGCTACACCAGATACCACAGTGAGTATGATGAATGGCAAGTATATAGCCTTCAATGGCTCATCATTTGCCAACCACGCCTATGTCCGCAGCAATGTCACCACGGGCAACGGCATACTTTTCTCTATAGCCGGACAATCCACTTATGCACCAAACATAATGGAATATCTTGAGAAAGATGCGGAACTTGACAGTGTAAGGACATTTCTCTACCATTATAATATAGAGAAATTTAAAGCGGAAGAGAGTGTACCGGGTGAAATCATTGATGGCAAGATAAATTATCTTGATTCTGTCACTGTTACACAGAATGAGGTTCTTACCAATATGCTTGGAGCCTTGATAAATTCAGAGGACAGTAACTATGTGATGCTTGCACCTACAAACGATGTATGGAAAGCACAATTGGAGCAGAACCGTAAATACTTCAAGTATGACCGTCAGGTTGCAGAGCGTGATTCCTTTGAATACATCTTTCCACGTATAAACATTATAGGTGGTACGATATTCAGCACAAGTGACAATCCGAAACTGCTTGCAACTACTACGGCTATCGACTCTGTTATGTCTACCAATGCTATCCCTTACAGTGCCAGGGAATATATGTATGGTTCATATTCCAAGAGGTATTATATATATGACAAGCCATTTGATGCTGATGGTATATTTACAGGAACCAAGAATGTCTCTTTGAGTAACGGTTCCATCAAGAAGGCTAACGAATGGAAGATAAATCGCAAGCAGACCTTCGTGCGTGAGATTGTTATGGAGGCAGAGTCCAGTAAGACCATTGACTCCCTTAATATCAAGAGTTCCACAAACAGTAAGGGAAATACTCTGCCTGCTGTCTATTACACAGTGAGCAATGACAGCAAGTTTTACAATCAGGTTTCCGGTCATGGCTATATAGAGATAGCACCATCTGGCGCTTCCAATGTCAGCAATGCCCTGTTTGATGTCCGCAATGTTCTTTCCGGCGTGCCTTATGATGTCTATGTTGTGCTGGCACCGGCAGAGGCTGGTGATACTCTTGCGGTGGCTTCGCAAAGGTTGCCTACAATCATCCGTTGTGCAATGCAGTGTCATGGTACGGACGGTAACATGTATTATATACAGAAAGGTGTTGACTATGCGGCAAACCCAGATGAAATCACCAAGTATCCGGTTTTCCCAGGTAATGACAAAAGTAAGATTCCTAACAGTCCCACAACGGCAACATATGTTGATAAACTTAGTAACAAAGATGGTGTCAGCGTTGACTCCGTCTTAGTCGGAACATACATCTTCCCTACATCTTCTTATGCTGTAAGTGATGCACAGGTGAAGATGCTCATTGATGGACGAGTCTCCAATACACAGGTTAATGCAGGAACACACACCAAGACAATTAGAATAGACTGCATTGTGTTCAAACCACATGAGGAGTAAGAGCCATATAGTTGTTTCTGGTTGCAAGTTGTTTACTTGCATGGTTATCTTGCCAATATGTAAATAACCATATAACAAAACCTTGAAACGACTAAATGACCAAATCATAAAACGAAAAATACCAAACAATATGAAACGACATATATTAACTGGACTGGCGTTGCTTATGGCGTTCCCCCTGTATGTATCAGCACAGGACGAACTGGACAATGAGCAGGAGACTACACCGCAAAAGGTGGTCAAGGCACAGATGAAGAAATATGAAACACGTACAGTGAAAGGCCATATCGTAGATGCTGCCACAGGCAAGCCCGTCAGTGGCGCGATAGTGAAGGCATCAGGTGTGGAGGGATACAGTACACTTACAGATGACAAGGGCGACTACAGTCTGAATATTCCCCTGTTCTCTTCTGCGGTGTTCGTGTCAGCACCTGACCGCAACTCTGTCACTGTAGGTCTCGCAAAGGGCGAGATGCAGAAAGAAACACGTCTTTATAGCACCATATTCAATGGGGACTATTCTGAAGTTCCAAACGTGACAGCAGACCATGCTGCCAATGACTTCCATTATAGTAGTGCTGCAAATATAAAGGAGGAAGTGCAGAAACAACTTGGCGCTTATGCCTTTACCACAACTCGAAGCGGTACACCGGGTGTCGGTGCGGTTACATTCGTGCAGGGCCTCAACTCTGTCAACGTCAGTGCGCAACCACTTGTGGTCATCGATGGTGTTGTTGTAGACCAGCAGTATGAAAACACAATGTTGCATAGTGGAATGTTCAATGACATACTTTCATCCATAAATACCGATGACATTGCTGATGTTAAGATTCTACGTAACGGTACAGCCCTTTATGGTGCGCGTGGTGCCAATGGTGTTATACAGATAACCACACGTCGAAGCAAAAGTATGGCGACACACATCACTGCCAGTATTTCTGCAGGCGTGAGTTTCGAGCCGAAGTATTACAGCATGATGGACGCGGAGCAGTATCGTGGCTACGCTTCGGAACTTCTCAAAGGCACTGGTACTAGTATCACTTCCTTCAAGTTCCTGAATACAGACCCTACATATTATTACTACAATCAGTATCACAACAATACAGACTGGAAAGAACAGATATATCACACTGCCATGACGCAAAACTACGGTATCAATGTCGAAGGTGGTGATGAGATAGCACAGTACAATCTCTCTGTTGGTTACATCTCACATCAGAGTACATTGAAGTATAATGATATGAACCGTTTGAATGTCCGTTTCAATACTGATATATCATTGACAAGCAAGTTTGATGTCCGTTTCGACGCATCTTTCAGCAATACCACACGTAATCTCCGTGACGATGGCGCACCAGCACAGTATGATGAAGGCACGCCTACATCACCATCATTCCTCGCTTATGTCAAGGCACCATTCCTGAGCCCGTATGCTTATGGTAATGGCAAGCTCAGTGACAGCACTCTTGATACTGAGGACGAGTCATACCTTGATGAGGCTTTGGCAAACAAAAAAGGTTACAACTATCAACTTGGCAACCCTGCGGCACTCAATGAGTATGCGGATGCGGAAAACAAGAACCGCTTCGAGAATTCAATGCTCAACATCTCCGTTACGCCAAAGTATAATTTCAACAGTCATCTGTCTTTGAGCGAGAATTTCAGTTACACACTTGTCAATACCAATGAGAAGTATTATATCCCGGTAAAGGGACTTCCATCATACTATGTTCAGAGTGTGTCTGCAATCCGTAACAATGAGGTAAGTTCTCTTGCTTCAAAGCAGAACTCCGTGCAGAGTGACACCCGTCTCGCTTGGACCAACCGTTATGATGCCCATGATGTGACCGTCTTTGGTGGTGCACGTCTCAATCTTGAGAATTTCACCAACAGTACACAGTTAGGTTATAATACAGGTAGTGACAAAACACCTTTCATGAGTTCTTCACTACTCAATGCAAAGGCGCAAGGTCTTGAACGTTCATGGCGTACGCTCGACTGGTACGCCCAAGGCAACTACAGCTATCTTGGCCGTTACTTTGCCCAAGTCAACCTCACGGCCACAGGTTCTTCCCGTTTTGGTAAGGATGCAGATGGAGGTATCAAGGTTTTTGGTGCACATTGGGGGATATTCCCATCAGTGCAAGGATCATGGGTGATGACAAATGAACCTTGGTTGGCTGATGTACAATGGCTTGACTATCTTAAACTCACAGCAGGTTATGATATCAGTGGTAATGATAATATAGACATCTTTGCCGCACAGAGTTACTTTGCATCATCCCTTTATCTTAATTCCATCGCCGCCCTATCTTTCTCTGGCATAGGAAATACCCAGATAAAGTGGGAGACCACCAAGCGTTTCAATGTCGGTTTGGAGGCTATGCTCCTTGATAACCGTATCTCCTTTGGCTTCAATTTCTTTAGCAGTGTTACCTCAGACCTTCTCTCTTTGCAAAGTCTTGGCTTCCTCTCTGGACAGGAATATAATTGGGCAAACTCAGGAAAGATGAAGAATGCCGGCTTGGATGTTACAATTAAGGGTAAGCCGGTTGCGACCAAAGATTGGAATGTTTCTATAGGTGCATCATTGGGACACTATAAGAATGAAATCACATCCCTGCCAAACGGTAACTACACTTCTTCATATTATGGAGACAAGAATATCCTTACCGCTGTAGGTCAGTCAGCCGGTGTGTTCTATGGTTACCAGACAGCCAATACCGTGTTTGCTACGACAGAAGAAGCTGCGGTTGCAGGGCAGAAGCATGTCAATAGCAAAGGCGAGACAACAAAGAACCTTTACATCGTGGATAAAACCGGTGCCAAGATTGATTTCGAGGCAGGTGACGTACATTTCATAGATCAGAACGGTGACGGTGAGATTAATGAGCAGGACAAAGTCATCATAGGTGACCCTAACCCCGACATTTACGGTAACATCTTTGCCACTGTAGGTTATAAGCGTTTCAAGCTGGATTTGAACTTCAACTATTGTGTGGGCAACGATGTTTTCAACTATATGCGTCAGCAACTTGAAGGTGGCAGCCGCTTCCTCAATCAGACAACTTCACTAACCCATCGTTGGATGGCAGAAGGACAGGTTACAGATGTGCCGAAGCTTACATTTGATGACCCAATGGGTAACTCACGCTTCAGCGACCGATGGATAGAAGACGGTTCCTATCTCCGTCTTAAGAGTGTCACACTCAGTTACAAAATGCCTATGAACTCGACATTCCTTCAGGGTCTTGAATTTTGGATACAGGGCAACAACCTGTTCACTATGACAAAGTATCTCGGTACTGACCCAGAGTTCTCAAGCACTTCATCTGTTATCGGGCAGGGTGTGGATACTGGTTGTCTAAGCCTGAGTCGTAGTGTCATTGCAGGTGTAAAGATTAATCTCTAAGAATTAAAGTATGTCATTGGTTTCATGGTGTAGGTGTCAGATTGTTATACCCGGAATAGGTTTCGCTATGCTAAACCTGCCTGCCTGACAACTGATAGCCGACAACTTGAAACCGACATAACCAAACAACTAAAAAGATATGAAACGTATATATTTTATAGCAGCAGCAATCTGCACGATGTTGTCTTTCTCATCTTGTTCAAATTTCTTTGATGAGGACTCAACATATATCATAAATGCGGATGATGAGCATCTCAACAATGCTACGGACACAATATATTCCGTTACCGGCATATTGAACAAGTTGCAGGCGATAGCAGACCGTACCGTGTTGTTGGGCGAGGCTCGAGGCGACCTTGTGAATGTCACATCCGCAACCTCTGTTGACCTTCGTGCATTAGCCAACTTCAATATCGGCGATGACAACGAGTACAACGTGCCGCGCGACTATTATGCCGTCATCAACAACTGTAACTACTTCATCGCACGTGCTGATACAGCAATGAAGAACAACCGTAACGAGAACGTCTTCAAGGCAGAATATGCCGCTGTTAAGGCCATACGTGCCTGGACATACTTGCAGATGGTCATCACTTACGGCAAGGTTCCGTTTGTCACTACGCCTATACTTACCAAGGAGGATGCGGAAAAGACATATCCGTCAAGGGACATAAAGGGCATCTGCGAATATTTCCTCAATGAGGATGGACTGCAGAACCTTGTGGATCAGGAATACCCTAATTATGGAGACATCAAGAGTCTTCCGTCACCTATGTTCTTCATACCTATGCGTCTGATACTCGGTGATCTCAGCCTTTGGAACGGCAATTATATGGAAGCCGCTAAATTCTACTATAGTTATATTATGAACCGGAATGGTAATAATACTTCTTATCCTACAGGACTGAATCGCATAACATGGCTTAATACCCAATGGGTCGCTTTTAGTAATAACCTAAATACTCAGTTCTCTACGGAAAAGAACACCTCTACTTCGGAGATTATTTCCATCATACCAATGGATTCCGTTCCGTCAGAAGGCTATTACAGCCAATTACGTAACATATTCAATACGTCAAGTGATAATGACTATAAGGCAAGCCTTGTGCCATCAAAAGCCATGAAGTCGCTCTCTGCTGCACAGTCCTACTGTCATTACGATGAGAGTAACGGCAAATACGTCATCGCACCTAAGAGGCAGGATAACTTGGAAACATACAATGGTGACCTGCGTCTTGCCACATGGTGGTCTTCTACCGAGAATGCTGTAAACAGTGACGGACAGCGTTATACTTCGCAATATATATGGAAGTATAATACCAGGAACATACATATATATCGTCGTACACTTGTATATCTGCGACTTGCAGAGGCTCTCAACTGTGCAGGTTATCCCCATTTCGCTTATCAGATACTCTCTTCTGGTGTAAACAAGAGGATTATTAACGACAGTATTGCCAAATATTATTCAAAGGAAGATTCCGCAATGCTGGTCAATACTTTCACCTTCCCGGATGCACGATATGTCGTTTACCGGCCAGACAATGCTTTTTCTAATGCCAACACTTTGGGTATACACTCCCGTGGTAGTGGCTTCACACCGGAGAACCAGTACTACAAGATGCCAGTAAACAATGCCATTACCGACCAGCAGGAGCAGAGAAAGTGGCAGCAGACGCAGGTGGAGAATATGATAATGGACGAAGAGGGCCTGGAGTTCGCCTTTGAAGGTTATCGTTTCTATGACCTGATGCGTGTGGCGTTGCGACGTAATGACCCTTCATATCTTGCTGACAAGATAGCGATGCGCACCGGAACAATGAATGCCAGTCTGAAGACTATGCTTGAAGATACCAACAACTGGTACTTGAAATGGAATGGGCAGATAGGCATAGCCTACTGATAAAGCCAGATATTGCTGCCCGATGACTTCAAAAAAACAGCGGGCTGATAAACAACGGTATACAAGGCCGTACAAAGGAACTACCTGATATGACTAAACATATTATACTTACCACTCTCTTCGTTCTCCCCTTTACGGTGGAGAACGGAGAGAGTTTTTTATGTGCCCAGCGCACTCCTAATGCATCAATGGCAATGAAAGGCGGTGCCAGCAATGCTGTCCCCCTCTGCTTTCAGGCAACAGCAGATATCAATCAGAGTGCTATTCCTGCTTCACCTATACTTTGGGGCATGGATACGGCATGGGATAACGAGGATAATGTTGTCCGCGGTACTAACTTTATAGGGCGGGATGTCATGGCCACGGGTCGTGTGTCGTTCCAGCCGAGTGACCTTGTGGATGCCTCCGGCAATCTCTCCACGGCACAACAGGCGGCGTTGCAGTCCCGCCTCAACCATATAGCCATCAGCGGTGTGCATAGTGTGATACTCAATTGTGACCACGAAGCTCTTAACGCTGCCAACTATTATGGCAAACCCGAAGAATGGTATAAGGTGATAAAAGCCAGTGTGAAGTATATTCAGACCAAGGGCTTTACCGTGCTTACGGTATCACCTTTCAATGAACCGGATTACACACCGTGGGGTGAAGGTACCATGGCGCATTTTCGCGCGATAGCGAAACTCATCAGCGAAGATGAGGAAATGAAGGACATACGCATCTCTGCCGGCAATACGTTGAATTGTGATCAAGCCCTGTCATGGTACAACTACATGAAACCTTACGTCACGGAGGGCAATACGCATCAGCTTGCAGGCTCTTTTGATAACTATGTGTCTTTCTGGCAGAAGGTCCGTTCTGACGGAAATTATGCCACTGCTGACGAACTGCATAATGTAGGTGAAGCCTTTATTGGCGCACACTATGGTATGCAGACAGGTGTATGGTGGGGATGGGACGGTGCTGCGCGCGGCGAATACTGTAAGGCTTCATACTATGGAAAGGAAATAGGCTATGCCGAAAACCGTTCTGCATGGACTGCCGCCACAGTGTACAAACGTCCCAACGGACGCATTGACGCTTTCATCGGCTCGTCAGAAAGACAGGCCAATACATCGTCATTTGACTTCGTAGCCACTGACAGACCTGTATATTTTGATGGGTATGGGCCGGTGAACACATATACGATGACCATTCCAGGAGGAACAGGTTATGCGGAAGGACAGACTAATGCTGAGAGAATGATAAACATAAACGGCGGTGAGGATGTACCCCTTGATTGTCTGATGGGGGGCACTTTCGTAATAATGAATGCCAATTCGTCTATGTGTCTCGGTTTCTACAATGGGGTGAAGGGCAATGCACTCAACATCACACAGATGCCTTATAGTTCCACATACGCTGCCACGCATCAGCAATGGATGGTTGAACCTGTGCCAAGTACAGTGGCAGGAGACTTCGGCTATTTCTTGTTGCGTAGCGTTAGGGACAATACCCAGATGATGGATATGAAAAATTGGAGTACTTCTGCAGGTGGAGAGGTTATCGGATATGCAGGCGATGGCGGTACCAATGAGCAGTGGTTTGCCGAATATGCCGGTGCAGGAAATTGGTATCTACGCTCGCGTCATAGCGGACTTTACCTTGAAATACGCAACTCTTCCATATACAAGAACGGCTATTTGCAGCAAGGCGAGTTCACGGGGAAGGCAAACCAGCAGTGGCGTTTCATGCCTGTAAATGCGAAACTGGAGCAGACCGCTCCTGCCGCCCCAAAGGGATTGAAGGCAACAGCACAGTCTGCATCCGTGAAACTGCAATGGAATGCTAACAGTGAAACTGATATAGAAGGCTATGCGGTGCTGCGTGCACTGTCATCAGCAGACCTCAGTGACCCTGCTTCATGGGACATGATAGGGCGTATGGTCTATGGTACGACATTTATAGACAACAGTGCCGAGTGTGCAGTGGAATATGCTTACAAGCTCAAGGCCATTGACAAAAGCCGCAATTTGTCCGCCGCTTCCAGCGCGGTGACCGCCATGCAGGGTGGGGCAGAGGTAAAACCTGCACTTGTGGCACGATATTCTTTCGACGCTACGACGGAGGATGCGACGGAGAACATAAATGATGCTGTGACGGAAGGGACTGTCTCTTATACAGTCGAGGGCATGAAGGAAGGTAATGCTGCTATCACTCTTGCCGGGACTTCGTATATCATGCTGCCTCCAACTGTGACACATCATGCCGCGATGACGGTCAGTGCATGGGTCAATCTTAGTGGAACGATGGCGGCATGGCAGCGTATCTTCGACTTCGGCAATGGCACTGAACAGTACTTCTTCCTCACTCCAAGCAATGGTTCGGAAATGCGTGTAGTGTTGAAGAATGGTGGTGACGAACAGATACTTGCCGCTCCAAAGCCGTCAGCAGGCTGGCATCATCTTACGGTGACGCTTTCTTCTACTGCAGTCATGCTTTATGTTGACGGTGCGATGGTTGCTTCAAACAGTGATATAACCATCAGACCGACGGATTTCAAACCTGTCCGCAATTATATAGGTCGTAGCCAGTTCGCTTCAGACCCGCTGATGACAGGCAGTATCGACGATTTCCGTATATACAATACTGCTCTCTCGGCAGAAGAAGTACAGAGCGTTATGAATGGTGGTGACCCTACTGACGTGAAGGTCGTGGCAGGCAGCGGCACTGATGGAACGTATAAATCGGACGCAGACAGCGGAAGGACATACCTTATCAATGGCCAGTCCGTTAGCGGCAAGACCGCTCCGCAGGGCGTTTTAATAAAGAATGGCGTGAAGATACTGAAGAATGACATTAGAAACCAAACGGTTTATTAAGTAAAGACACTAAAGGAAACAGGTGTGGATAAACAAACACACACACTATAATTACGATAGAACATGAACAGATTATTTACAATATCCCTATTATTCATTGCCTTTTTGCAGGCAATGGCAAAGGAACCCATCGTGACAACGGATACAAGGTTCGCCCGTGGAGCCACTATGGCATTCGGACGTGCTACGTTAAAGGCTAACGGCACGATAATACAGGAAGCCGGATTCTGCTGGAGTGCGGAAACGAAAGAACCCACCGTCAATGACAATGTCACCAAAACTAAATTGACAAACAATGGTGCGATATACTGGATGAAGAATCTCCAGCCTGCCACCAAGTACTATGCACGTGCATACGCCAAGACCACAACCGGCAGTGTGAGTTATGGTGAGACCATAAAGATAATCACTTTGCCTAAGGGAACAATCTCCTGGGGATATGACAACGGTGGCAGTACCGATGAGAACACACGTATAAACAGTGCCGTTGCCAGTTGCGTTGACTATTGGAACAATCTCACAAGTATCAGCGACCTGTACCTTAACGTGCATTATGGGGCCAGCACGCCGACTGCTGACTGCTCATACGGTGGTTGGATGAGAGTCGGTCCGAATTCTTCTTACCAAAGGACAGGAACTGTGATGCATGAGGCTCTGCATGCGATAGGTGTAGGCACACACTCCTTGTGGAACGGTTCTGCATCGCCTTTGCGCTCTGGCAGTGGCACAGGACAGTGGCTCGGTGACCGTGCAACGGAAGTAGTGCGCTTTTGGGACAACACTACTACCGGGATACTAAACGGTGATGTGACACATTTCTGGCCTTATGGCATCAATGGAGCAAATGAGGATACGGGTACGGATGTGCTTTATATAGGCAACAGCCTGTTGGCTCAGGCAGTGTGCGAGGATGGCCTTCCTCCTACAACATCGCACAACTTCGGTCTGCCGTACTATTCTTTTGACCAGGAAGACGATGTAAAATACTACATAAAGAATGAGAGTGGTGACTATGGCTTGTACACATCCTTCCTCGTGGAGGACGCAAATCACAATCTGAAGTGGCAGACAATGACGGTGGAAGAGGCCCAAAAGAATGATGCAGCAGCATGGTTCGTGACTTTTTCTCCAAACAATCAGTACTACCAGTTGCGCAATGCGTCCACCGGATATTACATGACTTACCAGTCAGCAGGGGTGGATGGCATACGTACCGTACAGCGTACTACACCGACGGGGGCTGAAAACTTCCAGCTTATGCGTTCTCGAATTGATATAAAAACTCCCTCTGGCAGCGTGGTAACACCACAGCGTGGCTATTGGGTTATTCATCCTGATAACAGTTCGGCCACTCCTGGCTGTCTTGAGGCATCCTCTGACGGAGCAACGACGGTTCAGCCCTTTGACATTTCTGACAACAAGCAGAAACAAAGGTGGGTGATATGTACCGCTACTCAGGTTTCTTCAATAGAGGAAAATGCTGGCATTGTGGCACGTGATGTATTTGTTGAAAACAAGAATATAGTGGAAACACTCGCCCTTACACCGCATCGCGAACTGTCAGCGGGAGCGGACAAGGTGTTGGCTGAGACCATTGCAGACCTTTCTGCCAAGTGTAATGTGTCAAAGGTAGCGTCAGAGATTCTCGGATATGCGTCAGATGTCATGGCAGCAGGCAAGGCTTTCCTTGCGCAAGTGGTGGTAACTGATATAGCGGAACCATTTGATTTGACACCCTTTCTCGACAACCCCACCTTTGCCAATGGCACAGATGGATGGACAATGGGGACGGGTGCAACGTATGACTATGGCGAAGTGGAGTTCTATCAGACCACGGCCAGTGCTACGCAAAAGGTAGCCGCAATGCCAAAGGGCTCATATACCATGAAGGTGCAGGCATTTCAGCGCCCCGGTTCATACACAGACGTTTATAATGCCTATTCATCCGGCACCGATGGCGTAACGGTCAAGATATGGTTACAGTCTACGACGTATGGTAGCAAGTTGATAAAGAACCTCATGGCTGACCGTAGTGCGAAATTACTCCATTCCGGTGACAAGCAGATGGTTGACGGGACATACGTTCCGGATAATATGGCGAGTGCGGCAGTGCATTTCACTCAGGGTGCATTAGATAATGAAGTGACGTCATATATACCGGAAACGGGAGACTTGAATCTTTATCTCCGTGGTACTAACAGTCTGAGTTCATCATGGACTTGTCTTGATAATTTCCGCCTTTATTACTATGGACCGCTGACGTTGGATGATATAACGGCGGTAAAAAACATAGAGACACAGGCGGATACTGTCACCGCCACCTCCGTTTACAGTCTTGATGGCCGGTTGATGGGCTCCGGACTGCACTCTCTTCCTGCTGGCGTATATATACAAAACCATAAGAAAATAAAGAAGAATTAGTTATATGTGGCTTTTGTAAATCGGCTTTGCTGGTTTGTTAAAAGAAAAATAAAATGCAACAAAATATGATGAGAACTAAAAGATTGCTGAGCCTTGTCTGTCTGATGATGGTCTCGTTGATGATATGGGCAAACAGTATCACTGCGGTGTCACAGGTCAGTGCTTCCGTTAGTGTGAGTGCAGACGTGGACTATACCATTACATCTACAACGCCGTTTACGGATGGTGGTAGGATTGATATAACCAATGTGGATCATGCTGTGGTCATAATCACATCTGTACGTCCAAGTGCTGTTATAAGCACATGGCTGAAGAATCATGTCTACATTAATGGCGCACAGGCCGTCAATGGGTCGAATTGTCAGGTGAAGTTGTATGCACAAGGTACAATTATACTGCCGTATGCAAGTAATATCAAACCACTCACCGTATATTCAGAACAGAATTTCGGCGGTACGGCGGTCAATGACTTCGGCCTTGAGAATACAGGAGGGTACATGAACACCCTTACAGAGGCCAAGCTAAACAATAAAATACGCAGTTTCAAACTGAAAAGAGGATATATGGTGACCTTCTCAACCCGTGCGAGTGGCAGAGGATACAGCCGTTGTTTCATTGCAGACAAGGAAGATTTGGAACTGACATCCCTCTCTACCGTGCTTGATCAGCGTATATCTTCATATCGTGTGTTCCAATGGTATGATACACAGAAGAAGGGCCTTGCAAGCGATACCGGTGAGTCAAACAACAGTCTCATCTCCTCATCATGGTGTTACAGTTGGGGACTTGGAGAGAGCCGCCTGCCCGATGCCGAGTGTGTGCCGAATCATATATATGAGGATTGGCCGTCATCTTCGGCCTGTGGTGGTGTCACTTACTCCTGCCACATGAAGACAAACAATGAGCCTGGCAACTCTTCTGACGATCATCCGCAGTCTGTTGAGACTGTGCTGGCCAATTGGGAGAACCTCATGCGTACCGGTATGAGACTGTGTTCTGAAAGCTCTCACGATGGAAGCATGTCACATCTAAAGGCATTTGTCGACTCTGTCGATGCCCGTGGATGGCGTTGTGACCTGCTTGACCTGCACTGTTATTGGCCAAGTGGTAACTTCAATAACTGGAAATACTATTATGACACATACGGAAGCCGCCCTATCTGGATTTCAGAGTGGGTATGGGGAGCATCATGGAACAACAATGGTATATTTGCAACAGACCGTACTTACTCCACTGCGAACCAGCAGTTGAATGCGGATGAGTTGAAGAAAATCATTCCCAACATGAACAATTCTCCATACGTTGAGCGTTACGCATACTGGAACAGCGAGGCCGATTGTTCGAAAATCATAAAGGATGATGCCTTGTCAATAGCCGGAAAATATTATGCTGGAGTGGAGTCCGGGTTGGCATATAACCGTGCATACGAGAAAATTCCTAACACACCGCCGCAGTATGACCCGTCAGACCTGGTTGCAGCGTATGACAAGGTTACAAATAAAGTGACGTTGACATGGAATGATAAGAACGGAGAATACAACCAGTCAATGGAAATCCAGCGCAAAAAGGCTGGCACTTCAATATGGAATACCGTAATGACTGTGGCGCAACAGGAGGAGGCTGCAAGCTATTCTGAAACTGTTGACGGCATAGACGGTGACAAATTCCGTATCCGTATTGTAGACCTTAAGAACAAAGAACGCCTTACAAACGAGGCTACGGCGGTCAATGACAATCTCGAGTTCGGTGACGGCGTGACCGTTGTTGCCGATGATGGTAACAAGACAATGTACCTCGGTGGCAATATTCTTGTCAATGGTGATTTCAATTTTGGTTTCACTGATTGGACCAATGCAGCGGGAGAACCCCTTGATGCCCCCTTTTATCAGACCGTTCCAAAAGGCGGCATAGATGGAGGATGTTACCTGCAATGTTATGGGAGCAGCAATTCAAAGACGGATGCACAGTCCATCATGCGTTATATAACGTTGGAAAAGAACAGCAGTTACTATGCCGGTGCCACTGCCTGTAATACCAATTCAGCCAGCCAGCGGTTTATGACCGGCATTTCCACTGTCGGAATAAATAGGCGTCTGGAATTCCCTGATGTGTCAATGTGGACAAAAGTAGGCTCTTCATTTACTGTTTCTTCTGACAATATTCTTGGCATTCAGTTCACGAACCTTGCCGGAAAGGCTATGATAGGCAATCTAATGGTGGCTAAACTCTTCGACACAAAGGAAGAAGCCCTTGCAGATGCAAAAATGTGCGAGATGAAACGCTTTGAGGTTTTCAAGCAGTATAATACTTCTATGCCAAGGCTCAACACCCTTTTGCAGGAATATGTGGAAGAGAGCGGAGTGACGGCAGGTGATATTGAAACAGCCATAAAGAACGCCCTGCGTTGCATAAAGCAGCGTGCGACCGTTGATTCTCTTGCTGTCAATGTGCAATTGGTAAAGAATTACAATCTGCCGGGCGTGTCGGAGATAAGTACTATGTATGAAGCTGTGAAGAATTTTACCCAGACAAGCGTCACTTCATACCTCGAGGACGTAGAATCATTGAAGGCACTTATACGGAAGACCCTCACCTCTACCATAAGTAGTGAACTTATATCGAACCCGGATTTTGCATCAACGATAGGATGGGACGTGAAAAGCGGCACTTATACTGGCGGTGACCAGTCTGCTACTACGCAGGCAGGCAAGAAGTGTTGGAATGCGTGGTGGAACATCGGTGCGGCAGGAAACGGAACTCAGACGATGGCCGTGAAACAGTCGCTGACCAAACTTGCCGGTGGACTTTACGCCCTTGAGTGTAGGGCTGCAACCCAGCACCTGTGTGAAACAGACCAGCATGGCTACATGGTAGTAGGAGAAGACTCTATCGTTTCGCAGCCACTGCGCTACGGACTGCTTGACCTTCCCAATTTCTCTGAAGCGGAAATGTGGAACACCCTCACCACTCCGTTTGTCTATGTTGCCCCCAACGGTTCTGCGACAATAGGCTTTACAGGTTCAAAACAGGGTGCGAAGGATAATCAATGGATGCGTTATGGCGAGCCGTCATCTACCGGAGACAATCGTGAAGGGTGGTGGTGTGCTACAGATTTCGCACTGCGTTACATTCCTATGCAGATGGCAATGACAGATGCTTCAGGCTGGGGCACAGTATGTACACCATACGTTATAGATGTGCCTGATGGCGTTACATTGTATGGAATTGTCGGTCTCTCTGCTGATTCTCTGTATATCGGCATAGAGGAAGTCGCTGGCGCGACTGTTGCCGGCACACCTTATATATATAAGGCGCGGCCATCTCAGAATATCCTTTTCCCGGAGTCGGGCACTGCTGTTATTTCTCCCAAGACAAATGTCAATGGTCTTCGCGGTACTTTTCAGAGTGCAGCCAAATACCCTCTCAGTTCACTTGTCCTCACGGATGGTAAATGGACGAACGTGACCGAGCGTTATAATATAACATCCTACACCGGATATATCTATAAGGTGGAGCAACTGCCTGTGCTACCTGATGGATGGACAGGCATCACGTTGCCTACTTCAGGCCTTGCAAAGGGTACTGGCATCGGTCAGGTGCAGGCGTCCCCTGACTCCAATGCCTCCAATGTGTATAACCTTGCAGGACAGAAAGTGCCGTCATCAACAAAGGGTATTGTCGTGACAAGGCATGGAAAGGGTATCAATCGTTGACACTCCGTCAGCGGAAAGTGACATATCCTGTGTGTGTATAACAACAGGAAAAACTGAAATAAAAAGGGGCACATCGTAAGTGTGCCCCTTTTGTGTTGTAATAGTGCCCCTTTTGCATTGTGAAAGGGGCACTATTGCAATATAAAAGGATAGAGATTGCAGCGGCTATGGATTGCTATACAAAAAACAGTGGTATTTGGATGGATAATGGATGCTTTGTTTCTCTATTGCGGTTATTATGTCATTCTGTAGAAAGGAAAATGAAAAAAATGCAGAAAAATGCTGTTTTTGAGCTTGTGTGCGCCCACATACGTTGATGTATGTCAATTATAATGCGAATTGGAAAAGTTTTTCTTGAAATTGTTTGCGCACACAGTAAAAACGTCGTACCTTTGCAATGTCAAAAGGAACAAAGGTTCTTAAGACAAGGAAAAAGATTATCAAAAAGATTGCGAAACAGGATATCAAAAGGTAGTAAAGATAGTTTAGGTTATTAAAAAGATTGATTGATATAGGTGATAGCAAGACGACGTGAGTCGTAAGGTAATAAAGATTGATAGAAAAGGATAACAAACTTGACACGGTCGAAGGGCAAGGGAAACGGTTTCAATACCGTCACCTACCCGAAAGACAGTCAGGAAAATAAAAAAGAATATTGTTTAGGTTAGTAGATATAATAGATTTAGGTTTTAGTTATTAGGTTAGAAAAGATTGTTTGACTTTTGGATGATAAAGAAAAGCCGTGAGGTTGTTCTTTTATAAATTAAAGAAAATAGTTAAACATACTTTTTATTGCGCTGCAGCTCGTGAAGAGTAGTAGCGTATTTTTTTTTGTGTATTCATATTGGCTTTAGTGTATACGTTGTGCAGAAAGAATAATATGATAGTGTGAAAGCATTATTGAGGTAAAAAAGAATAAATGATGTCGTGATTTTTGCATATTCCATAAATAATGCGTAATTTTGTAGTCAGTTTTATTATCCATATATACTAAGATGTCAACCTCTAAACAGTTTTTTGATAAGATAAGTCCAGGTAGAACGTCTACCTATGTATCTGTCGTATTGGCCATGATGTACAATCTGGCTATTGCGTATGTCGTTTATATGCTATGCCGCATAATTTACATTGTTGTAAATTGGGGAATCTTTGGCGATAGGTTCGGTGACTTGTCGCTTGTCAGTCTGTTGCGTGGCTCGTTGGTATTCGATACGTCTGCCATTCTCTATACAAATGCACTGTATGCATTGCTTATGCTTGTTCCGTTGCATTATAAGGAGAGGCATATTTGGCAGAAGTTGTGCCGGTGGCTGTTTGTCATTGTTAATGGTGTGGCTGTTATTCTCAATATGGGTGATGCTGTATATTTTTTATATACGGGCCGCCGTACGACGATGACTGTGCTGAACGAATTTTCACGGGAGTCCAATCTTCTCGGTATATTTGCCGAGTCAGCAGTGGTGCACTGGCTTCTTTTGTTTATCGGTGGTGTCATTATATATGGTATGCAGCGTTTGTATGTCATGCCTGCACAGTTCATTTTTGAAAGGAAAGTGAAGCGGTATGTCGTGTATTATATGGTCCAGCTGCTTTGTCTTGCTTGCTTCATTCCTTGTTGCGTGGCGGGTATGCGTGGCGGTTTCACCACTGCTGTGCGCCCTATAACTATCAGTAATGCCAATCAGTATGTCAACCGTCCGATAGAGGCGGCTATAGTGCTGAATACACCGTTCTCTCTTTTCAGAACCACAGGCAAGGATGTGTTCCACAATCCGGGTTATTTTGCTGCGCAGGAATTGGACAGTATCTATTCACCTTTGAGGAACCAAGGTGATGCTGTGCCGGATATTGTGCAGAAAAAGAAGAATGTGGTGGTGCTGATAGTGGAGAGTTTCGGTAGGGAATATATTGGAGCATACAATGAGAAACTGGAGAATGGCAAATATAAGGGCTATACACCGTTTGTGGATTCGCTGCTGAGGCAGTCGCTTTCCTTTGACTATACGTTTGCCAATGGACGTAAAAGTATAGACGGAATGCCTTCTGTGCTGTCCAGTATTCCATATTTCGTAGAGCCGTTTTTCCTCACTCCGGCATCTCTTAACAATGTTAGTGGAATTGCAGGAGAACTCGGTAAGTGCGGTTATTCGTCAGCTTTCTTCCATGGAGCGGAGAATGGCAGTATGGGATTTGAGGCATTTGCCAAGACAACGGGCTTTCAGAAGTATTACGGCAGGACAGAGTTCGATGAAGACAAACGTTTCAATGGTGACAAGGATTATGACGGAATGTGGGCTATATGGGACGAGCCGTTCCTGCAATATTATGCGTTGAAGATGACGGAAATGCAAGAACCGTTCGTCACGACGGTATTCACTGCCTCCAGTCATCATCCGTATAAGATACCGGAGCAGTATGAAAAGGAGTTTGATTTGCCTGAGGAAAAGGGCAATCCGATACATAAATGTATAAGATATACGGATATGTCACTTCGCAAATTCTTTGAGACGGCAAAGAAACAACCGTGGTATAAGAATACTATCTTTGTGTTTACGTCTGACCATACCAATATAAATGACAATCTGGAGTATGCAACCGACCTCGGACTTTTCGGCGCTCCTATATTCTTCTTTGATCCTTCCGGTGAGATGCCGCGTGGCCGTAGGCACTGTGTTGCCCAACAGATAGACATTATGCCCACTGTGCTGCAATACTTAGGATATAGCAATCCGTATATTGCTTTTGGCATTGACCTGTTTAATACGCCTGACAATGAAACATGGGCGGTCAACTATAACAACGGAATATACCAGTTCGTAAAGGGTGATTATGTCATACGGTTTGAGGGAAAGCGCATTACCGGTGTGTTTAATTACAAGAAAGACTGGTTTATGATAAAGAATCTGGTTAATAATCAGGCCATGAAACCACAGATTGCCGATATGGAACGGGAACTGAAAGCGCTCATACAGAGTTATATGATGCGAATGACTGAGAACCGCTTGGTGGTGAATGCACCGAAGAAGTGACAGTTTGAGATACCAAAAAGAGCCCGAACCATCAACTGGTCCGGGCTCTTTCAATTCTATAAGGCTAAAAGGCGGTCTTGTCGTAAGTTACGTTCTCCGTTCTGATGTTGAATGTATTGCTGCTTGTGTTGATGAATTTATAAACCAAACCAGCTTTTATATTCTTCAAATAGATGTCATGTATGGGGTTGCGTGCATCGCCTTTGATTTCGTAAATGGCATCGGTGCGCTCTATTTCGCAGTCCTCCATATATATGTCGTGGATGGGTGTGATGCGTGTTTCGTATGTAGGTACGAGGTCTTTCCATTGGTATAACACTTCAGTGTCAATCTCAAACATGCGTCCGGCGCATGTACCTTTGCAGTTCTTCATATACACGTGGTGTATGAATCCGCCACGCCGGTGGTTCGTTTTAAGATACATCATACGGAAAACGCTGTCTGTTGCCTCGCAGTTCTCCATGTAAATGTTTCTTACACCGCCACTCATTTCGCTACCGATGCCAAGGAAACAGTGTCCCTTTATAACCTTACAGTTGCGTATGACAACGTTCTCGGTAGGCTGGTTGATACGCCAAGCGTCGCGGTTGCGTCCCGATTTGATGACTATGGCATCATCTCCTTGGTCAAACTGGCAGTTTTCAACGAGAACGTTTTTGGTCATTTCAAGGTCGATGCCGTCATTGTTATGGTTGTGAGCGTACACTTTTAGGTTGCGTGCAATGCCGCCGTTGCAGAGAAAAAGGTGTATAGTCCAGAATGGTGAGCCGTTGATGTGGAAGTCGTCCAGTAGTATGTTGCTGCAACGATTGAAGTGTATTAGGTGCGGACGCATGTTATTGTTACCCACAGCCATCTGCCTTTGTTCTACAGGTACGTCCGTTGAGGCCCAGGTGTAGAGTTGTTTGGATGCTTCAAGATGCTCCTTCGGACGCTTGAACCATGGAGTCCACCCTTTGATGCGAGGCTGTAGTCTGCCTGTTCCGGTTATGGCGATGTTCTCACATTGGAACGCATAGAGCAGTGGGGAGTAGTTGAAGCATTCAATTCCCTCCCAAGATGTTTGCACGGCAGGTAGATATTCCTTGTAATTGTCGGAGAAAACGAGTGTTGAACCCTCTTCAAGATGAAGGTTCACGTTGCTCAAGAAATGTATAGGACCGGTGAGCCACTCTCCCTTAGGCACCACTACGATGCCGCCACCCGCTTTGTTGCACGCCTTGATTGCTTTGGCAATGGCTGTCGTGTTGCTGTATTCTCCACCGGGTTTTGCACCGTATTTTGTTATGGGGAAATGTTTTTCGGGGAATACATATTCCTTTACCGGTTCCATGGAGAATGGTGCTGACACTTGGTGCGTTACGTACTTTGCTTCCTGCTTCTTTGCTGCGGAGACAGAAAGCGACAGCGCTGTGCAAAGAATTGTACAGAGTAAAAATGAAAATTTCGTCATGTTAGTTTGGTTAGTTGGTTTCTTTTATTTGCGTAGATAGTTTGTTACTTGGTCTGCAAATGCCTTCATTCCGCTTATGGAGGGGTGTCCTTGCTGTTTGTCTATGCCTTTAAGGTCCAGGCACGGAATGCCATAATGGTGGCATATAGTATGTACGGACTCGTTGATGGATGGTTTCAGGTCTGTATTCAATATGAAGAGGATACGCGCCAATGGGTAGTTCGCTCTGAGGTCGTGCAATAGCTTTGCCATTGCCGGCCGGAACTCATACAGTTCTTTGGAAGTCCAGTTGCCATAAACGTATTCCCCTATCGGCGCGCCTGCCCAACTGTCGTTTGTCGCTCCGCATACTAATATGACGTCAGGATTACCCAATTTGTTGCTGCGTGTGATGAAGGCGCAGTCAGAGTAGTCTGCGTGTGCGGCGTTACCGTGTTTATATCCCGTGCAGCAGATGGTAGAGCCTGAGTACGAATTGTTTATTTCGAGTTTTCCGGCCATACGTTCTATCACTTGATACCACCATGTCTGCTCTACGGAACGGACGTCATTCTTGCTGTGTAGTTCCTTGTTCGTAGGATGGAAATACCATATAAGATTGGTGTCTGGTGTGAGATACCCCTCATAGGTAGAGTAACTATCTCCGAGAATGGAATATCTCAGTGTGTCATTTTTGGTGATGTCACTTGCAAAAGATACCGTTGTTGCAATCAGCAATATGGCGGTTAGCAGTATTTTCCTCATGTTTTAGTTTTTTATTTTGATAATCTTGGGTTCAGCGATTGGCTTCAGCATCCGTGTTATTTGTTCACGTGCATTGTCTTGTGCGATGGTTATGTTCTCCTTGTTCAGGCATCGTTGCAGCATTGTGCGGCGTGCTTCTTCGTACATTGCCTTACGGTCAGCGTTGGTCCATTTCCCTGTTTCGAAGAAAGAACGTGTGCGTGCCTCGTCAATGAAGTTGTAGTCGAGTAGTTTTACTTCCGGTATAGTGATGTATATGGTGTCTTTTCCTGATTCTATCCAGTCTTCGGAACAGTCCTTAAGGTCTATGCCGAGGCGTAGAGTGCCATAGTATATGCGCACAAGTTCATCGTCAGAGAAGAATCCGGTGCGTACAGTGTCGATGATTTCCTCATCGTTTATGGCAAGGAACTCCCATTGTCCTATGGCTCGCATACGCTCAATTATGGTCGGGGTACAGTCTATTGCATCGTCAGTGCCAAAGGATAGCGTGCTGTTCTTGACCGTGTGCAGTGACCATGCCACCACTCCGAGGACGGCAAGTATGGCAATGCAGACCAGAGAAACGGTGAGACGGCTCATCCCGTTATTTATTCTCTCGAAGAATCTTATTATTCCTGCCATTGTCTCTGAATGAAATCGTTATGTTGTTTTCCTTGAATCCCATCGCTTGAATGATGGGAATAATCTGGCGTGCAGCGTTTTCCTGCGCCATTCCGGTAATGTTCATTGCCGGAATGTCACGCTCTATGGCCGCCCGTCCCTGTTTTTCGTATGACTGTAGTTCTTCGTCCGTGAAGCGACTGCGTGTCAGTGCCACATATTGTCTTATGCCATCGTGGTCTATGTGTGTCTCCGTTATGATGATGTCCGGTTGTGGCAGGAACACTTCTATCTTGTCTCCGTAGCGTATTATGTCTTCATCCGTGAGTTTGGACAGGTCTATGCTCCCCTTTATCGTGGCATAAAGTGGAATGGCCACCTTCCGTTTTCCAGCCGGAATGTTGACAGATACCTCCTTGCCCAATACTGTTCCCGACAATTTCATGGCGTCATCGTGGGTGACAATCTTATGCACTTTCAGTTCTGCAACGTTCAGACGCGAACATCGTTGCATCTGCCTTACCATGTAGGGAATGGTGTCTATGCGTACGGAATCCGCATGACTGGAGCCGTTACTGCTGCTGCAAGCCCGCATTCCCAATGCAATGACAGCGATGAACAGTACAAGCGCCAGTGAGAAGAATACTATAATACGTTTTCGTTTCATTTGATTGCAAAGTTAATAAAAATTGTTGAAAGATGCGATAAACATATATAAAAATGTGTTTTTAGCGTGTTTGCATGAAAATAATGCCGCATTAGGCTGCCTTTTATGGAAAAAAAACACTAACTTTGCCGACGAAATGTAATAATATGTGTAATATGCAGAATACAGAAGGAACGACACAAACTGAGGAAAAGAAGTCTTTGAACTTCATAGAGCAGAAAATAGAGGCCGATCTTGCGGCCGGAAAGAATGGTGGACGCATACAGACGCGCTTCCCGCCAGAACCTAACGGATATCTGCATATTGGTCATGCAAAGGCCATTGCCATGGATTTCGGCGCAGCAAAGAAGTATGGCGGCGTTTGTAACCTGCGCTTTGACGATACCAATCCACAGAAGGAGGACGACGAATATGTAGAGGCCATAAAGCAAGACATACAATGGCTGGGCTATAAATGGGGCAAGATATGCTATGCCTCTGACTATTTCCAGCAGTTATGGGACTTTGCCGTGGCAATGATCAAGCAGGGTAGGGCATACGTTGACGAACAGACTGCCGAGCAGATAGCACTGCAGAAGGGTACGCCTACTCAGCCGGGAGAGAACTCTCCCTATCGGGACAGACCGCAGGAAGAGAGCCTTCGCCTTTTTGAAGAGATGAATTCCGGACGTATGGAGCCGGGAAAGATGGTGCTAAGAGCCAAGATTGACATGGCTAACCCTAATATGCACTTCCGCGATCCAATCATGTATCGTGTGATGAACATACCTCATTACCGCACTGGTAGCAAGTGGAATGCCTATCCGATGTACGACTTTACGCATGGACAGTCTGACTATTTCGAGGGCGTTACGCATTCTTTATGCACCCTTGAGTTCGTAGTCCACCGTCCATTGTATGACTTGTTCATAGACTGGCTGAAGGAAACACGTGGAGAAACGGCCGCATTGGAAGATAACCGCCCACGACAGACGGAGTTCAACAAGCTCAACCTCTCCTATACTCTCATGTCAAAGCGTAACCTTCTGCTGCTTGTTCAGGAAGGACTTGTAAGCGGATGGGACGATCCGCGTATGCCGACTCTGTGCGGATTCCGCCGTCATGGCTATTCTCCGGAGGCTATAAACAATTTCATAAAGAAAATAGGCTACACCACATTTGATGCTCTTAACGAGATAGCACTGTTGGAAAGCTCTGTCCGTGAAGACTTGAATACGCGTGCAGACCGCGTGTCTGCCGTGCTGAACCCATTGAAACTGGTCATCACCAACTATCCGGTCGGACAGACAGAGCAGATGGTTGCCGTCAACAACCCAGAGGATGCGGATAGCGGAATACACGAGATTACGTTCTCACGTGAACTGTGGATAGAGCGTGATGACTTCATGGAAGACGCCCCAAAGAAGTTCTTCCGTCTTGGTCCCGGTAAGGAAGTACGTCTGAAGAACGGCTATATCATAAAGTGCCCCGAAGAGAATTTCTGCAAGAAGGATGCCGATGGCAACATCGTAGAGGTGTATGCAGAGTATGATCCGGATACGAGGAGCGGCCTGCCTGGTGCTGATCGCAGAATAAAAGGCAAGACACTGCACTGGGTAAGTGTCGGTCATTGCCGCCAATGTGAGGTCCGTCTATATGACCGTCTGTGGATGGTGGAGAACCCCCGCGATGAAAAGGCGCGCCTGACAAAGGAAGAAGGTCTCACGGATTTGGAGGCAATGAAGCGTATGATGAACCCGGACTCACTCAAAGTACTCGACAACTGTTATGTTGAAGAGTGGGCGGCAGACAAGACTCCGGGCGATTATCTGCAGTTCCAGCGTATCGGTTATTTCATGCCTGACCCTGACACTACACCTGAACACCCAGTATTTAACCGTACTGTGGGACTGAAGGATAATTGGAAGAAGTAAGCATCCGGCTGACTTGCTGCATCTCCAGGCTAACAATAACAAAGGAAAGAAAACATGTCTTCTACGGAATTCAACAAATACATCAATTCTTCCGAATTCAAATCGTTGCTCTCTAAGTATGAGAACACATTGGAATCGGAAGAATTGGTGTATTTTGATTCTGACGATTTAGTTGATATCGCAGAATATTATCACATGATTGATGATATAGAAAATGCGGAGGCGGCAGCGGACTATTGCTTGAAATTGTACCCGACGGAAGCTGCTCCGCTATTGTTCAAGGCCCGTATGGCCCTTGTTGACTATGGTGATGTGGTCAGGGCAAAGTCTTTGCTCGGACAGATAGAGGAAGATGCAGAGAGCCTTGAGACCGTTTATGTCACGGCAGAGATAATGCTTAGCGACGGCGGAGTGGATAAAGCGGAAGAGTATCTTTGTGCAAAGTATGCCCGGTTTATGGAAAGAGACGCGGGTGGAAGTCTTGATGACGAGATGGAAGACGGTGAAGATATTCCGGATTTCGCCCTTGACGTGGCTATGATGTATTGTGATCACGGATACAGTAGTTATGCGGAGAAGTGGATGCAGAAGACATCCGTGCCGGAGGGCGATGCCGCCATGGAGTATTATGATACTTGGGGGAGGATATATCTGACGCAGGCACGTTGGGATAAGGCCGTGGATGTAATAAACAAGACAATAGATATTGACGCATATAATGTAACAGCATGGCTTATGATGAGTGATGCCCTGTTCCATCAGGCACAGTATCAGGAAGCATTGAGGAGTGTTGAATACGCCATTGCCATAGCTCCGGATGAGCCGGAAGCGTATCTTACCAAAGGCAACTGCCTGTATGCGTTAAACCATCTTGGCGAGGCTGCGAAATGTTTTGAGCATTATCTTGAGTTGTGTCCAGAGGATCCAGTCGGCGAATTGCTCATTGCTACCACCTACTTCTGCCTGTTACGGACAACTGAAGCTTACGAACATATAAAGAAGGTTATGCAGCACTTCGACGAATTACCCCTTTCCCAGTCGCTTGATGCCCTGCGCACCTGTGCCTCTATTGCTGCAAAGATGGGAGATGCCACCCTTGCCATGGAATGTTGTGACCAGTTAGAGAAACTTGGGGCACCTTCAGTGGAGGCCGATCTTGTCCGTGGTGCTGTCTGTCTTGAAACTGTTGACAGGAAGAGAGCTATGGCATACTTCGGCAAGGCAGTTGAAGCGGCAGACTATGACTTGAAAATAATTGGGCGGATAGGTGTGATATGCTTTGAATCCGGGCTGTTCTCCATGGCCTACAAGATGTTGAAAGAGGCCTTGGCACCATATAAAGACACCGGTTTTGTGTCCTGTCCGGTGCAGTCTCTTGCCTTTTTTGCGGCTACGTGCCGTGCTCTCGGCAAGAGAAAGGAGTATTTGCAATACCTTGAATATGCCGTGCGTCTTGCGCCACTTGATACCTCCAGTGTTCTTGGAGAATATTTTCCGTCAGGTACTGAGCCGCGGGACTATCTTAAAATAGAGTTGGAAAGAGAAGGAAAAGGAGGGAAAAACCAAATGTAAGCAGGGCGATTACGCCCATAAAATCTTCCCACATTGTGTCGGAAGGTCTGCCATTTGTGCTTATTCCACTACTTGTCATCATTTTCGTCCTATATATATCTTTCTTCTGAAAATTACAATTTTTATATTATGTTTGAACAATTATTATCCAACATTGGTTACCTCGAAGTCTTCGTAGGTATGTTTCTCGAAAGTACTGTCATACCAGTGCCGTCCGAAATTTTTGTTCCGCCGGCGGCGTATCAGGCTGCCGCCGGTCTGCTTGACGTGTGGCTGGTTATCCTTGTCGCCACTATTGGCGCGGATTTAGGGGCTATTGTTAACTATGCTGCGGCCTACTATCTCGGCCGCCCCATCATTTATAGTTTCGCTAACAGCCGTTGGGGCAAGGTGTGCCTACTGAATCAGGAGAAAATAGAGAAGGCGGAGCGTTACTTTGACGAGCATGGCGTGGTGGCAACACTGACAGGTCGCCTTGTTCCGGTTATACGTCAGCTTATCTCTGTGCCTGCCGGACTGGCGAAAATGAACTTCTGGCGCTTCCTGCTTTATACTACATTGGGTGCTGGAGCATGGAACTGCATACTCGCAGCTATAGGTTATCACCTCCATTCAGTTGTTCCGTTGGAGCAGTTGGATGAAAAGGTTGCGGAGTATTATGATTATATAAAATTCGGGGTTGTCGGCATTATCGTGATAGTCATAGCCTATTTTGCTATTAAGAAATTTTGTGGAAAGAAAGCAAATAAAAAACAATAAAACAGCAAAATAATCCGATAAATGTCTTCAAAATGACTAAAATCAATAAAAGTTTCAGTTAAAAACGTTCTATTTTCGAAAATAGTTGAAAAAAAGTTTGCGATAATCAACAAAATATCGTAACTTTGCAATCGTTATCCTGAATACAATCTTTTTACCTTAAACAAAGCTAATACCTATTGAGATTGAAACTCTTACACCGTGAGGCGTGAGAGTTTCGTTGTTTTTGTGGGTTTGTGTGTATATTCTGTGTGTTCTGTGCGTTGCCCTTTTGTTACTATTATAGCGCTTTTTGTTGTGTGTTTTGTGCGTTTGGAGTGCTGTATTTGCAATGTAACTCCGTGAAACGACGGCCGCTATTGTTTCCTGTTGTGTTATAGAAAACCCAGAAGTCGTATTGGCGTAGTATATCATGCCTTTCGTAATTGTGCTCAAATTACAATGTAATTGTGCCCAAATTGCACTGTAATTGTGCCCAAATTACATCGTGAAAGGGCCCCTTTTGCAATGCACTATCATTATCCCCATTCTTTTCTGTGTCAAAATGGTGTCCTGTGTACTCTGTATCCTTGCCATATTCAGGGAACGTTAAAAGGCCGTTCGGCAACAGTCGGGCTAGTGCCAATCCCCTGTCTTTTATAAAAAAAACTTGATATCGTTTGCTCAATCGGCTAATTTTTTGTAACTTTGCACCGTTATATATGCGTCACTATTAATAAGGTACGTGATACATAAAATCTGAATAACAAACAAACATATAGAAATGAATATTTCATACAAATGGCTTAAAGAGTATGTTGACTTCGATCTTACCGCTGAAGAGGTTTGTGCTGCACTGACAAGCACCGGTCTTGAGGTTGACGCTTTGGAAGAAGTCCAGACAATCAAGGGAGGGCTTAAAGGCCTTTTCGTGGGAAAGATACTCACTTGTGAGCCTCATCCCGATTCGGATCATATGCACGTGTGCACTGTAGACTTGGGAAAAGAGACACCGTCGCAGATAGTCTGCGGCGCACCTAATGTCGCTGCAGGACAGAAAGTGATTGTGGCAGATCTCGGATGCGTACTATATGACGGTGACAAGGAGTTCGTTATAAAGAAATCCAAACTGCGTGGCATTGAGTCTAATGGCATGATTTGCGCAGAGGATGAGATAGGAATCGGTACAAGTCATGCTGGTATTATAGTCCTGCCGGAGGATGCTCCAGTGGGAAAACCGGCCGCCGAATACTATAATATAGAAAGTGACTGGCTGATAGAGGTGGACATTACCGCCAACCGTGCGGATGCATTGTCGCATTATGGTGTGGCACGTGACCTGTACGCATGGCTTATCCGGAATGGTTACAAGACAAACCTACACCGCCCGTCGGATGAGGCATTCGCGGTGGATGACAATAGTCTTCCTATAGAAGTGGAGATACTTAACAGCGAAGCCTGCCGTCGTTATGCCTGTGTCAGCGTCACCGGCTGCGAGGTGAAGGAGTCTCCGGAATGGTTGAAGGAAAAGCTTACGGTCATAGGACTGCGTCCTATCAACAATATTGTGGATATCACGAACTATGTAATGATGGCATACGGACAGCCTTTGCATTGTTTTGACGCAGACATGGTTACCGGACACAAGATTGTTGTCAGGGATCAGAACGAGGGAAAGAAGTTCGTTACACTTGACGGTGTGGAGCATATCCTCGGCGAACATGACCTCGCCATCTGCAATACGGAAGAACCTATGTGCATAGCAGGTGTGTTTGGCGGCAAAGGTTCCGGCACTTATGAAACTACAAGGGATGTGGTGCTGGAGTCAGCATACTTCCATCCTACGTGGATTCGCAAGTCGGCGCATCGCCATGGGCTGTCAACTGATGCCTCTTTCCGCTTTGAACGCGGTATAGACCCAAATGGCACAATCTATGCATTGAAGCAGGCTGCCATGATGTGCAAGGAACTTGCCGGCGCAAAAGTGAGCATGGAGATAAAGGATGTCTATCCTAATCCTGTGGAAGATCCGCAGATGCGTCTGGATTTTGAATATGTTGATAAGCTGATAGGCAAGAAGATAGGTCACGATACAGTTAAGAGTATCTTGCAAACACTTGAGGTCAGGATAACCGGTGAGGACGAACAGGGACTTGACATCATTGTACCGGCATACCGTGTGGATGTACAACGTCCGTGTGATGTGGTGGAGGATATTCTCCGTATCTATGGTTATAATAATGTAGAGATACCTACCCAGCTCAAGTCTTCACTCGTAGTGAAAGGCTTTGAGGACCAACGTCATAAACTTATGAACCTTGTTGCTGAGCAACTTGTGGGTGTCGGGTTCAACGAAATACTCAATAATTCGCTTACAAAGGGTGCTTATTACACCGATTTGAAGGCATATCCGGCTGATAGGCTTGTTACGATAGTCAATCCGTTGTCTTCTGATCTGAACGTGATGCGTCAGACATTGCTCTTCGGAGGCCTTGAAAGCATCATGCGCAATGCCAATCGCCGTATGGCGAACCTTTGTTTCTTCGAGTTCGGTAACTGCTACCACCACGACAATAGCAAGGTAGACAATGAGAATCCGATGCGTGCCTATACGGAAGAGGGCCATCTTGGACTTTGGATTACGGGCAAACGCATAGAAGGGTCATGGATAAAGGCTGACGAAGACAGCTCTTTCTATGAACTAAAGGCGCACGTTGACAACGTTCTTCGCCGCATAGGGATGCCGCTTGGAATGCTGGTTTCTGAGAAAACGGATAATGATGTGTTCTCTACCGGTATGACATTGAAGAACCGTAGTGGTAAGATACTTGTTGAGATGGGTGTCGTAAGCAAGAAAATACAGAAGATGGCGGATATAGACCGTGAGGTGTTCTTCGCTGACATCAATTGGACACAGACGACAAATGCTGTGAAGAAAGCTGCCGTCCACTTTACGGAAGTTCCGAAGTATCCTTCTGTTAGTCGTGACCTCGCACTGCTGCTCGACAAGAAAGTGGAGTTCGCAGAGGTTGAAAAGGTCGCACGGCAGACGGAAAAGAAATTCCTCAAGCGCGTAGAACTGTTCGATGTGTATGAGGGTGACAACCTGCCCGAGGGCAAGAAGTCCTATGCTGTCAATTTTATTCTTCAAGATTCGGAGAAGACTATGGGCGACAAGCAGATAGACTCTATAATGAACAAACTTATATCGAATCTAAAGAGACAGCTGAATGCGGAACTGAGATAGGCTGCCTGTTATAGAATAGGTCAATACAACAATATAAACAACAAAAAAATATAAACCAATGGGAAGAGCATTTGAATATCGTAAGGCTACAAAAATGAAACGCTGGGGACACATGGCAAAGACTTTCACACGTCTGGGCAAGCAGATTGCCATAGCAGTGAAGGCTGGTGGTCCTGAGGCGGATACCAATCCGACTCTGCGTTCTATCATAGCAACGTGCAAACGCGAGAATATGCCGAAGGATAACATCGAGCGTGCCATCAAGAATGCACAGGGAAAGGATCAGTCAGAATACAAAGAAGTGACATACGAGGGATATGGCCCTCACGGAATTGCGGTGTTTGTGGACACTCTTACCGACAATACAACGCGCACAGTGGCTGACGTTCGTTCGGTGTTCAACAAGTTCTCAGGTAACCTCGGTACTACGGGTTCGCTGTCATTCCTTTTTGATCATAAGTGCGTCTTTACATTCAAGAAGAAGGATGACATTGATATGGACGAACTGATTCTTGACCTTATAGATTTCAATGTGGACGATGAGTTCGATGAAAACTATGACGAGGACAATGAAGAGACAACCATTTCCATCTATGGCGACCCTAAGTCATACGCCCAGATACAGCATTTCCTGGAGGAAAAGGGCTTCGAGGAAATCGGCGGTGAGTTCACTTACATTCCTAATGACCTTAAGGATGTGGATGAAGAGCAGCGCGCTACCATTGACAAGATGGTAGAGAAACTCGAAGATTTTGACGATGTACAGACTGTTTATACTAACATGAAGCCTGTAGAAGAGTAACAATGACTCTCTGGCCCAGGTCTTTCCTGTGTTAGGAAAGGCTTGGGTATATAATAAATTACAAATCACTGACTAACTAAAATACTGTAACCTGATGAAGAAACTGTTGAACTTATTAATGGCTTTGGTTGCTGTCGCTACCGTAAATGCCCAAGGATGGGATGAGACTCTGTACAGACAGATAGAGAGCCGTATCGTTGCCCCGACATTCAAGGACAAGACTTACCCTGTAACCAAATACGGGGCATCAGTCAAAGCTGATGCCGCAAAAAACCAAAAGGCTATCAATGCCGCTATAGAAGCATGTTCCAAGAAAGGCGGTGGCGTTGTTGTCGTACCGGCAGGAACATGGAATACCGGTGCTATACGTATGCAGTCCAACGTCAATCTCCGTTTGGAGAAGGGGGCGACTGTACTCTTTGCGTACAATCCTGACCTTTATCCACTTGTCAAAACACGCTGGGAAGGCCTGGATTTGATGAACTATTCCCCTTGTGTCTATGCCTATCAGGCAGAGAATATCGCCATAAGCGGTGAAGGAACACTTGATGGTAATGGTGAAAACGAAACATGGTGGCAATGGTGTGGAGCCACGAAATTCGGATTCGAGAAGGGCAAGACCCCACAGAGTCAGGCTATGCCTTGGTTCGGTGACGACCGTTTCGGAAAGGATTCGCTTGGCAACGTACTTTCAAACCGTAATACCTTATTGCAGATGTCAGACCTTGGCGTGCCGACAGAAGAACGTATCTTCGGTAAAGGTCATGGCATGCGACCGCAATTAGTGAACTTTTATGAGTGCAAGAACATACTCATTGAGGATGTAACCATGCTGCGTTCACCGTTCTGGGTCATTACCCCCACACTGTCAAAGAACATTACCGTGCGTAGAGTCAAGGTCATAAACAACGGCCCTAATGGTGATGGCTGTGACCCGGAATCATGTGAGGACGTGCTGATAGAGAACTGTTACTTCAGAACAGGTGATGATTGCATTGCCATAAAGAGTGGCCGTAATTCCGATGGCAGGCGCACTCCGGCACCTTCACAGAATATAATTGTCCGCGGATGCACTATGGCTGACGGTCATGGTGGTGTGGTTCTAGGTTCTGAAATAAGTGCAGGCGTGAAGAATGTCTTTGCAGAAAACTGCAAGATGGATTCTCCTAACCTTGACCGTGTGCTGCGAATAAAGACCAATACATGCCGTGGCGGAGTGACAGAGAATGTGTATATGCGCAATGTTGAGGTCGGACAGTGCCGTGAAGCAGTCCTGCGCATCAACCTTGTCTATGAACCTAAAGAGCAGGCAAAGCGCGGTTTTATCCCTACTGTGCGCAATATCTATATGGAAAACGTAACTTGTCAGAAGTCAAAGTATGGCATTCTGCTCAATGGACTGGACGATTACGACAACATATATAATATAAATGTAAAGAACTGTACATTCAATGGCGTTACAGACGAGAAGGTCCGCCGTACAGGAAAGAGCCATAACATCAACTTCAACAATCTCCGTATCAATGGTGAACTGGTGCTTTCACAGCCGCCTTTCAACCATTATTCTGAATGGATGGCATGGAGTGAGATGCAGAGAGTGCCACAGTCATACTACCTTGACTTCACAGATCCGCAGAAAAGACCGAATGGTAAATGGAGTTATGTGATGGGTATAGAGCTTGAAGGTATCCTTGACGCATACCAGGCATACCTTAATCCTATCTTCAAGGACTATGTAACGTCCTATCCGAAGAAGATGATTACCGAGAAAGGTGAAATAACCGGCTATAAGCTTGCGGACTATAACCTCGACAATGTGCGTACAGCACGCTTCATATTGCGTAGCAACCGTCTCTTCCCGCATAAGGGTTCTGAAATCGCTTTGCAGACATTGTTCAAGCAATTGGAACAGCAACCCCGCACGAAAGAAGGCGTTTGGTGGCATAAAGCCATCTATGCCAACCAGGTTTGGCTTGATGGCATCTTCATGGGACTGCCTTTCTACACTCTCGGAGCAGAGGAATTGCGCGGTCAGAAAAAGGCAACAAAGTATTATGACGATGCTGTTGACCAGATAGGAAAGACCTTCAAACGTACATACGATGCCAAAACAGGACTGTGGAAGCACGCATGGGACGAGACGCACACTATGTTCTGGGCGAACAAAGAGACCGGCCTCTCGCAGCATACATGGGCCCGTGCCATGGGATGGTTTACCATGGCGATGGTCGAAATACTCGATGCACTACCCGAAAACTATGCGCGTCGCGGTGAGGTCATAGATATGTTGCAACAGGCTATGACTGCAGTCGTGAAGTATCAGGACAAGAAAACAGGACTATGGTATGACGTTATGGATGTGCAAGACAACAGAAACTACCTCGAAGCCACCGCTTCCAGTATGTTTTCCTACTGTCTGCTGAAAGGCGCACGCCTTGGTTATCTGCCAACAAAGGACAACTGGGCAGCCGGTGTCAAACCTTCACCACTCTGTGAGGCCGCAAAAGCCGCAGGAGCAGATGCCATTGACTTCAAGACCGCAGGCGTAAAGGCATACAATGGAATCATCAATACCTTTATAAAGGTAAACGATGACAAGACCATCTCCCTCACACGCTGCTGCGCTGTCAGCGGACTCGGTCCCAATAAAAGCCCTAACCGTGACGGCTCATTTGACTATTATATGTCAGAACCTATCCGTGACAATGACGCTAAAGGCGTAGGCCCTTTCATTTGGGCATCACTTGAGATGGAGCGTGACGGGTATAAGGCTGGATTTTAAGGAATAAAACATCATCAAGGAAGTCGGAAGAGTGAAGGGATACGCCCTTGACTCCTTCGGTTTCCTTTCTTTGTTTTTACGTAAAGTACGGATTAAACAACAAAAAAAGATTTCTCTATGAACTACATCAAGACTATTTTCATGTCACTGATGGTTATGATTGCCGTTAATGCAGAAGCCTCCAAGGCTGTATCCACCATGTTTCTGGTCACCCTGCAAGACGGACATGAAACCATGGTGCGCCTTGTCGGTGATGAAAACCTACATTATTATCTTACTGCTGATGGCAAGATTGTATTACATGAAAATGGAATTTACCGCTATGCCACAATGCTTGAGGAGGAGAATATCAAAGCCATCTCACTACAGACTGGTGTCTCACAGCGGGCAAGGCTTGCAGAGTTGGATGGCGTTTCCGTCATGAGTAATGAAGCCTTGACAGGCAATCGGCTTTTCCCCCATACAGGAACGCCGAAGGCTTTGGTCATAATGGTAGCATTTCCAGATTGTAGTTTCATATTTTCAAAGCCAGATGTAGACAACCTTTTCAATTCTAAAGAATACAATACCGCAGATAAATATTGCAGTTTTGGTTCTCTTGCCCAGTATTTTGACGATTGTAGTGGCGGACAGTTCCGTCCGCAGTTTGACATAGCAGGCCCATATACCCTTGACAATGGCTATGCCTACTATGGACGAGGTAATGACAATAACTACGCTCTCGTGTCAGATGCGTGCAGTAAGGCCGCTGCAGATGGCGTGGACTTTACGCAGTATGATGCGGATGGTGACGGCTATGTTGATCTTGTGTATATCTATTATGCAGGCTTCGGAGAGAATTTTGGCGGCAGCTCAGACTTTATCTGGCCTAAATCAGGTACTGCAAACTTTGGTAAGTATGGTGGAAAGCAGGTATTTCGCTACGCAATGACTCAGGAACTCACCGGATATCCGGGCTATTATGAATCACAAGGTATGGAACATGCTCCACTGTACGGCGTAGGAGTGATGGCTCATGAGTTCAGTCATACTCTTGGGCTGCCTGATATGTACCCGACTGTAAGCTGGTCTGATTGTATTATGTATGATAATCAATCCATGGAGAGATGGGATCTTATGGATGACGGTGAGAATATAAACAATGGCTATTATCCAACGCCATATACGGCCTGGGAAAGGGAACTCATGGGTTGGACGGAGAAGATGGATACACTCTCTACACGCTGTGATGTCACGCTCGTACCGTTGCAGGACGGTGGTGCAGGAGTGCGCATAATGAGCGACAATGATAAAACAGGCAATGAGTATTGGATATTGGAGAATGTTCCTGCAGGTTCTAATTCCGGATGGTATTGTGGCCTGCCGCAACAAGGAATGCTTGTTACCCATATCAATTATGATACCACTACTTTCAGCAATTTCTCCAGTCCTAACAACGAACAAGGTTCTCCCGGCATCACCATTGTGCCTGCAGACGGCAGGTTGCTGACTTCATATAGAAAGGGCTTGGATACCGCCGATCCCCTTTATCTGACCAGTCAGGCGTATGTTCAGGAATTGAAGGGAGACCCGTTCCCATTGGTCTCTGATACCCTCAATGTCACTTCTCTTACCGATTACAAGGCATATACGGGCACGGTAGACAAGCCTATAACCGACATTACTATGGCATACGACGGCAGCGTGTCTTTCAAATTCATGGGTGGCGACCTCATACGTGGGGATGTCAATGGTGATGGCATCGTGACAGTTGCCGATGCCAATGCCGTGGTCAACTTTTACCTCGGATTGTCAGTAGCCTCTTTTGACCGTGAAGCAGCAGATATGAATGGTGACGGAGAAATTACCATAGCCGATGCCAATGCCATTGTCAACAGTTATCTGGGGAAATAGTGCAGGATTGAACCTCGTTTCATAAGATAAGCGGTGTGGAGTGCCATCATTGTTGCAGTGCGATGCTGATGGCGTTCCATGCCGTTTTTTCTTTTCTGTGTATCATGTGGTTTGCAATCATGCCCAAATTACCTTGTAAACGTGCCCGAATTACAATGCTATTTGGGCACATTCACAAGGTAAAAGTGCCCCTTTTGCAAAGCAGGCGTATTATGACGCCAAAACGTGTAGGAAGCAACGTGTGGCAAGAATAATGTCTTGCCTTGTAGTCTTCCTTGTTTTGCTTGATAGTCCCAATCACAGTAATAATGGCTTGTTGCGGACTATATGTCATGAAAATGGACGATTTTATATATAGATTCTTGATTATTGTATGTAATTTTGCAGGCAAAGGACCCCGAATGTCTATTATTGGTATTCCTGCATGGCAGGCAACAGATTAATCCTAAGATAAAAAACAGTATAAAAAACCGAACAATATATGAACAAGAAAATCTTTCTTTGGGCGTTAGCCCTTCTCTCGGCTCTCGGAACAGAGGCGCGCGAGACCTACAACTTCAATTCTGATTGGAGGATAGACAAACAGAAGAAGACGGTGACATTGCCCCATGCATGGAATGAGGATGAATCTTTCCGCCTTTCAACCTATGAGACTTCCACTGCGGAAGTATGGTATCGCAAGCAGTTCAAACTGCCGGCATCAGCCCGTGGCAAACGCGTTTTCGTGGAGTTCGAGGGCGCACGGCAGGCAGCGGAAGTGTTCTTGAACGGACACAGGCTTGGACTTTCCGAAAACGGGACTATGGCTTTCGGCTTTGACCTCACACCATGGTTGAAGGAAGGCAAGAACCTCATGGAGGTGCGCACGGACAATTCGTGGGAGTATAAGGAGGAGACCACGGGCTCAAAGTTCCAGTGGCATACCAAGGCTTTCAATGTCAATTATGGCGGTTTGCCTAAGAATCTGAAGCTGCATGTGTGCGAAGATGTGTACCAGACGCTGCCGCTGTTCTCCAATCTCGGTACAACAGGTGTGTATGTATATGGAAAGGATTATGATGTGCCGGGGCGTAAGGCCACAATATGTGCCGAGAGTCAGGTGCGCAATGAGACAGACAAGGCGGTGAAACGCAGTCTGCGGATAGTGGTCCGCGAGAAAAACGGCAGTGAGCTATGTCGCTTTGAAGGCGCGGAAAAAGTCATTCCAGCACATGGAACGGCAACTCTGCGTGCGGAGAAGCGTGTTGGCGGTCTGCACTTCTGGTCTTGGGGCTATGGTTATCTGTATGATGTCGAGACCACGCTTGCAGGAGATGCTGGCACTGCCGCAGGCGGCACAGACCCCGTGGTGACAACGACAGGTTTCCGCAAGACAGAGTACAAGCAGGGAATGATATATCTTAACGACCGTGTCATGATGGTTCATGGCTACGCCCAGCGTACTTCCAATGAGTGGCCGGGAGTCGGCATGAGTGTGCCTGCGTGGTTGAGTGACTACTCCAATGGCCTGTTGGTCAAGTCCGGCGGCAACGTTGTGCGCTGGATGCACACCTGTCCGTGGAAGCAGGATGTGGAAAGCTGTGACCGTGTAGGACTGATACAGGCGATGCCTGCAGGCGATGCCGAACGCGACGTTGACGGAAGGCGATGGATACAGAGGATGGAGACCATGCGGGATGCCATAATTTATAATCGTAATAATCCGAGTATCATGTTCTATGAGTGTGGCAACCAGCGCATCTCCGGGCAGCACATGCGTGAGATGAAGGCCTTGCGCAACCAGTTCGACCCTAACGGCGGCCGTGCTATAGGATGTCGTGAGATGCTTGACCAGCCGGAGGCTGAGTATGGAGGAGAGATGCTTTATGTGAACAAAAGTGATACGAAACCGATGTGGATGATGGAGTATTGCCGTGACGAAGCCTTGCGTTGGTACTGGAATGCCTGGTCTTACCCGTATCATCCGGAAGGAGACGGACCGTTATATCGTGATGCTCCTGCTGATGCTTATAACCATAACAATGACGAATTCGTGGCAGAATTGGTGCGCAGGTGGTACGAATACTGGCAGGAACGTCCAGGTTCCGGCACCAAGGTCAACAGTGGCGGTGCAAAGATAATATTCAGTGACACGCAAAGTCATGGAAGAAGTGCTGACAACTACCGCGTTTCAGGTGTCGTTGACCCTATGCGCGTGCCAAAAGATGCCTTTTTCGCACATCAGGTTATGTGGAACGGATGGGTGGATGACTTGAAGCCGCAGACTTATATTGTAGGACACTGGAACTATGGCAAGGATTTTGTCATCCCTACTATATATGTAGTGTCAAATGCAGACAGTGTTGTGCTTCAGCAGAACGGCAAGACTATTTTGCCAACGAGCCACGACTATCGCTTCCTCTGGACATTCAAGAATGTGAAATATGAGTCGTCTACACTCACAGCCATAGGTTATGGCACTTCAGATACGTCTGCGACACCGACTGTTCTTTCCCGTGATGAGAAGGTTACAGCAGGCATTGCTGACCATTTGCAACTGACTGCCATAGAGAATCCTACGGGATGGAAGGCTGACGGCAATGATGTGGCACTCGTACAGGTAGAGGTTGTGGATAAGGAAGGGCGGCGTTGTCCGCTTGATAACCGTTTGGTCAAGTTCTCTGTCAAAGGTTCTGCCGAGTATCGTGGCGGCATAGCCAAGAACAAACCCTATAAGTTCTATACCAATAGCGCATCACTTACCTCAAGAACTGCAGAACAGAATGGGGAGACTTTGAAGGTGGATGAGAAGGTCAGAGCCAGTTTGAATCATGTGCTTCAGGATACCTTGCCGGTGGAATGTGGCATAAACCGTGTCATGCTGCGCTCATATCGTAAGGCCGGTGAAGTCGTTGTGACTGCTAAAGCGGAAGGGTTGCCTGACGCAACACTTGCTTTGCGCACGCAACCGGTTACCGTTACTGACGGTCTTGCAACTTTTATGCCTTCTGACGGCCTGCCTTCTGTTCTTGACAAGGGGGAGACACCGGCAACGCCATCTTTCACTCCATGGCGTAGGGGAGTTGCCATTCTTAGTGCCGAGGCAGGTAGTGGTAACGATGTCAGCCAAAGTTTTGATACGTATGAGAACACGGATTGGCAGAGTGCCGGACGCCTTGACTCAGCTTGGGTGACATATACCCTTTGCGAAGAGACCCGCATTGATGACCTATGTTTGAAGATGAAGGACTTCCGTTCTACCACATATCCAATTGCTGTCTATGCTGACGGTGTGAAAGTATGGGAAGGCTGGACACCGAAGTCACTCAGTTATATACACATTCCATTGAAGAATGCTCCGGCAGCACGGCATTATACTATTCGCATGGTGGGCGAAAGCACTACCAAGGATGCCTTCGGGGCGGTGAAGGAGATGGATGCCAGCAATGACGAAACGAAGGTTTCGGGACGGCGTGCCCTTAAAATAATAGAGGTGGAGTTCTTGAAAAATCTTGAATGAACACCATGAATGGTTTGAATGTTGGTCAAATGACGAAGACAGAACAGTTCGTTTGACGGAATGATATTAGAGCAAAAACATCCCGACTGCTACCAGCAGCCGGGATGTTTTTTGTAATATTCACTCTTGCGTTTTTCTTCATAAAATTGGAATCGGGCCACAACGTCAAAGGCATTCTCTTTGTGTTCTATGGTGAATCCGCTGTCTGGCGTTCCCACTACCGATATGGTGTCGTAGCGGATATCAAGATAATCCAGCTGGAAGAGTCTCACATAATCCGCAACGGCACTGATAATGTTGTTGCGTTTCTCTGAATCTATTGCCTTGTCAGGGTCACCCATCACCGCTGTTGTGCGTGTCTTTACTTCTACAACCAGCAAAGTAGTCATGTCACCGTCTATCGCCACGATGTCAATGTCGCGGTGCCCGCTATGCCAGTCACGATGCCTTACGTACCAACCTTTGTCGAAAAGGTATTCCGCTGCCATCTCTTCGCCCCAGCGTCCGAGGTCGTTGTGGTTAGCCATCGCCCTTGAACGGAGTTTACTGGTGTTGTTCTCTCAGCAGGTCATTGACCGTCTTGACAGGGTTAAATGTGCCGAGTGGGACTTCCACGAATATCGTTGACCAGTCGCTCATGGCTCCGTTCCACAGTCCGGGCAACTCAAGGGCACGCAGTTCCTTGCCGTTTTTGCTCTTGGAAGAGATGAAACCAGTGGTCTTGTCTACGTATCCGGGTAGGTTAAACGCTTTACCTTTTACGTCTTTCACCGCACATACGAGGTCAACAGGGTTGAAGTGAGTGCCCTCGGTGAACATCTTCATGTATTCCTTGTTGCTCTTGTCTATCTGGCTTGACTCCAGAATCTGTAAAGATATGGTGCCATCCTGGTTGTATGTAAGGAATGGTCCTCCTCCCGGTTCGCCCACATTTCTTACCACACCGCATACTCGCATCGGACGGTTGAGCTTCTTTTTGAGGTACAGTACGAGTTCTGCATCTTCCAGTTCCTTTATGTCTTTTTTACGGCAGCATAGTTCTTGCTGTACAAACCGTATTATCTCTTCCAGTTTTGCATGGTCATAGCGTCCTCCTTCTATCTCGTTAAGGTAGCCGAAGGCTTTCTTCTGCATAGTCACCAGTACCCCTGCAATGACTTTCTTCCACTGTATAGTCTCCGGTTTCAGACGGTCAGGCACCACATTGTCAATGTTCTTGATGAAGATTATGTCCGCTTCTATTTCGTTGAGGTTCTCTATCAGCGCACCGTGTCCGGCCGGTCTGAACAGTAACGAACCGTCATTGTTACGGAACAGAGTGTTGTCCGGGTTCACGGCAACGGTGTCTGTTGATGGCTTCTGTTCGGAAAAGGAGATGTTATACTTGACACCGAATTCGGCTTCGTACTTTTCCACCTTGTCGGCAACCCTTTGCTTGAAGAAAGGTACGTGTTCATGGCTGACCGTGAAGTGTACGTTTGCTTTGCCTTTGGATGCGGCATAAAGTGCCCCTTCTACCAAATGCTCCTCCATAGGCGTACGTGCACCGTCGCTGTATTTATGGAACAGCAGCATGCCTTTGGGCAACTGCCCATAGTTGAGGCCTTGGGTACTCAGCATATTGGCTGCTACCGCCTTGTAATTCCCTTCGGATATCAGGGCGTCTATGTCCTTGCCTTCGTTGGCTTTGCATACTTCGTTCAGTTCTTCGTAGAAGGCGAAGTCCTTTATGTTGGCAAAATACCTCTTTTCAAAGTCTGTTTGTGGTTCTGTATAGTCTGCATCTACAAAGGCGAACATATCCTTGAACATACGGCTTGCAGCACCTGAAGCAGGTACAAATTTCACTATTTGTCTGCCTTCAGCCTTGTATACCTCCCACGCCTTGACATAATTGTCTGCTTCTTGGGCCGAAGGTGCGATGATGCCATGGCCTATTGCCGCTGTGGCTTCGAGTTTGAGGAAGGGGAAACCGTTCTCAAACTGTTGTATTTGAGTTTCAATCTGTTGTCGGCTGATACCTTTTTCTGCCAACTGTTTTAGATCTTTTTCTTCTAACATAGTGTTATAATTAATTATAGTGTATTTTAATTGCTTGGTAATATAATGGTTTTGCTGTCTGCAAAGTTAAAGAATAAATCACACATGACCAAATTTTCCTTCGTTTTTTTCGTACAATTCTTGTTGCGTTTTTCTTGCATGTTACGACTTTTTATATTAACTTTGCACGGAGATTGATGTTGATTCGCACTCATGCTCCTTTTATTATAATATGGAGATGTGCGAAATAAATAACGTGGACCAATGAATGTAGAAAGAATAATAATTGCGGACAATCAACCGATTACGGCACTTGCTGTGGAGGTTCTGGTAAAGGAAATCCTCGGCACGGAAAGGACAGAGGTGGTGTCTGCGGATAGTAAGCAGCGTCTTGGTGCCATGTTGAGGGAGGGTAAACGCACTGCCGTGGTGCTGGATTATACACTTTTTGACTTTGCAAACAATGAAAGCCTTGTGATTTTGAGTGAAGCCAATCCACAGGTTGCATGGCTATTGCTCAGTGATGAACTGACACCTGACTTCCTGCGCTATGTGCTTTATGAGACGCAGAGGATAGGCGTGGCCTATAAGGATGCACCGATAGACATTCTGCGCGAGGCCCTTCGTTATGTCATACGTGGCGAACGTTATATCGCACAGCACGCTACCGAGGTGTTGTTGCAAAGTGCCGTTGTGCAGGAGAAATATAAGGATGACCTGACACAGACCGAAAGGGAAGTGCTGAAGGCCATAGCGCAGGGCAAGACGACGAAGGAAATAGCAGCGGAAAGGTTCTCAAGCATCCATACTATCAACTCACACAGGAAGAACATTTTCCGTAAACTCGGTGTGAACTGCGCACATGATGCCATGAAATATGCCTTTAGGGCAGGATTGGTGAGTGAGGCGGAGTTCTATATATGATTGTGGTCATTATTGTTTATGAAAGTGATAATAGCGATATAGGACAATCCTTAGTTAGGAAATAGGGCTATCTTTGCAGCGGATTTATGGATAAGACAAAAATGAACGAGACTACACTTTCATGTTATCATAGACGGATTGACCGTATGGTAGTTTACATAAATGAACATTAGGATGAGAATCCCAGCCTTATGATGTTGGCAAGCGAAGCCGGTTTCTCTCCTTTATCATTTCCATCGTATAGCAAAGGCGTTCCTTGATGAGACCCTTGGCGCATTCATTGTCAGGAAGCATGTCGAGACTGCAGGCATGGCTGTTAATAAATATCGACAATGTTACCATCACGACCAACGGAAATGGCTGTTTGGTATTTGTCGAATAAATGATGGTATCTATTATTGTTGATATGAAAGAACGTATAGATAGGTGTTATATGGTCTTCAAGACCGGATTATATAAAACAACAAGTGATTATGAAGTTAGAAGGATTGGGAATATTTGTGGAGGATATGCCGACGATGGTTCGGTTTTATCGTGATGTACTCGGCTTTGAAATCGAGGATGATGAGAATTCTGCCAATGTGCTGTTGGAGAAAGATGGCATGTTGTTCATGCTATACCGTCGTGGCGATTTTGAAAATATGACAAGCCGGAAGTATAATTATGTACAGGGTGTCAATGGGCATTATGAACTGGCATTGAGTGTTGAAAACTATGCCGATGTGGATAATACATACAACGATGTCTTGCAGAAAGGCGCGGTTCCGGTTATGTCTCCTGTCACAGAGCCGTGGGGACAGCGCACCTGCTATGTGGCAGACCCAGAGGGAAACCTCATTGAAATAGGTTCATTCAACCAATAACCCTTTGCGGATAAAGACAAAACCAGTCCCTGATGGTTACCGGGGCCCAATATATTATGTATGAAGATAATAATATTTGAAGACGAGATCTATAACTTCCATCTGCTGCGGCACATGCTGGAAGAAATGAGTCCGGAGTATGATGTCATCGGTCCGATACCGTCAGTGGAGCAGGGACGGGAGTATCTTTCGTTGCATCATGATGCTGATGTCATCATTGCCGACGTTCAATTGAATGACGGTCTCTGTTTTGATGCGTTGGTCTATGCACCTGCAGATGTGCCGGTAATCTTCACGGATGTATCTGGTGAGAATGCTCTTAGGGCGTTTGATTTCTATAGTCTTTCTTATTTGATAAAGCCAATCTGTGACGGTAAGCTTGCAGAAGCAATCCGGAAGGCGTCGCTTCTGATGACGGCTAAGGCTCAACCGCTGGCTGAAGCCGCCAAAGTGTTGAAGAAAACGAGACAAAACAAATACCGTGAACGCTTTGTCGTGAAATCTTTTAACGGTGAGAGAATGATTTCCCTGTCCACCATCCAGTATATTGTTTCGGAGCATAAGTCAACATATCTTGTATTGCTTGACGGTACTTCATGCCCTATAGACCTTTCTCTTGATGCCGTATCGACCCAGTTGGACCCAACAAAATTCATGAGAGTGAACCGTAAGTATATTGTACCGGCAGAATTGGTGAGCGGTATGGAACGTCTGGTCAATGGTAAAGAACTTCTGAAACTCAAAATTGTACCGTCGCCAGAAATAATTATCAGTCGCACACGAAAAGCGCAAGTGCGCAAATGGTTGGATGAGTAACGACGGTTCGGCGGTCAAAAATGACGTTTCAGAATTAATAAAAGTTAATCTCCTGTCTATTGTTTTGCGTTTTAATACTTTTGCATCGCTTAATAGCAAATAACAGAAACGCAAAATGATTGGAAATTACTTACAAAAGGAGGACTTCACTTCATATGAAGATTTTCTCCAGAATTTTAAGGTAAATGTGCCGGATGACTTCAACTTTGGATATGATGTCATAGATGTGTATGCCGAGCAAATGCCTGAGAAAGAAGCTATAATGTGGGTCAATGACCATGGTGAGAAGAAGCATATAACATATCGTGCCTTCAAGAATACTACTGATCGTTGCGCCGCATTCCTGCAAGGTATTGGCGTGGAGAAAGGCGATCGTGTGATGCTTATATTGAAGCGTCGTATCGAGTGGTGGTATACCATGGTGGCCTTGCATAAAATCGGCGCAGTAGCTATACCCGCGACACACATGCTTACGGACAAGGATATCCTGTATCGTTGTCACATGGCGAGTATAAGTTGTATAATCGCATGTGGTGATCCTTTGGTTCTCAATCATGTACAAAAGGTCCGTCGTTTCAGCCCTACGCTCAGACACTGTATCTCAATAGGGCCGACTGTGCCTAACGGATGGTATGATTACTGGCGTGGCATAGAGGAGGCGGATACGTTTGTGAAGCCAAAGCGCAACAAGGTCACAGATAACTTCCTGCTATACTTTACAAGTGGCACCACGGGAGAGCCCAAGATGGTGATGCATGACTATTCTTATCCGTTGGCCCACATCATAACGGCCAAGTACTGGCATAACATTCATCAAGGCTCACTCCACCTTACACTTGCCGATACAGGCTGGGGCAAGGCCGTATGGGGTAAGTTCTATGGCCAGATGCTGGCTGGTGGAACAGTCTTTGTCTATGACTATGAGGGACATTTCAATCCCACTGATTTGTTGAAAGTACTGCAAGACTATCATATAACGTCATTTTGTGCTCCTCCGACAATATACCGTTTCCTTATTCGTGAGAATATTCCAGCCTACGATCTCTCTGCACTTGAATGGTGTACCACTGCCGGTGAGGCTCTGAACCCAAGTGTTTTTGACGAGTGGAAGGAAAAAACCGGTATCACGATATATGAATCCTATGGGCAGACAGAGACCACTTTGGTGGTCGGCACCTATCCGTGGGTTAAGCCAAAGCCAGGTTCTATGGGTGTGCGTAATCCCCAGTTCGACATTGATGTGGTGGACGAGCATGGCAATCGTGTTAAGCCTATGGAGCATGGAGAACTCGTTATCCGTGTAGGAAAGAAAAAGCCGCTTGGCCTTTTTAAGTGCTACTACCGCAATGACGAGATGACAGAAAAGAGGATACAGAACGGTATGTACTTCACTGATGACATAGTGTACTATGATACGGACGGCTATCTGTGGTATGTATCACGTGCTGACGATGTAATCAAGACTTCCGGTTACCGTGTAGGCCCATTTGAGGTTGAGTCGGCACTTATGAGTCACCCCGCTGTCGTTGAGTGCGCTATCACAGCAGTGCCTGATGAAATTCGAGGACAGATAATCAAGGCCACCATCGTATTGTCTGAGGAATACAAGAAGAAAGCCGAAGATGCTCTGAAACGGGAGTTGCAGAATCATGTGAAAAGTGAAACCGCACCTTACAAGTATCCGCGTATAGTGGAATTTGTTGATGAACTTCCTAAGACAATCAGTGGCAAGATACGTCGCGTAGAGATAAGGGAGAACGATAAATAAAGTGAATAGGATATGGAAGAAGAACTTCAGAATGTAACGTTTAATCATCAGATTCCAGCACAGTTGAGGTTCTCAGATGTTGACCGTTTCGGCCATGTGAACAACTCCGTTTATTTTGTCTTGTTCGATATGAGTAAGGAAAAATACTTTATGGATGTGGTGGGACCGGATGCCCTTCAGAAGATGGCTATTGTTGTGGCGAATATCAATGCCAATTTCCTTGCACCAATTTATTTTCCTGATGAGATAGCCATCCAAACGGCCATTGTGCATCTTGGCAACAAGAGCTTTACCCTGCGGCAGCGTGCCATAAATGTCCGCACCAAAGAGGTGAAGTGTGACTGCAAGACTGTTATGGTTTGTGTCAACCTCGAAGACCACGTTTCTATACCTATGCCTGAGGACTTCAAGAAGAAGATTTCAGAGTTTGAAGGCCACAGTTTGTTATAAAATGCGTTACTTCCTGCATATATCATACGACGGTACACGCTATCATGGATGGCAGATACAGCCTAACGGCATCTCTGTGGAGGGCGAAATAGAACGCTGTCTCACCACCCTTCTGCGTGGTCCTGTTGACATTGTCGGGGCAGGGCGTACAGATGCCGGTGTCCATGCAAGGCACATGGTGGCGCATTTTGACGCATTGTTGCCCGATTTTGACTGTAAGGGTGGTGGCAAATCCACTTTGGCGTTCCGCCTTAACAGAATGTTGCCACCTGATATAAGCATAAACAAGGTAGAGGAAGTGGATGAAGGCATGCACGCCCGCTTTTCCGCCAAGTCACGTACGTACCACTATTACGTGTCAACCGTGCGCTCGCCGTTCGGCAGACAGTATGTCTGGCAGACACCATCGGGCCTTGATTTCCCCTTGATGAACGAGGCTGCGGCGATGCTTATTGACTATAAAGACTTTGCCTGTTTCTGCAAAAGCCATACCGACGTGAAGACAACGCTGTGCGATGTGATGGAATCGGAATGGTTACCATTGGAAGGCAATATCTCGAATCCTGTGCGCCCGCTAAGTCTTGACAAAGTGCAAGGACCTACGGAATGGTATTTCCGCATCACTGCCAACCGCTTTTTGCGTAACATGGTGCGTGCCATTGTCGGTACTTTGGTAGAAGTGGGACGTCACCGTATGACACTTGACGAGTTCCGTCAGGTGATAGAAGGGAAGAAACGTACCCAGGCCGGAGAGTCAATGCCAGGCCATGCTTTGTTCCTTGAAAAGATAGAGTATTGAGAAAGTGCCCAAATCACCTTGTAAAAGTGCCCAAATAACACTGTAATAGCATTGCTTTTACCGTGTTATTTGGGCACTTTTGTTTTACTATGTTTATAAGTCTCTGTTTCTATTGCTTTTTTATGCTGTCCGTGGCGGGTTCTTTCCGCTTTTTATACAGTTGGTAAGAGTTCACCACATTGTGCCAGATAGAGTAGAAACCTCCGGCCGTGGCCGTTATTGGCGAGAGAAATGTATATCCCAACCATATTATGAAGATAGTGTTTTTCTGTCCCATCGCCTGTCCGGCCTCCATGCTCATGCCATATTTTCTGCCCACCCATTTGCCGAAAGCGAATTGGAAAAGACAGGCTGCCAGCGTGGCTGCGGCAATTCCGCCTATGTGCCACAGGCTCTCATTACTGTGCATCAATGCCTTGCAAGTAACGGCAATGGCTATTGCCAAAGCCACAGCCCACATGTAAAAGGCAAGGTCTTTTGTGCTGAGGATGATTCGATGCAAGGGAGGCATGAAAAATCTCACGAACCAAGCAAGCAGCAATGGTACGATAAGCAGAGGAAACACTTTCTTGATGATAGTGATAAAGGCCGGTAGAAATGTCAGCCCGGCCTGTGGATGGGCTAAAGGCAGAAGCAGCGGGCACAGCATTGCCACAGCCAGATTGATAAGGATGGTGTATGATGTGGTAGCGGCAGAATCCCCTCCGAGCTTTTGCGTCACCACGGCACATGCCGTAGCCGTCGGACATATTATGGCAAGCATAAACCCCTCTATTACCAGCCGTGAACCAGTTTCGGGGAAAAGCCATAGCAAGAAACAGCATAGTGCGAAGAGAACAGTCTGGGTGAGCATGATGTACAGATGCCATAAATGTGGCTTCAGGGCAGAAGGCTTGACTTTGCAGAATGACACAAAGAGCATCAGAAAGAGCAATACAGGCTGCAAAAACTCCGTTGCTGACAATAAATCCCCTTTTACCACAGCTGAGAGTGGAAGTGCGCGGCCGATGAAATACAACAAAGCCCCGCTTATCATGGATATCGGCAGAGTCCAGTTTTTTAAAAATCGTATTATTGACATAATATAAAAAATATACGCAAGCCCTATTCCCACATTTTAGAGAGGAGAAAAGGGCCTGTGCGATTCTCCTCTAAAGCAAGTTATATATGGGCTGCAAATGTCTGTTCTATCTTCTGTTCGCGATGTACCAGTCTTACCCCTACGCCAAATTTTTGGTTGAGATGTTCTGCAAGGTGTTGGGCAGAGTACACCGAACGATGTTGGCCGCCGGTGCAACCGAAAGAGAACATCAGCGAAGTGAAGCCGCGTTGCATGTATCTTTCCACATGGGCATCGGCCAGCTTGTATACGGATTCGAGGAAAGTCACTATACCTCCGTCATCTTCCAGAAAGCGTATTACGGGTTCGTCAATGCCGGTCAGTTTCTTATAAGGCTCATAACGTCCGGGATTATGGGTACTTCGGCAGTCGAACACGTAGCCGCCTCCGTTGCCGGAGTCATCCTCCGGGATACCTTTGTGAAACGAAAACGAGAACACCTTGACCACCAATGGCCCTTTTCCGTCGTATTTTGAGAATGTGGCCTTGCCGTCTCCGGGGAATGCAGTGTAGGGATTGCTGTCTGTTGTGCGTAAACCGTCCTTTCGTGTGGCCGGCATCTCTGGCTTAATGGCAAATTGCGGCAGTTCGGTGAGCCGTTTCAGAATGTCTATCAGGTAAGGATACGGGAAGTCATTCTTTTCTATAAGCTGCCGGACGTTCTGTATTGCAGGCGGAATGCTCTGTATGAAATGTGCCTTTCTTTCAAAATATCCCCGGAAACCGTAAGCCCCAAGCACTTGAAGTGTGCGGAACAGCACGAACAACTGCAGTCTCTCGTTGAAATGTTTGAATGAAGGAACCTCCGTATAAAGTTTCAACGCTTCATAATATTCGGCAATGAGTTCTTTTCGGAGTGCCTCACTGTAATGTGCTGAAGCCTGCCATAGAAACGATGCCACGTCATAATAGAACGGCCCTTCCCTGCCGCCCTGAAAGTCAATGAAGCAAGGTTCGCCGTCTTTGTCCAGCATTACGTTGCGTGCTTGGAAGTCACGGTAAAGAAAACCGTCGGCTTTTGGCAGCGAGGAATCATCCTGGTCACTTTCACTTGTCAGGTCTTTTGACAGCAAACGGAAATTCGCTTCCAGTTTCAGTTCGTGGAAATCAAGTCCTGTGGCCTTCAGAAAACAGTATTTGAAGTAGTTGAGGTCAAACAGTACCCCTTCAGAATTGAATTTCGGTTGCGGGTAACATACGCTGAAGTCCAGCCCACGGGCACCGCGAATCTGCATATTCGGTAATTGGCGTATGGTCTTCTTTAGCAGTTCTCTCTCCTTGAGCGTGTAGCGTCCGCCTGCATCCCGTCCGCCTTTTATGGCATCGAACAGTGACAGCGAACCTAAATCCTCCTGGATGTAGCGCATTTCGTCATCACTTTGGGCATAGATATGCGGTACCGGCAGTTTGCGGCTGGTGAAGTGGCGGGCGAGATACAGAAAGGCATGGTTCTCCTCCTTTGATGTGCCGATGCTACCTATCGCAGTCTTTCCCTCTGCATCAGTGATGCGGTAATACTCGCGGTTGCTCCCTGCACATGGCAGTTTCTCCATTTTTTCAGGCTCAGCGCCCTTCCATTCTGTGTATAGTTGTTTTAACAGTTGCATAAAATATCCCCCAGTATCTCACTGTCTCCTAATTTTCCATTTACAATACAGACTGCTTCCACCTTGGCCTTGAGACACAGTTTGTTGTCGGGCATCCGATAAATGTCCTGCAGGAAGATGTATCTTATCCCCTCCTTCTTCACGTTTATGCGTACAGCATATTCGTCACGGCTTTTCAATGGCACTTTGAAGCGCATCTCTATTCCTGACACCACGCAGTCAATGCCTTGCTCGTGTAATTCGGCAAAACTGACATTGCGGGACAGAAGAAATTCATGTCTTGCGTGTTCCGTGTAGTGTTGGTAGTTGGCATTGTTGACAATTCCCTGCAAGTCGCATTCGTAGTCGCGTACCTTGTCTTTGTGTTCAAATAAATAATCCACTATGTTTGGTTATGTTTTGTACTTTATAATATCCGGATGCCTACCATCCGAATGCCTTGTCGCATGACAGCCACATTCCTTTTGCACGCATTACCTGCTCAAGTATATCCCGTGCGCATCCCATTCCGCCGTTATAAGGGCTGACATAAGTGCTTATTGTCTTTATGTCAGCGCAGGCATCCTTAGGGCAGCATGTGCAGCCAGCCTCACGCATGACTTCATAGTCGGGAATGTCGTCACCGACATAGATAATCTCCTCGTCAGTGATGCCGTGCTTTTCCTTGTATCTGTGATACACCTCCAGTTTTACGCCGCACCCCATGAAGATGTCTTTCATTCCCAGCTTCTCATAACGTTTTGTTATAGATGCATCCACACCACCGGTAATGATTGCTATGCGCAGACCGTGTTTCACCGCCAGTTGTATTGCGTAGCCGTCCTTGATGTTGACCGTGCGCATGGGTTCTCCCTCCACACTCATGGGGATAGTGCTGGTTGACAGAACTCCGTCAACATCAAATACTATGGTGCTTATCTTTCTTAAATCGTAGTTTATCATATGAGAGGCTTTCTTAAAACGTTGCAAAATTACAAAAAAAGCATTGTCCTGCCAACTTTTTCATGATAAAAATGCAAACTCTACTTTGCATAAAGACATAAAAATAACGTAAAAATGAAGAATTTGCTTTTATGTTTACCTTATTTCGGAAAAAACTTCGTAACTTTGCAAACAGACATGTTAGTATAATAGGTAACATATAACTTATATTATAAAAATATTGCAATGAAAATCAACGATTACAATTTTGCAGGCAAGAAGGCCATCGTTCGTGTGGACTTCAACGTCCCTCTTCAGGATGGAAAGATTACAGACGACACACGTATCAAGGGTGCGCTCCCTACACTTAAGCTGATTCTTGAAAAGGGTGGCTCGCTTATCATCATGTCACATATGGGCAAGCCAAAAGGCAAGGTGAAGCCTGAACTCTCTCTCGGACAGATAGTTGATGCCGTTTCTGCGGCTCTCGGTACACCGGTGAAGTTCGTTTCTGACTGCCAAAAGGCTGACGCAGAGGCTGCAGCCCTAAAGCCGGGTGAGGTGATATTGCTTGAGAACCTCCGTTATTATCCAGAGGAAGAAGGCAAACCGGTAGGCGTAGAGAAGGGTACTCCTGAGTATGACGAGGCAAAGAAGGCTATGAAGGCATCACAGAAGGAATTTGCCAAGAAGCTCGCTTCATACGCTGACTGCTGGGTTATGGATGCCTTTGGCACAGCACACCGCAAGCATGCTTCTACAGCCGTTATCGCTGACTACTTCGATGCAGACAACAAGATGCTCGGTCTCCTTATGGAGAAAGAGGTAAAGGCTGTTGATAATATCCTTAGTGACATCAAGCGTCCTTTCATTGCCATCATGGGTGGCTCAAAGGTATCATCAAAGATTGGTATCATCGAGAACCTTCTCGGCAAGGTTGATAAGATTATCCTCTGCGGTGGCATGACATATACTTTTGCCAAGGCACACGGTGGTAATGTAGGTGGTTCAATATGTGAGAACGACAAACTTGATATAGCACTCGGAGTAGAGAAACTTGCTAAGAAGAATGGCGTGGAACTTGTCATGGCTCCTGATGCGATTATCGCTGATGCTTTCTCTAATGATGCTAATCAGAAGATCGCTCCATCCAATGATATTCCTGAAGGTTGGGAAGGTCTTGATGCCGGTCCGGTGGCACAGCAGAAGTTTGCTGATGCAATCAAGGGATGCAAGACAATCCTTTGGAATGGTCCTGCAGGCGTATTTGAGTTTGATAACTTCTGTGCAGGTTCACGTGCAATCGGCAATGCCATTGCAGAGGCAACAGGAGAAGGCGCTTTCTCTCTTATCGGAGGTGGTGATTCTGTAGCCTGCGTGAACAAGTTCGGTCTTGCAGACAAGGTTTCTTATATCTCAACTGGTGGTGGTGCATTGCTTGAAGCTATTGAAGGCAAGGTCCTTCCTGGTGTAGCAGCAGTCAAGGGCGAGTAAAGTCGCGACACGACAATATAAAAAGACAAAAGAGAACTTAAACTGGTATTTGCATTTGCCTGTTTAAGTTCTCTTTTGTCTTTTGTTTTTATGGATTATGGATGTTTCTTGTTGCTTTTCTTTATTTGTTCTTGTCCAGCAAATCCGGTCTTATGTTTTTTGTACGTTCCAAGGCCTGTTCCATTTCCCATTCCTTTATTTTAGCCTCATGTCCAGAGAGTAGAATGTCAGGAACGCGCCACCCTTTGTAGTCGGCAGGGCGGGTGTAGATTGGTGCTGAGAGCAAATCGTCCTGGAAACAATCGGAAAGGGCACTCTGTTCATCGCCTATCACTCCCGGAATGATACGTACTATGGCATCAGCCATAACGGCAGCAGCCAGTTCTCCGCCTGTGAGAACGAAGTCACCTATGCTTATCTCGCGTGTGATGAGGTGGTCGCGTACACGTTGGTCAATGCCTTTGTAGTGTCCGCATAGTATTATGATGTTGCCTTTCATGGAAAGGTCGTTCGCTATGTGTTGGTCAAACTTGTCACCATCGGGTGATGTGTATATCACTTCATCATATTCGCGCTCGGCCTTTAAGGCGGAAATGCAGCGGTCAATGGGTTCGCACTGCATCACCATACCGGCAAAACCGCCGTATGGGTAATCGTCCACACGCTTCCATTTGTCAAGTGTGTAGTCACGTAGATTATGAAGATGAATCTCCGCAAGTCCTTTCTTTTGGGCTCGTGCAAGTATTGATTCATTGAAGAAACCTTCCAGCATCTCCGGCAGAACTGTTATGATGTCTATGCGCATAGGTGTAATTTCGAGTTATTGATGGTGCAAAGGTAATGCATTTTTTCCTATTTGAGAAGAAAAATGGCCGTTAAGTGATATTTATCTCGTAAAATTTGCGTAACTTTGCAAACACTAACCAACAGTCAAATAAGTCTTGACCGATGACCGAACAAGAGCATATAGAAATACTAAGAAAACAGTTGCATGAGCATAATCACCGGTATTATGTTCTTAACCAGCCCATCTTGTCAGATCAGGAATTTGACTTCATGATGCAGGAGTTGCAGGTATTGGAAGCCAGGCATCCTGAGTGTCATGATGCCAATTCGCCGACCATGCGTGTAGGTAGTGATATTACCAAAACGTTTCGTCAGGTGGCACATCGCTATCCGATGCGTTCCCTTGCCAATACTTACAGTGAGGGAGATGTGGAAGAATGGTACGGCCAGGTCAGCCGAGGTCTGGAAGGTGAGGAGTTTGAGGTCTGTTGCGAAATGAAGTATGACGGTCTGTCTATTTCTCTGACTTATGAGCATGGCAGACTTGTGCAGGCTGTAACGCGAGGGGATGGCATACAGGGTGATGATGTAACGGCCAATGTGCGTACTATACGCTCTATTCCGTTGGTGTTGCCACAGGGTCTCGGCTATCCGGACACTTTTGAGATACGTGGAGAGATACTCATGCCGTGGCAGTCGTTCAACAGACTGAATGAAGAACGGGAGGAAATAGGCGAGCAACCTTTTGCCAATCCGCGCAATGCGGCCAGTGGCACGTTGAAAAGTCAGGACTCCCGCATAGTGGCAGAGCGCGGATTGGATGCCTATCTGTATTATCTACTTGGCGATGATGTCAGGGCGGAAGGACATTATGAGTCACTTGAGATGGCGAAAGCATGGGGCTTCAAGGTCAGTGAGGGTATGAAGAAGGTGCATTCGCTGTCTGAGATATACGAATTCATTAACTTTTGGGATGCAGAACGTAAGGCTCTGCCGGTGGCAACAGATGGCATTGTACTGAAAGTCAATTCTCTGCGACAGCAGCGGCATCTCGGTTTTACTGCCAAATCTCCACGGTGGGCCATTGCTTACAAGTTCCGTGCGGAGCGTGTATGTACAAGATTGTTGGAGGTGACATATCAGGTAGGCAGGACTGGTGCCATAACACCTGTTGCCAATATGGAGACCGTGCAGTTGGCAGGTACCAAGGTTCATAGGGCGACTCTTAACAATGCGGACTTTATCAATGCTTTTAATATTCATGAGGGAGACTGGCTTTATGTTGAGAAGGGTGGTGAGATAATTCCCAAGATAGTTGGCGTTGACGAGGAAAGACGTGATTCTGATGCTATGCCTGTGCGGTTTATAACGCACTGTCCGGAGTGTGGAGCGGAATTACGGAGGCTTGAAGGCGAGGCTGTGACGTACTGCCCGAATGATACCGGATGCCCGCCGCAGATAAAAGGGCGCATAGAACACTTCATTGCAAGAAAGGCAATGAACATTGATTCCCTTGGTCCGGAGACGGTCGATGCCTATTATGAGGATGGGCTGATATGCGATATTGCCGATCTTTACACGCTGGTCGTGGAGCAGATAAATGCAGAGGGTACAAGGGAAAAGTCTGCAAAGAAGATAATAACAGCCATTGAGGACTCGAAGAATGTTCCTTTTGAAAGGGTTGTCTTTGCTCTTGGCATACGCATGGTGGGAGAGACTACGGCAAAATTGCTTGCCCGGCATTTCAGGAACATAGAGAATTTGCGTCACGCCACGGTGGAACAACTGATGGAAGTGGAGGGAGTCGGCGGTATTATAGCCGTGAATGTCGTGTCATACTTCAATGAAAAGAAGAATGAGGAGATCGTAGACAGGCTTATATCCTATGGCTTGCAGATGGCTATCGGTAAAGAACAGGAACAGCAGGCGGGAACAGAGCTGGAGGGTATGAATATAGTCATCAGTGGAGTTTTTGCCAGACATAGTCGTGATGAGTATAAAACCATTATAGAACAGCATGGAGGCAAGAATGTTTCTTCCATCAGCGGCAAGACCACTTTTATCCTTGCAGGTGACAATATGGGACCGAGCAAATTGGAGAAAGCCCGGAAACTGGGGGTGAAGATAGTCGGAGAAGAGGATTTCCTCGCATCATACATTAACGGAAACTTATAATATATGGGCAAAAGAATAATAGGTATAGATGTCGGTATGAGTACAACGAAGATAGTAGGTGTGTGCGCCGGCGAGGTGATATCTCCTACAAGCATCAAGGCTATGGATCCGGTGACATCGCTGTATGGTGCTTTCGGTAAATATCTTTACGACAATAATATCAGTCTTTCCGACATTGAAAGGGTGATGCTGACAGGAGTTGGTGCGGAATATGTGGACAAGTGTATCTATGGATTGCCCACAGACAGGGTTGGAGAGTTTGAGGCTGATGCCCTTGGAGCGCAGTATGGAAGCGACCTTAGTGACATGATTGTCGTGTCAATGGGTACAGGTACTACGCTGATAGAGGTGCGCGGCACAGAGGTCAAGCACCTTGGCGGTCTTGGCATTGGTGGCGGTACCCTTATAGGTATGTCACAACTGCTGCTCGGAACAAACAATGTGGCGCAGATAGCGGAAATGGCTGCCAAGGGTAACCTTGCCAATATCAACCTTAATATAGGCGACATTAGTGCCCGTCCTCTCCCCGGATTGCCAATGGATGCGACTGCATCGCTTTTCGGCAATGTCAACAACCTTGCGTCACCGGAGGACATTGCCCTCGGACTTATATGGACCGTGGTACAGACCATTGGCTCTGCTACTGTGCTGGCAAGTAAGTCTAATGGTTTCAGGGAATTTGTAATGATTGGTAATCTTACCAAAATTCCTCAGACCAAGTGGGTGTTTGACTCTCTCGAACCACTTTATAATGTCCGTTTTATCATTCCAAAGCATTCGGAATTCTGCACGGCCATTGGTGCGGCACTGAAGCATTGGAAAAAGGAATAACTTGTAAATAGACAATAAAATTTGACACTTCATATATTTAATCCGGAACATGATCTCGCTTTGGCGGCCAATATCACTAACTTCACTCCGCCACATGCTGCACGGCAGTTACGTTCGGAATTGTCTTTCTTGCCGGCATTGTGGGCAGAGGACGGTGACGTTGTAATAGTGGACGACATTGTTGCAGCACAGAATGCTTACAGAAAACTGAAACTACGGCATCGTTCAGAGGTGGTTTTTGATACTCTTGAAGATATAAAGTGCATGTTTCCTCATGAATTTCCTTTTACAATCAGACCGTGGGGATGGGACATGACCGTCCGTCAGGCACTGCTTAATGCGGGCGTTTCGGAAGCGTTGATGCCAACACAAAATGCACTTGATACAATACGTGCCCTTTCAAACCGTTGTCTGGCGGTGGCGTTGCTTGCTCGTTTGGAATGTTTCGACCGTGTTACAGGCTTTGCCCGTATCTGTCATAACAGCGAAGACGTTATGCGCTTTCTTGATGAATACAAGGATATAGTGGTCAAGGCACCATGGAGTTGCAGTGGAAGAGGGGTGCGGTATATTACCCGCGATACCTTCAATGTAAATTTGCAACAATGGGTTTCCAATACAATAAAACATCAGAAAAGTGTAGTGGCTGAGGTGAAATGTTCCAAGGTGATGGATTTTGCCGTTGAGTTTTGGGCGGGAACAGATGGTAGTGTGAAAGCGGTAGGACTGTCTCTCTTCAATACTGTCAACGGAGCCTATACGGGGAATATGCTGGATGCCGAAAAGGACAAGCGCGCTTTTATCCGGCGTTATTTGCCATTGGAGGTGCTTGACAGGGTGGTTGTGGAAATAGAACGGTTCCTTTCAGACCGTATCAGGGGCGTATATACAGGGCCACTTGGTGTTGACATGATGATAGTTTCAGGCAATGCAGAATGCAATAGTGGTCAAGAACCAGCATTCTTGCTAAACCCGTGTATAGAGATAAATTTCCGTTGTACTATGGGGCATGCAGCCCTTGCATTGTCAAACCGTGGACATAAAGGGACGATGGACATCGTATTTGAGAACAAATCATATAAAGTAAAGTTGGGCGGAGGGGTTTAGAGTGCCGGCTGATATATGCGTTTGGCTCTCCGCTTATTTGGGACTGTATAATGTCCAATCCGTAATAGAAGAACTAAATACTAAACTACAAATCCATAACTTATGAAGAAAACTATTTTGGCATTATTGTTTGTAATGCCGCTTGCGCTATCTGCGCAGTACAAATCAAAGGTCTGGTGTCCGGATAATGGCGACGGTACATTCACTAATCCGGTCATTAATGCAGACTATTCTGACCCAGACGTATGTGTGGGGGCAAGCGGTGAGGACTTTTATCTGACGGCTTCGTCTTTTAATTGCATCCCAGGCCTGCCTGTGCTCCATTCCAAAGACTTGGTAAACTGGGAGATAGTAGGACATGCTATAAAGAAATTGCTTCCTGAAGACCGTTATGCTGTGGTGCAACATGGTAATGGCGTGTGGGCACCTTCTATACGTTACAATAAGTATAATGCCACATATTATATATATTGGGGCGACCCTGATCTCGGCGTATTTGTCGTTACGGCCAAAAATCCGGCAGGAGACTGGACGGAACCCAAATGTGTCATATCTGGAAAAGGTATGATTGATACTACGCCTCTATGGGATGAGGATGGCAAGTGCTATCTTGTAAACGGTTGGGCAAACTCACGCTGTCAGTTCAACTCTGTCCTTACAGTACGCGAAATGTCCGCCGATGGAATGAAAGCTATTGGTGATCCGGTCATAGTCTTTGATGGAAACGGCTCTAATGACCGTACGGCAGAAGGTCCTAAATTCTACAAACGTGACGGATGGTACTGGATCATGTGCCCTGCAGGCGGTGTGCCTGTCGGACATCAGCTTGCAATGCGTTCCAAATCGCCTTATGGCCCTTATGAGAGCAAGACTGTGCTGGCACGTGGAACGACTGATGTCAACGGCCCTCATCAGGGTGGTTGGATTCATCTTCAGTCTGGAGAAGACTGGTTTATGCACTTCCAGGATAAAGAGGCGTATGGTCGTGTTGTGTGGCTTGAACCTGTAACGTGGAAGGACAATTGGCCGGTAATGGGTGAAAAGCAAGGTGTGAAGGTCTACGGAAAGATGGAAAAATATAGTGGACAGCCGGTAATGAAATATAAGAAACCGAATGTTGGCAAGACATATCCTATTAACAACCCTGTTGAAAGTGATGAGTTCAATTCGCCTGTGCTTGGAAAACAGTGGCAATGGCATGCCAATTACGACCAGACCTTTGGTATGCCGACACCTTATGGGTTCTATCGGGTGTTCTGTCATCGCCAGAGTGAGGGCTTCAAAAACCTCTGGGAGGCTGGCAACTTGTTGTTACAGAAAACTCCGGCGGACAATTTTACGGCAACAGCCAAACTGACTATGACTGCAAAGGAAGCACAACAGTATGGCGGTATTATTGTTATGGGAATGGATTATTCTTCCATTGTGCTGCGTCGTGTAGGTGACAAGTTCGAACTTCAGCAGATTACGTGTAAGCAGGCGGACAAAGACAAGCCTGAGGACATAAAGGTGCTTGCCACATTACAGCCTACATCAGTTGATGTTAATCCATACCAACCATCCATTCACTGCCAGTTATATATGCGGTTGAAGGTGGAATATGTCGGCGGAAAAACCAATGGTGGCGAAAATAAGCACGAGGCTCGTGTGACGTTCGCATATTCAAAGGATGGTAAAAAGTTCACTTCATGTGGTGAATCTTTTACCATGAGACAGGGAAAGTGGATTGGTGCAAAGATAGGTATCTGTGCTGCAGAACCTGCCGGCAAGAAAGTTCGCGGATGGGTTGATGTGGATTGGTTCCGTATTGATAAGTAATTCGTTGTGAAATGTTTTCCCACGTTGTTCTTGGTCCTGTTATCCATGACGGTGCATGTAACTGCATTGACTGTATGGGGTGGCAAAAGCATGACGACGTGGGAAATCTTTTTTATATCAGATGAATAGACATTTAGAGAAAATGCTGATGGGATATCTACTCCTTCTCTCCATATCAGCAACAGCGCAGGAAGTGCATTTCGTGGAGAACCAACCTGTCGGTATAGCGAAAGGAGTGTATCCGGGTAGAGTTACATGGGTGAGAGATGCCGCCGTGGCACGTTGGGACGGTACTACCGGGCACTGGTGGGATGATGGAAATATTGACCCGGACAGGCTGGACGGTATGTATGACAAGTCTGTTTGTGCTTTGGTAGGGGCAGATACACCTGTGAAAGCATGGAAAAAGGTATTTTCGTATTACAACAAGAACAACAACCGTGGTAACAGAGGGTATAAGGTAGGTGAGAAAATAGCTATAAAAATAAATCTCAACAATACCTATAAGACCAATGATACGGATAATGATATAGACCAATCACCACAGGCAACAATTGCCTTGCTTAAGCAATTGACCCGATATGCAGGAGTGTCACAGGAGTGTATAACAGTCTACGATGCTACAATCGGGTGGAAAAGAAGAGCTATGCCTGACAGAATTTATAATCCTGTGCATAAATTGTTTCCGAAAGTGAGATGGATGAGTGCCATGGGGTCTGAGGGAGTAGACTCTGCACATTGGGTGAGGGATGCAATATCATATACAGATAGCACCGTGACTCTTGGTACAGTATTACCTAAAGCCGTCGTGGAGGCTGATTATCTCATAAATGTTGCCTTGCTGAAAGGACATGAGATAACAGGGGTTACGCTTTGTGAATATAGTGCGTATGTGGACCTCATGGGATGCCCTAATCTGGGTAAAAAGACGCTTCTGTATATAGTAGATGGTCTGTATGGTATGCAGACTAATGTTGGTGCACCGCGCCAGAATCGTGATAAATGGAAAATGTTTGGAGACGAATGGAGTTCCAGTTATTTCATGTCACTTGACCCTGTGGCAATAGAATCGGTATGTCTTGACTTCCTTTTTGCAGAGTTCGGCAATGAACTTGGTTTCAGTGGTGCCAGGCAATTCAAGAAAGGAGCAAGCCGTAACTGCGATAATTATCTGAAAGAGGCGGCAAAAGGTACTAATGCCAGGCTTGGTGATTATCGTCCAAATGGCATTAAGACAGGTAGCCTTGGTGTCTTTGAACATTGGAATAATGCTGTAGAACGCCAGTATAGCCGTAATATGGGTAAGAGAAAAGGCATAGAACTGTATGAGGTGAAGTAGTGTTTCCGCCTGATAGTCCTATTTTCCCGACAAGTTATCACCAGCAGCGGCAATGTTTTTCCGTTATTGTGCTTCGTTGGTTTTCAAAAGTTCATTTCTGGCTTTTTAAGGTTTCCAACTCTTTATAAATGCGTTGTACTGGCAATCCCATAACATTGTAATAGCTACCATTTATACCCGTGATGCCGATATAGCCTATCCATTCCTGTATTCCGTATGCACCGGCCTTGTCAAAAGGTTTGTATTGGTGAATGTAATGCCATATCTCGTCATTCGACAGAGGCTTGAATGTGACGTCCGTGCAAACGGAAAAGTGCTTCTGTATGTTGGAAGTGGTAAGGCATACGCCCGTGTAAACCTGATGCGTTTTGCCGCTTAGCTCACGAAGCATACGGTAAGCGTCCTGCTCGTCCGCAGGTTTCCCCATGATATCATTACCGGATACTACAACAGTGTCAGCCGTGAGAACGATGTTGTCCGTACCTTTCACGCTATCCCGATAAGGCGCGGCCTTTTTTATAGCGATATATTCCGCTATTTCCGATGCTTGTAATGTGTCAGGATATGATTCGTCTATTCCTTGGATAACAAGTACTTTGAATGGTAATCCCAGTCCTTCGAGGAGTTCTTTGCGACGTGGGGAATTGGAACTTAGTATTAGCATGATGTTCTTTGAAAATAAAATTCTGGTTTGAAAAATAAAAACTATGGTTATATAATGGACTCTTTATAACATCCTGTTAATGGAGAAGCCATTATACAACCATAGTTTTTGTTTTCAACTTATGTTTCGCTGATTTAGCGAAGCCTTTATTTCTTTTTCAGCTTTTCAACGTAAGCGTCTATTACTGCTACTGCGGTAATGTTGACAATGTCCCGTACGCTTGAGTCGAAGTCAGTGAAATGAATAGGCTTGTTCAGTCCCATCTGGATAGGCCCGATAACCTCTGTCTCCGGAGAGAACTGTTGTATCAGTTTATATGCAGAATTTGCAGCAGAGAGATTTGTGAATATCATTGAGTTTACGACCTCATTATGTAGGCGTAGGAAAGGATATTTCTCGTCACGACGCTCATGGTCAAGGGCGAGGTCAACGCTCATTTCTCCATCAATCTTCAGGTTGGGGTATTCCTCCTGCATTTCTTTCACTACTTCAGCCATAAGGCGTGGAGAACCGGTTTTGTCAACGCCGAAGTTGGAGTATGAAATCATTGCAATCTTAGGCTCATCGTTGAAGAATCGTACTGTGTCAGCTGTGAGGCGTGCTATGTCCTTCAGTGCCGCCTTATCAGGTGACTGGTTGACAAGAGTGTCTGCTATATAGTATGTGCCACGCTTTGAGTTTAGAATGTGCATGGTACCGAAGTGCTGGTATTCCGGTCGTATGCCGATAATCTCCTTGGCTGCTTTTATGGTGTTGGAGAACTTTGTATAAACACCAGTTATGAAGGCGTCAGCGTCACCTGTCTCTACCATCATCATGCCGAAGTAGTTGCGTTCGAACATCTTGTCATTGGCTTCTTCAAGGTTATAGCCTTCACGACAGCGCTTGTCGGCAAGGAAAGCAGCATAACGTTCACGTCTTTCCCTTTCACGGTCGTGGCGTAAATTTACTATCTCCACACCTTCTAAATCCAAATCCAGCTCCTGTGCCTTCTTGGCTATCATCTCTTCGTTACCGAGCAGTATAGGAGTACATAGCCCTTCTTCCTTGGCCTGTACCGCAGCCTTTATCATTGTTGGGTGCAATCCCTCTGCAAACACTACGCGTTGTGGGTGTTTGCGTGCTGTTTCGTAAAGGTTTTGTGTGACACTTGTCTCCTGTCCCATGCGCAGACGTAGTGTGCGCTTATATTCGTCCCAGTCCTTTATCTCTCTGCGTGCGACACCACTCTCTATTGCTGCTTTGGCAACGGCGGCTGAAACCTCCGTTATTAGGCGTGGGTCTACTGGCTTTGGAATGAAATAAGCCGGGCCGAATGTAAGATTGTTAACCTTGTATACCTGGTTTACAACATCAGGGATAGGTTGTTTTGCAAGGTCAGCGATAGCATGTACGGCAGCGACTTTCATCGCTTCGTTGATGGCTTTGGCGTTAACATCAAGTGCACCGCGGAAAATGTAAGGGAAACCTATAACGTTATTTATCTGGTTCGGATAGTCAGAACGGCCGGTTGACATGAGCACATCGGGGCGACTTGCCATGGCATCTTCATAGGAAATCTCCGGAACCGGGTTGGCAAGGGCAAATACTATAGGCTGATCAGCCATTGAACGAATCATATCCTTGGTCACAACGTTTCCCTTTGATAATCCGAGGAATACGTCAGCGCCCTTCATTGCCTCTTCCAATGTGTGAACATCGCGACGGTCTGTAGCAAAGAACTTCTTCTGTTCTGTCAGGTTCGGACGGTCAGAGGTGATAACGCCCTTTGAGTCAAGCATGAAAATGTTCTCGCGTTTTGCGCCGAGTGCAACGTAAAGTTTCGTACAAGAGATGGCGGCTGCACCGGCACCGTTGACAACTATCTTTACTTCTTCGATTTTCTTGCCGTTCACCTGCAGTGCATTTATCAGTCCGGCTGATGATATGATGGCAGTACCGTGTTGGTCATCGTGCATGACAGGTATGTCGAGAGTCTTCTTCAGACGTTCTTCTATGTAGAAGCATTCAGGTGCTTTTATGTCCTCAAGGTTGATGCCGCCGAATGTAGGGGCAATCTTCTCCACGGCTTCGCAGAATTTTTCCGGATCTTTTTCCGCCACTTCTATATCGAAGACGTCAATGCCACCGTATATCTTGAACAGCAGTCCTTTTCCTTCCATCACCGGTTTGCCTGACATGGCACCGATATCACCGAGGCCAAGCACAGCCGTACCGTTTGAGATGACAGCCACAAGGTTGCCCTTGTCTGTATATCTGTATACGTCGTCAGGAGTCTGTTGGATTTCAAGACATGGGAACGCGACACCTGGTGAGTATGCAAGACTTAAGTCAGTTTGAGTCCGATAAGCCTTGGTTGGCATCACTTCGATTTTTCCAGGACGGCCATTCTCATGATATTCGAGAGCCGCTTCTTTTGTAATAATTGCCATAAAAGTTTGTAAAGTTTATAATAAATTATTTGTTTGTTGTTTTTTCTTTATTGAGAGAGTTATCCGAATAATTCCCTTATAGCCTCTTCCACTTTTCGTGCTGCATGCAAATGTATGGAAAAAGCCTTCCCTTTCAAAGCGTTAACGTTACGCTTTGGAATTATTATGTCGCTGAATCCAAGTTTCTCTGCTTCTTGAATACGTTGTTCTATGCGGCTTACCGGCCTCACTTCTCCGCTTAGCCCCACTTCTCCGCACATGCACCATCCCTCCTCTATAGGCGTGTCTATGTTGCTGGATATTACCGCCGCTATAACGCTCAGGTCCATCGCCATGTCCGTAACCTTCAGCCCTCCGGCAATGTTGAGGAACACATCCTTCTGCATTAATTTGAAACCGACCCGCTTTTCAAGTACGGCTAAAAGCATATTGAGCCTTCTTTGGTCAAAACCGGTGGCCGAGCGTTGTGGCGTTCCGTATGCTGCTGATGACACAAGAGCCTGTGTCTCTACAAGGAAAGGGCGCATACCCTCCACGGATGCGCTGATGGCAATGCCGCTCATGCCCTCCCTGTCATCGCTCAACAGTAGTTCTGACGGGTTGCTCACAGGGCGCAGGCCATTTTGTAACATTTCATATATGCCCAATTCTGATGTAGAGCCAAAACGGTTCTTTGCACTTCTGAGTATGCGGTAGATGCCTTGGCGGTCGCCCTCGAACTGAATCACCGCGTCAACGATATGTTCCAGTATTTTGGGGCCTGCTATTGCCCCTTCTTTCGTTATGTGACCGATTAGTATAACCGGTACGCCGCTTGCTTTGGCGAACCTTAACAGTGCGGAAGCACATTCTCTTATCTGCGTGATGCTGCCCGGTGCGGAATCCACAGTCTCCGTCTCCATTGTCTGGATAGAGTCTATTATGATTAGTTCCGGGGCACATGAACGTATTTGGTTGAATATTTTTTCAATGGAAGTTTCGCAGAGTATCAGCACTTTGTCGTTCATCGCCCCCTCTATTCTGTCAGCTCTCATGCGCAGTTGGTGCGCACTTTCCTCTCCGCTCACGTATAGAACTGCGGTATCTTTCATCCGCATTATAGTCTGGAGGGTCAGTGTACTCTTGCCTATACCGGGGTCTCCACCCAACAATACGATGCTTCCCGGTACCATTCCTCCTCCCAGTACCCGGTTCAGTTCACTGTCATTCATGTCAATGCGTGGCTCTGCAGCGGTAGAGATGTCACTCAACCGCTGTGCGTTGCCTGCCAGAGAATGAAGGTTTCCAGCCGTCGTAGCCTCGCCTGAAGCATTGGCCCGTCTTGCAGCGGAAACCTCCCTCGCTGCTACCCGTGCGCTTTGCTGGCCGTTGTCACTGGCTATCCGTATCTCGCGAAATGTGTTCCACTGGTTGCACGAAGGGCATTTGCCAATCCATTTGGCAGATTCCTGGCCACAGTATTCGCATACGTATGCTGTCTTCTCTTTTGCCATAGTTGATGAATATACGATGCAAAGTTACTAAATTTTATTTGTACAAAGAAACAAACCTCGGAAAAAGTCTGGTTTTTTGGTTAAAATACGTTTTGCCTTGGTTACGTGTCACCATAATTTATTAACTTTGCGGTCAAATGAAAAGTATTTTACACATTATCATAGGCGTGCTGCTCGTTCCGCTGCTTTTCTGTTGCCAAAGCGGTGAAGAGGCCAAACTGTTGTCGAAAGCAGAACGGGAACGCCTCAGGCGGGAGGATTCCGCCGCGCTGAAAATAGGTGTTCTGCCTACGGAGGACTGTCTTCCGATAATCGTAGCAAAAGAGTTGCGGCTGTATGACACGCTCGGCGTGGACGTGCATCTGCGCCGTTATCATGCCATGACCGAATGCCGGCAAGCCCTTCTTGACTCGATAGTGGAGGGAGCGGTTATGGATGCCACCCTCATGGAACAGTTGAATGACGGTGGGGCAGGCCTTTATAACGGCTTGTCTACTGATATGCAGTGGCAATTCCTGACTGCCAAGAAAGCAAGGATAAGCCGGTTGGAGCAACTTACTGACAAGATTATAGCGGCAGACAGTCATGGTGAGTCCCGCCGTCTGGCAGAAATGGCCATAGATTCGCTGCTGAAGAAAGGCCAGTTGGCGTTCGTGGTGCAGATGGAAGACCTTGATGTCCGTCTCCGGATGCTCAATTCCGGCAATGTTGATGCCGCATTGTTGCCCGAACCCTTCGCCACAAAGGCACGCCGGCAGGGCGCAAAGGTCATTGATAGGGTAAAATCGAAGCCAGCAGGAGTGCTGGCGTTCAGAAAAAATACCATGAAGAATACTGCAAGAAAGCAGCAATACGAGCTTTTCCTCAAGGCTGTAGCCGTAGCAGAAGACTCCATACGGCAGTATGGTAAAACCCATTATATCAAGTATCTTGAATGATTATACAATTATTGAACAAAGGACTTGTAGCCAAGGCTTTCGCGATTCTGCGCAAACGTGCTTCGGTCTATCCCGGTGAAGGCTTCAGTGACCGTCTTGAAGCATTGCAGACTGAATTCCAGTATATGAGTGATTTTATGCTGCAAGGCTATAAGGACGAGAAAAGAGCGGCACTTTTCCATGAACTCATGCAGCGAATCGTTGATTTGGATTATGACATCCAGGTGCGTGAAACGTTGCTTGAAGACCCGTATGTCAAAGGCGCAGTGAAGGCTCTCGGTGCTTATGACCTCTCCGTAGAGGCGTTGCAGAACCGGCTTCTTGAACCGGTAGGCACGCAGGAACATTTCGACTACCTGTCAGCTGCTTTCCTGTCATTGCTTACCTCTGTACATTGGCGTCAGCAGGAGGCCGATGACTGGAGTGCGTTCATTGCTTCTCCGACAACAAAAGACATTGATGCGGTTACACTTACAGGAGCCGTCATGATGTCGGCCATATACCATTATTCTTACTATAAACTGCAGTGTCTTGCCGATATATATCTGCTTAGCCGAAAAGACGAGGTGCGTCAGCGTGCCTTTGTCGGATGTATGCTTGCCATGTGTGATTCGGAAGAGCAGAGTCAAGAGCAGACTGCCACCTTGCTGAAGAAGATTTTCTCCACTGGAGAAGCCGGGAAGATGCTTATAGAAATGCAGATACAGATGGCCGCATGTACTAATGCCGAGGCTGATAGTACAGAGATAAACAAGAATATCATGCCCGGGCTGATACGTAACCAGCCTTTCCGTTTTACGAAAGACGGGATAGTAGAGAAGGGGGAAGAGAATGACTGTATCAATCTTGATGCAGACGAACGTAGGATGGATGCCATGACGGAGGGCGTGGAAAAGATGATTCAGATGCAGAAGAACGGCTCTGACATATTCTTTGGCGGTTTCAGGCAGATGAAACGTTTTCCGTTCTTTTCCAAAATGGCAAACTGGTTCATGCCGTTCACGGTGGAGCATCCTGATATAGGCAAGGAAATAAGCGCAATCAACAGCAGTGGATTTGTCGGGAAAATGACGGAACGTGGACCGTTCTGCAACTCTGACAAATACTCGTTTGTAATAGCTATGGCCGGTGTCCTTGGGCACTTGCCGGAAAATATGCGAACTATGATAGAGGAAGGGCAGGTCGGTCCGCTTGGAATGCAGGAAGGTGCTTCTGCCACTCCTTCTGCCTCTCTGACGCGTTTGCAGTTCCTCCAGGATTTGTACCGTTATAGCCGCCTTAACCCCACGGGTACCTCGTTGCGTGACCCCTTTGCCGTTGTACCGCAATACCGTCTATGGCTCGTTGCCCGTGATTGGCTGACCGATGCCGAACGCAAGTCAGTCTGCACATGTATGTTGCGCGATACCAGCCTGTGGAGACAGGGAGCGACGCAACAGCAGGGCCATGAGGCTGTAGCCGTAGGTGCAGAGCATCCCGTGACGCTTATGCTTGACAGTTTCAAAGATAAGGAGAGCTTTGAATATCTGTCATGCCGTGCTGACTGCATGATGTTATGGAAACGGTATGACGAGGCTGCGGTGATGTATGGAAAATGTCTGAAAATCAAGTTGGACGAGCCATCTGCGATGCGCGGTATGGCAAGAGCGTGTTACGGACAGGGTGAATATGCCAAGGCGGCATTCTATTTTGACGCGCTGCATACTCTCTTCCCGAAGCGTGTGTCATACAGTCTCAATTATGTCATGTCCATGGTTATGGATGGAGACGTGGAGAGCGTAGTGAACGATATGTATAAACTCGAATATGAGAATCCGGACAACCAGATGGTGAAAAATACCCTTGGCTGGGTGTTGCTCCATGCGCAGAAGCCGGAACAGGCACTCGCCGTCTATGGGAAACTGGTGGAGGCGAATGCCGTAACGGGCGATTTCTCCATGCTGATGAATGCCTTTTACGCTTTTCTTGTCAATGGAAAGGCTCGGAAGGGGGTGGAGATGCTAAATGTGTATTGTATGAGTCTTGATGGGGAACAGCAGCAGCATTTCCCTGATATGGTTGCGGATGCTATGCGCGATGATGCCGGCCTGCTCGCAAAATATTCCATAGGAAAGGCCGAAAAGGCCATAATATTATCGCAGTTCGCTTTTTTGACACTATAATTTGGCGTTGTCGAAAAAACTTTGTACCTTTGCACTACAATTATAGAATGGATATTCAATGAAAGTATCGATAGTTAAATACAATGCCGGCAACATCTTCAGCGTGATAAACGCGGTGAAGCACATGGGGATAGAGCCACTGTGGACGGACGACCCGGAGGAGTTGGCGTCTTCGGACAGGGTAATCTTTCCAGGGCAGGGCGAGGCGCGCGGTGCTATGGAGTATCTGCGTGAGCGTAACCTTGACAAGGTGATTGCCGGTTTGAAGCAGCCCGTGCTGGGTATATGCGTCGGACAGCAGTTGCTTTGCAGCCATAGCGAGGAGGGAAATACTGACTGTATAGGTGTCTTTCCTATACAGGTGAAGAGGTTCCAGCCTAATGTGCATGAAGAAAAGGTGCCATGTATGGGTTGGAACTCATTGGATTTGCACCTGAAAGATACCGGAAACGTGATGCGGACGGAAGGTGATGTCAGTCCGCTGTTCAAGGGATTGGGGCAGGCTGACTATGTGTACTTCGTGCATTCATATTACTGTGAACTGTGTGATAATACCATTGCTACAGCTGATTACATACTGCCATACAGTGCGGCGTTGCAGAAAGACAATTTCTTTGCTACGCAGTTCCATCCGGAAAAGAGCGGAAGGGTGGGACGCAGGATATTGCAGAACTTCATGGAGATAGACGGATAATATAATGATAGAACTTATACCAGCCATAGACCTTATAGAAGGCAAGTGCGTGCGCCTGACGAAAGGTGATTACGACAGTAAGAAAATATACAATGAAGACCCTGTTGCGCAGGCCAAGGAGTTTGAGGCTCTCGGCTTCAGACGTCTGCATATCGTGGACCTTGACGGTGCCAAAAGCAAGCATATAGTCAATGATGCAGTGCTGAAAGCCGTCACTGATGCCACGAACCTCACAGTGGACTTCGGCGGAGGGATAAAGACCGGTGATGATATACGTAAGGCTTTCGATGCTGGAGCGTCAATGGTGACGATTGGTTCGGTGGCTGTGACGCACCCGGAACTGTTTCTTTCGTGGCTTGATACGTTCGGGGCGGAGCGCATAATACTTGGTGCTGACGTGCGAAACGGCAAGATTAGCATCAATGGATGGAAGGAGGATTCCAGTGAAGACCTGCTGCCTTTCCTGCGGACATACGTGGAGCGTGGAGTGAAAAACGTGCTTTGCACGGAGATTTCCAAGGACGGTACACTGGCGGGGCCTGCCATTGACCTTTATGAAAGGATTATGGCGGAATATCCGCAGATGCACCTGATTGCTTCAGGCGGTGTGTCATGCACTGAGGATATAGTGGAGTTGGAGAACAGGAATATCCCTGCCGTAGTGTTTGGTAAAGCATATTACGAGGGCAGAATAGACCCGCGGAAACTGATAAGGGGAACGCAGCTGCTGTAAAAGCGGCCCTTTTGCACGGTAATCGTGCCCAAATCGCATTGTAATAGTGCCCCTTTTACACTGTAAACACGCCCCTTTTACAATGCTCTTTCCTCGCAGTTGCGTAAGGCTCTTGTTTATAGGGGGATACGGCAAGAAGAGAGAATATGCCAAAGGTGGCGAATCAATAAACAAAGAACATCGTGTTAGCAAAACGAATCATACCATGCCTTGACGTCAAGAACGGAGAAACTGTTAAAGGTACAAACTTTGTCAATCTGCGTTCTGCCGGTGATCCGGTGGAACTGGGGCGTGCATACAGCGATGCCGGTGCTGACGAACTGGTGTATCTCGACATAACTGCCTCTCATGAGGGACGCAAGACATTCACCGATATGGTGACACGTGTGGCGTGCGAGATAAACATACCGTTCACCGTCGGTGGTGGTATAAACGCAATAGGTGACGTAGACCGTATGCTTGCGGCAGGTGCCGACAAGGTAAGTGTTAACAGTGCTGCCCTCAGACGGCCTGAATTTATAGACGAGATAGCATCGCGCTTCGGTTCGCAGGTGTGTGTCTGTGCCATTGATGCACGCATGGATGCCGACGGATGGCACTGTTATGTGAATGGTGGACGCGTGCGTGTGGAACGGACACTGCTTGACTGGGCCAAGGAGGTGGCAGACCGTGGGGCAGGAGAGATTCTCTTCACGTCCATGAACCATGATGGTGTAAAGCAGGGGTTTGCCAATGAGGCGTTGGCTATGCTGTCAGATGCGTTGCCTATACCTGTCATTGCCAGTGGCGGTGCAGGTAAAAGAGAGCATTTCCGTGATGTCTTCACTGTGGGGAAGGCTGACGCGGCCCTTGCCGCATCGGTGTTCCATTTCGGTGAGATTCCTATTCCGGACCTGAAACAATGGTTGAGGAATGAAGGGGTTACGGTGAGGATATGATAGACGTATGGACGTCTGGTTGTCTGGTGATTCTGCCGTTGTGCGGAATATTGTCCATGCAACGAGACACCCGGATAATAAAACCATAAAACAACGGGACAACCCGACAATGATTATGAAGATAGATTTCAACAAAGGCGACGGCCTGGTGCCTGCAATCATACAGGATGCGGTAACGAAAAATGTGCTGATGCTCGGATATATGAACGAGGAATCGCTGGCAAAGACCCTTGAAACGAAGAAAGTCACATTCTGGAGCCGCTCACGTAACACCTTGTGGACAAAGGGCGAGACAAGCGGAAACTTCCTTGACCTTGTGGATATCAAGGTGGATTGTGATAATGATACATTGCTCGTGAAGGTGCATCCGCATGGCCCTACATGCCACACTGGTACCGATACGTGTTGGGGTGAGGATAATAAATAAGAGGACAACATTAAACAAAATATACAAATGGAAGAGAAAAATCCGCTTTTGTTCCTTAGTGAACTTCAAGATTTTATAGAGAAACGTCATCAGGAAATGCCTGAAGGAAGTTACACTACATCACTGTTCAAGGATGGACTGAACCGTATGGCGCAGAAAGTAGGCGAGGAGGCTTTGGAACTTGTCATTGAGGCCTGCAACGGTACTGACGAAAGAATGATTTATGAGGGGTCTGATATGCTTTATCACCTCATAGTACTTCTTACATCCAAGGGACTGCGCATTGAGGATATGGCGAAGGAACTTCAGGAACGCCACAGTCCGGGATGGCATAAACATTAATGGATGGTCGTGAGTCTATAAGTCACGGGTCTGTGTATTGCGTGTGGCTTTCGGCTAATACTCTTAACTTATAAATTATTTTACCCCTATGCTGATAGAGTATAAAAATGTTACTGTAAGCCACGATGATGGCGATGTTGTGCTTAGTGATGTGGACTTTCATGCCACTGAAGGGGAGTTTATATATATAATAGGTAAGGTGGGCTCTGGTAAAAGTTCGTTGTTACGTACTGTTTACGGAGAACTGAAGATAGATGAGGCTGAAAAAGCGGCGGTGTTCGGAAGAGATATGACAAAGATACGCCACAAGGAGGTGCAGATGCTGCGCCGTGAATTGGGCATTATCTTTCAGGATTTCAAACTGCTGACAGACCGTTCCGTAAGGCGTAACCTTGAGTTCGTATTGAAAGCGACGGGATGGAAAAAGAAAACGGAGATTGAACAGCGTATATCCGAGGTGCTGCGGGATGTCAAGATGGAGGGTGTGGAGGAGAAAATGCCACATGAACTCTCTGGAGGAGAACAACAGCGCATTGCTATTGCACGTTCACTGCTGAACTCTCCTAAGCTGATTCTTGCTGACGAGCCTACCGGAAACCTTGACCCTGAGACTGCGGACAACATTATGGGACTGTTCAGGGATATTGCTGCAACGGGAACTGCGGTGGTCGTGACAACGCACAACATAGCCCTGCTTAGCAAATACCATGGAGTGGTGTACCAATGCAGAGACGGTAAACTTGGAGAGGTGACGGAGGAGTATGCGGAAAAGTGAAC
>CAZPNC010000005.1:26592-77357 GCA_964587945.1 uncultured Prevotella sp. | reverse complement strand
TTCTCATTCTGGTGCAACGGACAAACTGTTGCACATGCTGAAGACAAAAAAATAAATACCCGTATATTGTAAATCAAACATACAAATATGCTTGTCAAGACTTATAGTGCGGCAGTTAATGGCCTTGAGGTGAATATTGTAACCATTGAGACAAGTGTGGAAATGGGACAGAACCTGATACTGACAGGACTTGGGGACGAGGCGGTGCGGGAGAGTCTCAGCCGCATTCGTACTGCTTTCGGATACAGTAACCTGAAGTTTCCCAATAAAGCCATAACTATAAACCTTTCACCGGCAAACCTTCGTAAGGCAGGATCGGGTTTCGATTTGCCCATTGCTATAAGCATACTGGCAGCCAATGAGGGTATGCCTGCTAATCACCTAAGCGAATATCTGCTTATGGGTGAACTTGGACTGGACGGTAGTATGAAACCGGTTAAGGGCGCATTGCCTATTGCTATCCTTGCCAGAAAGCAGGGATATAAAGGACTTATTGTGCCTAAAGCAAATCAGTGTGAGGCGGCAGTGGTGAACAATCTTGATGTTTATGGCATGGAGACATTCCTTGAGGTGGTACAGTTTCTGTCAGACCAGAGTGATGCCAAGCCGCTTGTGTTTGATACTCGCAAGGCTTTCTATGAACAGCAGTATAAGTGTGAGCTTGATTTCGCAGATGTAAAAGGACAAGAGAATGTAAAACGTGCTATGGAGGTGGCTGCCGCTGGTGGCCATAACCTTATAATGGTAGGTCCTCCAGGGTCGGGGAAAAGCATGATGGCAAAGCGTTTGCCTGGTATATTGCCGCCATTGTCGTTGGCTGAGAGTTTGGAAACGACACAGATTCATTCCGTGGCAGGTAAACTTTCTTCGGATACTTCGTTAATTTCACAGCGCCCTTTCCGTGCTCCGCACCATACAATTTCACAAGTTGCCCTCGTAGGTGGGGGCAGTACGCCACAGCCTGGGGAGATAAGTCTTGCGCATAATGGCGTACTCTTTGCTGACGAGTTGCCTGAATTCAGCAAGTCAACACTTGAAGTCCTACGACAACCTTTGGAAGATAGAAAGATTACTATTGCACGTGCAACATATACTACGGATTTTCCTTGTTCGTTTATGTTTGTGGCAAGTGCCAATCCTTGCCCTTGTGGGTATTATGGAGACCCTACTCATAATTGTGTTTGTACCCCATCGCAGCGTCATCGCTATATGTCCAAGATTTCAGGACCGCTTATGGACCGGGTGGATATACAGTGCGAGATACTACCAGTGCCCTTTAAAGATATTTCTCAGGCGCAACCTGGTGAGAAGAGTGAGGTGATACGGGAGCGTGTTATCAAGGCTCGCCATATTCAAGAAGAGCGTTATAAGGAATATGATGGAATCTATTGTAATGCACAAATGACGGAGAATATGATACATCAGTTTGCTGAACCTGACGCCGTTGGCATAGATATGTTGCGTAGGGCTATGGAAAAGATGTCCCTTTCTGCCCGTGCTTACAACCGTATATTGAAGGTTGCGCGCACTATTGCTGACCTTGATGCTTCGGAAACTGTTAAAGTCCGGCATCTTGCTGAGGCTATCAGTTACCGCAATCTTGACCGTGGAGATTGGGCAGAGCGATAAGGTGGACAGATGTTTATGTGATAGTCGTATTGTGTTGCTATCATATTGCCCTTACACTTTTTCTTAATATACCTGATATTTTATCTTAATACACGTGATAATGTTATCTTAAGACAATAGAAAAACGGAATGCTAAGCCTGTCTTGTGTGCGTTTCAGTATTTGACTTTATCCGTTTTGTCTTGCCATTTATGGAAAGCGCGAAGTGCTTTAGTACGCATAAAATGTTCGCACTTGATTGAACGTTTGTCATAGTCCAGTTCTAATTGGTCGTAAATGAAAGAATCATCGAAGTCTATTGCTTTGGCATCCTTTTTCGTATTGCCATAGCAGAGACGCTCAATACCAGCCCAATAGATGGCACTTAGGCACATAGGGCAAGGCTCGCATGAGCTATATATGGTACAATGCTCTAGGTGGAATGTTCCGATAGCTTTGCTTGCAGTACGGATAGCCGTTATTTCTGCATGGGCGGTAGGGTCATTATTCGGGACAACCCTGTTGACTCCAGTTGCGATAACATTGCCATCACGGACTATAACGGCACCGAATGGTCCGCCGCCATTGTCTATATTCTCCTCTGAAAGCTTGATGGCAAGTTCCATAAACCGGGCATCTTCACTTGAAAACCTGTCAGTTTCCGTAAGTTCTTTGTGACATTCCTTTTTCTTGAAATACGAGAATGTCGCCATAATAGAATCAAGAAATTGATGGATATGTTTGGTTAATAATGTTGCCATATATTTTTGTACAGTTTGAATTGTGATGTCGTTGGTGATGAAACGTGCTGCCTTTGTAGGGTAAGTAAATATATGAATAACACGATATGGTCTTTGTCTTCTTATAAGCAAAGGCCATATCGCATTATTATACCATTCGTTGCCATTTCAATTCGTCTCCATTGCCGTCGTATTCCTTCCTTTTACCGGTTGGCGGGGAAGATAATTTTATTCTGACAACAGCGGTACGTTCCATGCTTCTTGATATACTTGCCTCGAAGGCGTCCATGTGTTTCGGCAGGAATCGTTCACATATAATCCTCATGGCAGATATTTTCTCATCCGCATCGTCCACGATTTCCGCTATGCCGAATGCCATTGCAGACTTGTATTGCAGAGTGAATGTTCCATCTTTGGGACCTACTGTCGGTACACATCGTGTTACTGCTGACAGACATACTTCCGGATTACAGCGTATGGCATCAAGTTTTTCTCCCTCTAATGCGCAGTGAAAGTACCAGATGTCATCATTTGCGCTTGCTAATGACAATGGTACTCCGTATGCGGTACCATCGGAAAGGGTGAAACTTACAGTTATGTATGCAGCTTTCCGCATTACCTGCAGTGCCCATTCGCTGTCCATCTCCCTACTTTTCTTCCTCATTCTCTTTCTTCATTATTTCATTCACGGAGGTTGGATAACTGTCTTCTATCTGGTTAAGCATCTTGATAGTGGCCTTTATGGCAGCCTCTGTCTGGTCAGCATCCAATGCACGGGTGCGGAAAGTCTTGCCATCTTTCATTATCCATGTAATCTGAGTCTGTACAAGTGCGTCCGTTCTTCCCCCCGGTGGAATAGAGACCGTGTAGTTTTCGAGCATAGGGAACGTCCTGTTAAGTACCTCTTTATATATATGACGCAGGGCTTTTACAAAAGCATCATATTGACCATCGCCTGTAGCATCGGCTTCAAAGCGCATGCCGTCTATCTCTATTTTTATGCAGGCATGTGGCTTCAGGCCGTATGATAGGCTGACCATATAGCCTTTAAGACGCACTCTTTCCTCCGGTGCAGAGTGCTTCAGTACGTCGGCAACAATGAAAGGCAGGTCATCTTGTGTTACAAGAGCCTTGCGGTCGCCAAGTTCTGTTATGCGTTGTGTAACGCGTTTCGTCTGTTCCTGTGTGAGTTCCAGACCCAGTTCTTGCAGATTACGCTCAATGTTTGCCTTGCCTGAATTTTTGCCGAGGGCATATTCACGTTTCCTTCCAAACCTTTCCGGCACAAGAGCATTGCAGTATAGGTTATGCTTATTGTCGCCGTCAGCATGTACTCCTGCCACCTGTGTAAAGACATTCTCACCAACTATCGGCTGGTTCGCTGCTATTGCAATCCCCGAATACCCTTCAACAAGGTGACTGATTTCATTCAGCATGTCCTCTTGTACGTTAGTACTGATTCCGCATTGGTCATGCAGAACAGCCTGTATTGATGCAAGCGGAGCGTTGCCACAACGTTCTCCGAGGCCGTTGACGGTGCAGTGCACGCCTTTTGCACCGTTCATAACGGCAGCAAGAGTGTTTCCCACAGCAAGATCATAGTCATTGTGTGAATGGAAATCAAAACGAAGTTCCGGAAAGCGTGTCGTCATCTCCTTGAAGAAGTTGCCGGTCATTTCCGGTGTCAGTATGCCGAGAGTATCTGGCAGCATGAACCGTGTGATGCCATCGTCCTTCAATGCTTCAACCATGTGAAACACATAGTCCGGTGAATCCTTCATGCCATTGCTCCAGTCTTCAAGGTAAAGGTTCACTTTTATGTCCTTTTCCTTAGCGTATGCAATGGCCTTCTTGATGTCAGCAATATGTTCGTCGGGCATTTTCGCCAGTTGATGGATACAGTGGTTGTATGAGCCTTTCGAGAGAAGGTTTATCACTTTCCCCCCACATTCGCTTATCCAATCCAATGATTTGTTGCCATCAACAAATCCCAGGACCTCTACTGCCTCTGCTTTCCCCAATTGGTTGGCGTAACGACAAATCATCTTTACCGCATCTTTCTCACCTTCTGACACTCGTGCAGAGGCTATTTCGATGCGATCCACCTTCACGTCACGCAGCAACATACGCGCAATGCTAAGTTTCTCATGAGGAAGGAATGACACTCCGTTGGTTTGTTCACCGTCACGGAGTGTCGAGTCCATTATTTCGATAGTGTATTTTCCCACTTTTCTATCTTCTCTTGGTTTTTCAGAAGGAAGTCTATATCATCAAGAGCATTCTCAAGACAGTATTTTTTATAGCCGTTAATCTCAAACTTCTGAGAGTTGCCGGTAGCCTCATTTGTAACCGTCTGGTTAGGTACATCAACGGTAACGATGGTCTTCGGGTCCTTCTCTATGCTATCAAATAGTTCCGTCTGAAACTCAGGTGTTACCATAACAGGGAGAACAAAGCAGTTGAGCAGGTTGTTGCGGTGTATGTCTGCGAAAGAAGATGAAATCACTACACGTACTCCATAGCCTGCAATCGCCCATGCAGCGTGTTCCCTTGAAGAGCCGGAGCCCCAGTTCTTGCCGCCGACAATAATCTGGTGTATGCCCTCATGGGGTGTCTCCGAAAAGTCAGGTCTGTTGAGAACGAAACCATCTACGGGCTTTCCTTCAGCGTCATAGCGCAGGTCGTGCATGAAAGCGTCACCGAAAAACTTCGGGTCACGAGTGGTAGAAGCAAGGTAACGGGCAGGGATTATGAGATCCGTGTTACAGTTGTCTATTGCTATTGGCAAGCAAGTGGACTTTATTATATTGAATTTCTGTTTAGCCATGATAATGATATTAGAATTTTCTTGGATCAGTGATAACGCCGGTTATGGCAGAAGCTGCCACGGTCAGAGGACTTGCAAGCACTGTACGTGCACCAGGTCCCTGGCGACCGACGAAGTTACGGTTGCTGGTAGAGATTGACAGCTTGCCGGCAGGCACCTTGTCCGGATTCATGGCGAGGCATGATGAGCATGAAGGCAAGCGCAGTTCAAAGCCCGCTTCCTCAATAATCTTGTCGATACCCTCGTCAATAATCTGCTGGCGGACGAGCCATGAGCCAGGCACAAGCCATGCAACAACGTTTTCTGCCTTTTTCTTTCCTTTTACCACGGAAGCAAAAGCGCGGAAGTCTTCTATGCGACCGTTTGTGCAAGCGCCGAGGAATACATAATCAACAGGATGTCCTTCCAGTTTCTCTCCTGGCTTGAACTGCATGTAGTCCAACTGTGATTGCAGTTGTGCCCTGTCCTCTGCTGATACAGACTCCAATGTCGGTACATTGCCGTCAATGGCTATGCCTGCACCGGGATTCGTGCCATAAGTGATACGAGGTGCAATGTCCTCAGCACGATATGTAATCTCTTTGTCAAACACTGCGTCTTCGTCGCTCTTCAATGTCTTCCAATAGGCGACAGCCTTTTCCCATTCTTCACCCTTAGGGGCATATTCACGTCCCTTGAGATATGCGAAGGTTGTGTCGTCAGGGGCAATGATTCCCGCACGTGAACCCATCTCTATTGAAAGGTTTGACAGTGTGAGACGGCCTTCCATTGACATATTGCGGATGGTAGAGCCTGCATATTCCACCACATACCCTGTTGCGCCGGATGTTGTCATCTGTGCCATTATGTAGAGAGCCACGTCCTTTGCCGTCACGCCTTTCTGCAGTTCGCCCTCTATGCTGATACGCATTGACTTCGGCTTAGACTGGAGAATGGTCTCTGAGGCAAGTACCTGAGCTACTTCTGATGTTCCGATACCCATAGCCAATGCACCAACAGCACCATGAGTGGAAGTGTGGGAATCACCGCATACTATTGTCATGCCAGGGAGTGACAGACCTTTCTCTGGGCCAACAACGTGTATTATGCCGTTGTCCTTCGTGCCCATAGCAAAGTGCTTGATGCCGAATTCCGCACAGTTAGCCTTCAGTGTCTCCACCTGCTTGCGTCCTATCGGATCATTTATTGTATCCTGTTGGTCAGAAGGCGTATTATGGTCAGGCATAGCTACAACGTGTTCTGGGCGGAACACCTTTATACCCTTGTCACGAAGTGTGTCAAACGCCTGTGGAGTCGTCACCTCATGGCAGTACAAACGGTCAATGTAGAGTTGTGTGGGACCATCTTCCACGGTCTGAACCACGTGCTTGTCCCAAATTTTGTCAAATAAAGTATTCATCTTGTTTTTATAGTTTGTTTTTGCTCTTATTATCAGTTCGCAGTCTGGCTTGTTATGTTGTCATCTGATAGACAATCATACATCCATGCAACGAAACCACCTGTTACAGTTTAGCAACCTTGAATTTGTTTATGCAGTCTATGTAAGCCTCCACGCTGGCGGTCACGATGTCAGTGTTAGAACCGAATCCGTAATACACGGCCCCTTCGTGTTCAACCTGCATGTGCACCTTGCACAAGTCATCAGAACCTTTTGAAATCGCCTGGATTGTAAGTTCTTTCAGTTCCATGTGGCGGTGGATAATCTGCTTCAGAGCCTTGATTGACGCATCAACAGGGCCATTGCCCGTTGCGGCCGCTTCAAACAGTTCGTTAGCCACCTTCAGCTTCATTGCTGCAACAGGCGTTATGCCCTTGCCGCAAGTCACCTGCAGACCTTCGAGTTGTACGAGGTTTGAGCCAGAAGATGCTGATACACCGGCAAGAACGAGCAAATCCTCATCACCGAGTTGCTTCTTCTTGTCCGCCATCTGCAAGAACTTCTCATAAGTCTTGTCCAACTTCTCCTGATCCATCTCTATGCCCAATATATGCAGGCGGTGCTTCAAGGCAGCGCGGCCAGAGCGTGCTGTCAGTACGATTGCATTCTCATCGATACCCACATCCTTTGGGTCCATAATCTCGTAGGTGCTGGTATTCTTCAGAACACCGTCCTGATGTATGCCGCTTGAATGTGCAAAGGCATTCTTTCCCACAATAGCCTTGTTCGGCTGCACTGGCATATTCATCAGCGTTGACACCATGCGGCTTGTAGGCCAGATGCGTTGTGTGTTTATGTTTGTGTCTATTCCGAGGTCAGGGTGTGTCTTGAGTATCATGACGATTTCTTCAAGAGCCGTGTTTCCTGCGCGTTCGCCAATACCGTTCATGGTCACTTCCACTTGGCGTGCACCTCCAAGAACCCCTGCTATGGTGTTGGCTGTCGCCATACCGAGGTCGTTATGGCAATGTGTGGAGAGAATTGACTTGCCTGCGGCAAAGGCATCAACGTGTTCGTAGAGGTATTTTATCTTTTCCTCATATTCACCTGGAAGGCGGAACCCTGTGGTGTCAGGAATGTTGCAGACCGTAGCACCAGCCTTGGTCACTGCGTCTATCACACGTGCAAGATACTCATTGTCCGTGCGTCCGGCGTCTTCAGCGTAGAACTCCACATCCTCTACATATTTCTTTGCATACTTCACGGCTTTGACAGCACGCTCAATAATCTCTTCAGGAGTAGAGTTGAACTTATATTTTATGTGTGACTCACTTGTGCCTATGCCGGTATGTATGCGCTTGTGCTTGGCATATTGCAATGCTTCCGCTGCACAGTCTATGTCCTTTTCCACTGCACGTGTGAGGGCGCAGATGGTTGGCCATGTCACAGCCTTTGAAATCTCTATTACTGAATGGAAGTCACCGGGGCTTGAAATAGGGAATCCAGCCTCAATGACATCAACGCCAAGTTGCTCCAATGCCTTAGCCACCTGAATTTTTTCAATGGTGTTGAGCTGACAACCCGGTACCTGTTCACCATCCCTTAAGGTGGTGTCGAATATGTACAATCTATCTGCCATAATTGTTGTTGTTGTGTATTGTCGTTTTGTTAATCTCTTTTATATAAAGCAAAAAGCCTTTTCCGCTCCCAAGAGGAAGTGAAAAAGGCTTACGCAGTCTATCTTTTACAGTTATAGGCACACCTTATCACTTCCTCTCTTTCGTAGAAGGAGAAGACCAATAATAATGTTGCTTATAATGCTATTGTTTGTCATTGCTGTATTGGTTGATTTTGAAATCGAATGCAAAGATACCACCTTTTTGTGGAATGTGCAAATAATTTGTAAGTTTTTTTGCCATTTTTGTTATAATCTCTTTGTTTTGTATGGTATTTTTATTAAGAATTGATTAAAATGTTCCATTCTTGTGTATAAAGTATCGTTGTTTTGTAATTGGGTAATGTGTATGAATAATGGAACGATATAAGAGTAGAACGGGCTGTGAAAAGAATTTCCCAACAGCAGTTGGCAGATGTGATAGGCGTGTCGCGCCAAACGATTTTCTCGATAGAAAACAATAAGTTTGTTCCCTCTACGGAACTTGTACTTAAAATATCGGTTTATTTTGGGAAAACGGTCAATGAACTGTTTGGGTTGACTTGAAATCCCTTGATTTTCAGGGAGAAGTCGGGTCTCTTTGCTATCAAGCCCAAATTACACTGTAAAAGTGCCCAAATTACGTGACGATTTGGGCACTTTTACAGTGTAATTTGGGCTTGATTGTGATAGAATACGTAATATGTAGGAAAACATGAGATAACGTTTTCGTGTCAAACACCCTTACACTTTGACATATTCGTCTGCGAGTGCAAACATCTCTGTATCGCCTTTACTGTCACCGTATGCTGTAAGGTAATATGACTCCCTGTCCGGTTCTACTGCCAACAGGCGTCTTACCTTTTCCTGTCCGTAACAGTTTGGAGATGCAAACCTGCCTGTCAGCCGTCCGTTGCTGTCAACCTCGGCTTGTGTTGCAAGAATATGCTTTACTCCGAGACGTTTGCAGTATGGTATAACCCATTCCTCTATGCTTGCACTGATGACATATATGTCCGTTCCTTTCTGGCGGTGCCGTGCAAGGGCTTCAGCCATGTTTCCCCTTGATATTGTTGGTAGTCTGCTGCTGAAGCGTATTCCCAAATCAGTGAAGTCACTGTGTTTCATTCCCTTGAAGAACCATGCAAAGAGTCGTTCCTTGCATCTGCTGTTGTCGTACAGTTTCAATTTCATAAGGATTATCAATGGAGCGAAAATCAAAAAGCCGCCAATACAGCGTGGTGTGCCTACGGCAAAACGTATGAATAGTGGTAGAGTGTCTTTCGTGGTCAGTGTGCCGTCAAAGTCAAATACAGCTATTTTGCGTGTGTTCTTTGTCATTTTTACAAGTGTGTTATATGAAATCCTGTGCAAAAGTACTCTTTTTTAGTAAGATGGACGTATATTTTCCGTTTTTTTTACTACCTTTGCAAACATTTAAACAGCAACAACTTTGAAAAAGAAAGTACCAACTCCACATCCTCTCATTGCTGTCATTCCCTTGGCTGTACTGGTCGCTCTGATAGTTCTTGTCATACATCTGTTTCCTGATGATGCCCTTTCTGGGGCGTCGCAGGTGGCACTGATGATGTCATCAGCTATATGTGTGGCCATTTCTATGGTTGTATATAAGGTGAAGTGGGCTGCGTTTGAGCAGATGATACATAACACTGTCGGTGATGCGAGTGTCTCTATCCTAATCTTGTTGCTCATCGGCATGATGTCATCTACATGGATGATAAGTGGTGTCGTTCCCACATTTATATATTACGGCGTGCAATTCATGTCACCTACGTTTTTCCTTCCCTGTGCCTGTATTGTCGCTTCGTTCATATCTGTTATGACAGGAACGTCGTGGACTACCATTGCCACTATTGGAATAGCACTGCTTGGCATCGGTGACGCACTTGGTATTCCGTCTCCATACACTGCGGGGGCGGTTATTTCCGGTGCATATTTCGGTGACAAGATGTCGCCCATGAGTGATACCACAGTGCTTGCATCTTCTGTGGCGGGAGCCGATTTGTTTACCCACATACGCTATATGATGTTCACTACGGTGCCAAGTATATCCTTGTCGCTGATACTGTACCTTATTATTGGATTGTGGTATGACGGCGAGGTGATGGATGTAAGCCAGTATCTTGTAGGTTTGGAGAAAGGCTTTGATATTTCCCTTTGGACACTTTCAGTCCCGCTATTCACTGGATACCTTATATATAGAAAAACACCTTCACTCATCACCTTATTGCTTTCGGCTGGGTCAGCCTGCCTGTGTGCGTTGGTTCTGCAGCCGGAGACACTCGTTAGAATAATAGGCGGGACGGAAGTGACGGCAAGAAACCTCTTTATGGGTATTCTTACAACGTGCTACACCAAGACGAGTGTGGACACTGGTATTGATGCTATCAATGACCTTGTGTCCACAAGAGGTATGTCTGGTATGCTTGATACGGTATGGCTGATACTCTGTGCAATGTGCTTTGGTTCTTGTATGGTGGCGAGTAACATGCTGAAGAGTATCACACTGGTGTTGCTTAAGGCCGTAACAAGCACTTCCTCTCTTGTCTGTTCCACTGTCACATCCGGTGTATTGCTGAATCTTGTGATGGGAGACCAGTTCCTTTCTATCATAATGAACGCCTCTATGTTTCGTGAGGAGTATGCGGAGCGTGGATATGCTCCAGAACTGTTGAGCCGTTCAACAGAAGATTCTGCCACTGTCACTTCGGTGCTTGTGCCGTGGACGGCGTGTGGTATAACGCAAAGTACAGTGTTGGGAATACCTACGCTTGTCTATCTCCCATTTTGTTTCTTTAATATTATCAGTCCTGTAATGAGTTGTCTGGTAGCCGCTTTGGGATTTATACCTAAGCCGGAACCTCAGCATATTCCTATAACAGAAAAATAAATGATTATGAAATGATACAGACATTGATTTTATTCGCATTTGTGACTTATCTTGCCGTGATGCTGTATGTAGGCTATTATTATGGCAGGCAGAAAACTTCCAGTTCGTCGGAGTTCTATCTTGGCGGCAGACAACTGGGGCCTTTGGTGGCTGCCATGAGTGCGGAAGCATCAGACATGAGTTCATGGTTGCTTATGGGAATACCGGGATTGGCATTCATTACCGGTCTTGCTACGCCGTTATGGACAGTCCTTGGCCTTGGTATCGGTACATATCTTAATTGGCTCTTTGTGACAAGGCGGTTGCGTAAATATACCATACGTGTTGGAGCGGTGACGATACCGGAGTTCTTTTCAAAGCGTTTTCATGACAACCGCAACATACTGATGTGTATTTCGGCCGTTGTCATTCTCGTATTCTTTGTGCCTTATACTGCGGCAGGGTTCAAGGCTGTCGGCACTCTGCTTGATAGTCTTTTCGGTTATGGCTATCATGACAGCATGATTGTTGGGGCCTTGATGATAATATCCTATACAATTATGGGCGGATTTATGGCCGTTTCCACTACAGACCTTATACAGAGCATAGTCATGACGATAGCCCTTGTGGTTATAGTGGTATTTGCGTTGTCAGAAGCCGGTGGCATAGAGTCGGTGATAGACAATGCTAAGCGGTTGCCGGGTTATCTTTCTCTTGGTTCCAGTTATGACATAGGCACGGGCAATGCTGTTTCTTGCAGTTGGCTGACAGTGGTTTCCACCATGGCATGGGGGCTGGGGTATTTCGGAATGCCACACATATTGCTGCGCTTTATGGCTATAAAGGATGAAAAGGATATTCCGCTTTCACGCCGTATAGCCACAGTGTGGGTGTTTATATCTATGTTTGTCGCCATTGCTATTGGCATTATAGGATATTCTGTGGCTAAGGCTGGTATCATCCATGACTTTCAATGCACTGCTGATGCGGAACGCACCATCATAGAACTGTCTGATGTCCTTGCGCATAATGGTGTCGTGGCAGCCCTCGTAGCGGGTGTGGTGCTCGCCGGAATACTTGCCTGCACCATGTCAACTGCAGATTCGCAGTTGCTTACTGCTGCCTCCAGTTTCTCTGAAAACATTCTGCAGGATGTGTGTCATGTTAAGGTTAGTGCCAAAATGTCAATGCTTGTGGCCCGTGCAACCATTGCTGTTATTGCGGTGTTGGCGATGTGTCTTGCTTGGAATCCATACAGTAGCATCTTTACTATAGTATCTTTTGCATGGGCAGGGTTTGGCGCTGCCTTCGGCCCGGTGATGCTTGCGTCCCTCTTCTGGAAGCGTACTACACTGCAAGGTGCATTGTGTGGTATGGTGGCAGGAGGCGTAATGGTCTTCGTGTGGAAGTATCTGGCACGTCCGATGGGGGGCGTATGGGATATATATGAACTCCTACCGGCGTTCTTGGTATCAGTAATTGCCATTGTATCGGTATCTTTGTGTACGGAAAAGCCATCAGATGAAATACTTGATGATTTTGAGGCAAGTAAATGAAAATAAGCTGTTTGCGTTTTTTATGTAATTGTACTTTGACGCTTAAACAGCAAAATAATAAATAAAGAAAATGATAAAGGAACTGCAAGTCCGCGTATTGCCACAGGTGGCGTATAGCGAACAGAACATAAAGGAGTATGTGGGTCGTGAACTTTCTATTGACACAAGAACCGTTAAGGCGGTGCGTGTAATGAAAAAAAGCATCGATGCACGCCAGCGACAGGTGTTGGTGAACCTTACGTTAAGGATTTTCATAAATGAGATGCCACAGGATGACGGTTATGGAAAGACAGAGTATGGTGATGTCTCCAATGCCCCTCATGCCGTCATTGTGGGTGAAGGGCCGTGCGGACTCTTTGCTGCCTTGCGGTTGGTAGAACTTGGTGTAAAACCGATTATACTTGAAAGGGGTAGGGAGGTGCATGAACGCAAGAAAGACCTTGCCCTTATAAAACAGCAGCAGACAGTAGACGGTGATAGTAACTATTGTTTTGGCGAGGGTGGGGCAGGTGCCTTTTCTGACGGTAAACTATATACCCGAAGCAAGAAAAGGGGCAATACGGAGAAAATCCTGAATGTGTTCTGCCAGCATGGAGCCTCTATGACTATATTGTCAGATGCACATCCGCACATCGGTACGGATAAACTGCCGCGTGTTATAGAAAATATGAGAAAGCAGATACTTCAAAGTGGCGGTGAGGTTCATTTCAGAACGAAGATGACACGACTCCTTTTGCATGACAACAGTGTTGAAGGATGTGAGGCGGTAAATCTTGATAGTGGACAGGAAGAGACTTTCAGAGGACCTGTAATACTTGCCACCGGACACTCTGCACGTGATATTTACCAGTACCTTGCATCTGCAGATATTGACATAGAAGCCAAAGGTATAGCGGTAGGTGTGCGACTTGAGCATCCTTCGCAGTTGATAGACCAGATACAATACCATTCACGCACGGGCAGAGGGCAATGGTTGCCTGCTGCCGAATACTCTTTTGTGACGCAAGTGGACGGTCGTGGCGTGTATTCATTCTGTATGTGTCCCGGTGGTTTCGTAATCCCAGCGGCTACCGGCAAGGAGCAGATTGTGGTGAATGGCATGAGTCCCAGTGACCGTGGCGGACAGTGGTCGAACAGTGGTATGGTAGTGGAGGTGCGGCCGGAGGATATTCCGTCCCTTGCGTTGCCGATGGAAGGTGATGCTGAAGCAGCCCTCACCGGCAATGCAAAAGAGGCTCTCGCCGTGATGAATTTTCAGCAGCAGTTCGAGAAAATGTGCTGGCAGCAGGGGAATATGAAACAGACGGCTCCGGCACAACGTATGCACGACTTTGTAAACGGTAAGCTTTCGTATGACGTTCCGCGCACAAGTTATGCACCGGGCGTAGTTGCTTCTCCTTTACATTTCTGGATGCCGAAGGGTATTACGCAGCGTTTGCAGGAGGGCTTCAAGACTTTCGGCCGTCAACGTCGTGGCTTTCTCACCAACGAGGCTGTCATGATAGGTGTGGAGACAAGGTCTTCATCACCGGTTCGCATTGTACGTAATCCGGAAACACTTCAGCATACTACCATTGCCGGGCTTTTCCCAGCAGGCGAAGGAGCAGGCTATGCAGGCGGAATTGTATCTGCTGCCGTTGACGGAGAGCGTGCCGCAGATATGCTTGCGGAGTATATGACGAAATTATAATGTGATATTTGCCCCATAAAGGTAATGCACTTATAATATTGTTCGCGATGTGCTCCGGTCAAAAAGCATAGTGATTGCTTTGCCATAGAACAACGTATGATGATTGCATAACAGTGTAAAAAAACAGAGTAAAAAACCATTAAACTTATTAGTGGAATAACAAACTCACGTTAAGATGACACTTCAAAATTATAAAAAAGATAAAAAGACAGTGTAAAAATTTCTCTTTCAGACTTTTTGCTTATAAATTTGCAGCCGAAAACAATAGACCTTTTAACGAAAAACATACGTTATGGGTGTGGTAATTAAGTAATCGCGAAACAACAAATTAAGTAATAAAAAAACAAAGACAATGAAAGACTTATCAAAGTATCTGTTATCATCATTCTGCGTCGTCTCCCTTGCTTTCTCAAGCGGAGCTTACCTTCCTGTGCAGGCAGCGCAGCCTGCTCCAGCTGTTGCCGGTCAGCCTGTGGATCTCACTTATGCAGCAGAAAAAGCTCTGCCGGCAGTTGTTCACATCAAGTATCTGCAAAATTCCAAGGTGAAAACCGTGGACGTGCAGAGCGACCCATTTGGCGATTTCTTCGATCCTTTTGGCTTTTTCGGCAATCCAGGCAATAATGGTGGCAAGCGACAGCAGCAGGTCCAGACTCCAAAGAAAGAGGCTACAGGTTCTGGTGTAATCATTTCTACGGATGGTTATATAGTTACTAACAACCATGTAGTGGAGGGTGCTGACGAACTTACTGTCACACTTAATGACAATCGTGAATTTTCCGCTACTATAATTGGTACAGACAAGAATACCGATTTGGCACTTGTGAAAATAAATGCTAAAGATCTTACGGCATTGCCGATAGGTGATTCTGATAAACTTAAAGTGGGGGAATGGGTACTTGCCGTAGGAAATCCGTTCAACCTCAACTCTACTGTTACCGCAGGTATAGTAAGTGCGAAGGCGCGTTCACTCGGTGCCAATGGTGTGGAGTCATTCATTCAGACCGATGCTGCAATCAATGCCGGCAACTCAGGCGGTGCGCTTGTCAACACCAAAGGTGAACTTGTTGGTATCAATGCCATGCTTTACAGTCAGACCGGCTCTTACAGTGGTTATGGGTTTGCCATACCGACAACGATAATGAACAAGGTCGTTGCAGACATCAAGAAATATGGACAGGTACAGCGTGCCTTGCTTGGTATAAGTGGCGGGGATGCACGCAAGTGGATTGATGAGTTGAAGGCGCAGGATAAGGAGGTTGACCTTGACGTAAATGATGGCGTTTATGTGAAAACCGTCGAACCTGAAGGCGCTGGTGCTGATGCAGGACTGGTTGAAGGTGACGTGATTACGGCTGTGGATGGAAAGAAGGTTAGTACTATGGCTATGCTTCAGGAGATTATGGCTACAAAGCGTCCTGGCGATAAGGTTTCCATCACGTTTGTACATAAGAAGAAATCCAAGTCTTCTACTGTCACATTGAAGAATGCCCAGGGCAACACGGGTGTTGTGAAGCAGGCTGACCTTGATGTTCTCGGTGCTAATTTCCGTGAAATAAGTGACGAACAGAAAAAGCAATTGAGTATAAATTATGGTATTGAGGTTATAAAACTGAATAAGGGTGTTCTTGCTAAAGCTGGTATTCCAAAGAACTTCATTATACAGAAGGCTAATGATACTGCTATAAGTTCTATTGATGATTTGCAGAAAGCAGTGAAGGACGCTTCTACTTCCAAGGATCCGGTACTCTATATTCAGGGTGTTTATCCAACGTCAAAGAAGGGCTATTTTGCTGTTCCGCTCAATAACGAATAATAAATGCAGACTATATAAAACGACAATCCCTGCCACTTCACGGTGGCAGGGATTGCTGTTTCTATTTACTTGGGTTGACTGCTACACCAACAAGGCGTATGTTTCTTCCGTCTTTTTTCTTGCTTGTATATGTAGTGCGTTGCAATTTCAGTATTCGTGGTATGATTTCTTTCTTTTAGAGTAACTTTAAGCGTTTGCGTTTAGTTTGGAAATCGTTTTTTTTGTTGTAATGGGCACGGTATGACTCCAAAATATCTATCATACAAAAAAATGCCGATAGTTCAATCATATTATAAAAATAATCTCGGAAATAGTTGCAAAATGTTATTTTTTTTCGTAATTTTGCAACCAAATTGTGAAAAAACACTTGGCGAATACTAAACAAACAAATAAACGCAATGGAGATAATAAGTCAAATACTTGATGAAGTAAGTTCTTTGCTGTGGGGTTATCCTATGATAATCCTGCTTATAGGAACTCATCTTTTTCTTACAATTCGCCTGAAATTTCCACAGCGTAAGATATTTACCGCTATTAGATTGTCCGTTACCAAGGATAAAGATAGTAATGGAGATGTATCTCAATTCGGTGCTCTTGCTACGGCTCTTGCCGCAACGATAGGCACTGGTAATATAATAGGTGTAGGTACAGCCATTGCTCTTGGTGGCCCAGGCGCTGTGTTTTGGTGCTGGATTGCCGGCATGTTGGGTATAGCCACGAAATACGGTGAAGGTTTGCTTGCAGTGAAATATCGTCGTGTGTCAGATAGAGGGCACATGGTGGGTGGTCCTATGTATGCTCTTGAGTATGGTTTGAAGGCCAGATGGGCTGGTGTGTTATTTGCATTGTTTACAGCTTTGGCATCATTGGGCATAGGTTGTACTGTGCAGGCGAATGCTATTTCTACGCTTGCAAATGTTGTGATGGGTGTCAGTCCGTATGTTTCTGGTCTTGTTGTTACGCTGCTTGCCGCTCTTGTTGTTGTTGGGGGAATAAAGAGTATAGCCAAAGTATGTACAATGTTTGTGCCTGTCATGGCTGTATTGTATGTTATTGGCTGTTTAGTTGTGCTTTGCATCAACTCTGATTTCGTGTGGCCAGCTATAAGGTTGATTTGTGTTTCGGCATTTACTCCTGAGGCGGCCGGTGGCGGTTTCGTTGGTTGTACGTTCATGATGGCGGCACGTTATGGTATTGCCCGTGGATTGTTTTCTAATGAATCAGGACTTGGCTCAGCTCCTATTGTGGCGGCTGCAGCCAAAACCAAGAATCCTGTGCGACAGGCATTGGTTAGTTCAAGTGGCACGTTTTGGGATACGCTGGTAATCTGTGCCCTCACTGGCATGGTAATTGTAAGCAGTGTTTTGAGTTATGTTGATACGAGTGGCCTGGATAGTGCTGCCGTAGGCGCTTTGTTCAGTAAAATGCTTATGATGAAAACTTCAGTGATGGATGGGGGCTCTATTACGAAGATGGCTTTTTCTCAGATACCGGTAATAGGTGTTCCTGTACTTATGTTTGGGCTCTTTACTTTTGCTTTCTCAACTATTATCGGATGGGTTCTTTATGCGGTAAGGTCCGTTGAATATGTTTTTGGCTATAAGGGCGTGAAGTTCTTTGTGTGGATATATCTCGTTTCGGTTTTCGTAGGGTCTGTTGTTAGTCTTCACATGGTATGGACTTGTGCTGACATCTTTAATGCCTTGATGGCTGTACCGAATCTGTTGTCACTGCTCTTGCTCAGTAATGTCCTCGTAAAGGATACGGACAAGTATCTGTGGGGAGGGTGCCTTGATGAAGAGGAAAAATCGATTGTGAATTGAATATATATATAATAGAATAAGAAAAAACTAAAATATACATCATGGAAATAGGTTTAACTTTGATGCTTGTCGGTATGGTGACGGTGTTTGCTGTGCTGCTTATCATTATCAATTTGAGCAAATTGCTCATCAGTATCGTTAACAGAGTAGCACCGGAGGAAGAGGTAAAGCATAAGGCGGCATCTGTTTCTGCGCCTGTATCTGCGGACATTATGGCTGTGATAAGCCAGACGGTCAGTCAGGTTACGGGCGGAAAGGGTACCGTTGCCAATGTTGAGAAATTATAACAAAATATAAATACTAAAATAAACAATATACAACAATGGATAAAGAGATTAAATTCAGTTTAGTCTTCCGCGATATGTGGCAGAGTGCAGGCAAGTATCAGCCACGCGTAGATCAGTTAGTTAAGGTTGCACCCGCTATCATCAAGATGGGGTGCTTTGACCGTGTGGAGACCAACGGTGGTGGCTTTGAACAGGTAAACTTGCTCTATGGAGAGAACCCAAACATTGCGGTACGCCAATGGACGAAGCCTTTTCATGAGGCTGGTATACAGACGCACATGCTTGACCGTGCGTTGAACGGCCTGCGCATGAGCCCGTGTCCTAAGGATCTTCGTAAGCTTTTCTATAAGGTAAAGATGGCGCAAGGTACGGATATAACTCGTATTTTCTGTGGACTGAATGACCCACGTAACGTCATTCCTTCAATTCTTTATGCCAAGGAAGCCGGTATGATAGCGCAGGCTTCACTTTGTATTACGCATTCGCCTATACATACTGTAGATTACTATATTGGTCTTGCCAAGACTTTCATCGATGCTGGTGCTGACGAGATATGCCTTAAAGATATGGCCGGCATAGGTCGCCCGGAGACTTTGGGTAAGATATGTAAGGGTATCAAGGCTTATAAAAAAGACATTATAGTTCAATATCACTCTCATGCCGGTCCTGGCTTCAACATGGCAAGCATACTTGAGGTGGCTCGTGGAGGCTGTGACTACATTGATACGGCAGTAGCGCCGCTGTCATGGGGTACTGGGCATGCTGACATTATCGCTGTTCAGGAGATGCTTAAGGATGCAGGCTTTAAGGTGAAGGACATCAATATGGAAGCGTATATGGAAGTACGCACACAGATTCAGGAGATGATGGACGACTTCCTCGGTTATTATATCCCGGCATCAAACCATCTTAATAACTCTCTCCTTATAAAACCAGGATTACCGGGAGGTATGATGGGGTCGTTGATGACAGACCTTGAAGATAACCTCAAGTCGCTGAACAAGTGGAAAGTAAAGAATAATCAGCCGGAATTGACAACAGATCAGTTACTCGTGAAATTGTTTGACGAGGTGGCTTATGTTTGGCCGAAGGTCGGTTATCCTTGTCTTGTGACTCCGTTCTCACAGTATGTCAAGAACCTTGCACTCATGAACGTGATGCAGATGGAGAAGGGCAAGGAACGTTGGAGCATGATAGCCGATAATATTTGGGATATGATTCTTGGTAAGTCAGGACGTCTCCCTGGACAGGTTGATCCGATTTTCATTGAGATGGCAAAGGATGAGAAACGTGAGTTCCTTACGTCTGACCCTCAGGAGAATTATCCTGATGATTTGGATACCTATCGCCAGAAAATGAATGAGAAGGGATGGGAACTTGGAGAGGACGAAGAGGAACTCTTTGAGTATGCTATGCATCCGCAACAGTATGAGGCTTTCAGAAGTGGTGCTGCCAAGGCTGCATTTGAAAAGGATCTTGCTGAACGCAAAGCCAAGAAGAATGCTCCTGCTGCTGGTGCTGAACCAAAGCAGATTACGGTGACTGTGAACGGTCAATCTTATAAGGTTGATATCGCTTATGGTGCACAGGCTGCTGCTCCTGCTGCAGTACAGGCAACCCAAACTGCCGCTCCTGCCGGTGAAGGTCTTGAGATACTTGCTCCATTGGAGGGCAAGGCTTATCTCGTAAGTGCTGCCAGTGAGACACCTAAGAAGGTGGGGGACCACGTGAATGAGGGTGACATTATCTGTTATATCGAGGCAATGAAGGTGTTCAACCGTATCAAGGCTGAGAAGAGCGGTATAATAACAAGTATAAACTTCGCTTCTGGAGATTCCGTGGAAGAGGATGATGTACTTATGACTATTGCTTAGAATTAAGACTTTAAGGATTAACCAAAATGGAAATTTTACAGAATATATGGAATATGACAGCCTTTGCACAGACGGGCGGAGACTGGTCTTTCCTCATAATGATAACCATAGCGTGCGTCATTCTCTATCTTGGTATAGTGAAGAAGTATGAGCCTTTGTTGCTGATTCCTATAGGTATGGGTGTGCTGCTTGCCAACTTTCCCGGTGGAGGTATGGGTGTGGCACAGGCCACTTCAGATGGGTATGTGACTTTGCCTGATGGGTCTCAGGAGATAATTTGGGATATGCCGTTGCACAAGATTGCCCATGATTTGGGACTGATGAACTTCATATACTATATGTGTATAAAGACAGGCTTCATCCCTCCTATAATATTCATGGGTGTAGGTGCATTGACAGACTTTGGTCCAATGTTGCGTAATCTACGCCTTTCTATCTTCGGAGCTGGTGCACAGTTCGGTATCTTTGCAGTTCTATTGGCTGCTTTGGCTATGGGATTCACACCACAGGAGGCTGCATCACTTGGTATTATCGGGGGGGCTGATGGTCCTACGGCTATCTTTACTACGATAAAACTTGCACCGCAACTGCTTGGCCCTATTGCTATAGCTGCTTATTCATATATGGCATTGGTGCCTGTCATAATACCACTTGTGGTTAAAATGCTGTGTACTAAGAAAGAACTGATGATAAACATGAAGGAACAGGATAAGAAATATCCTAACACTTTAGAGATAAAGAACCTCCGTGTGTTGAAGATTCTGTTCCCTATTTGTGTGACTATTATTGTGGCTTTACTGGTACCTACAGCAGTGAGTCTTGTCGGGATGCTTATGTTTGGTAATCTTTTGAAAGAACTTGGTAGCATGACTGGGCGTCTTTTTGATGCAGCAAGTAATGCTATAATGAATATAGCCACAATCTTCCTGGGACTGTCAGTAGGCGCTACAATGACGAGTGAGGCCTTTCTCAATCTTCAGACGATCGGTATTGTAGTGGGAGGATTCCTTGCTTTTGCCTTGTCTATATCCGCTGGTATCTGTATGGTAAAGATATTCAATCTGTTTACAAAGAAGAAAGTCAACCCACTTGTTGGTGCAACTGGTCTTTCGGCTGTGCCAATGGCATCACGCGTTGCTAATGAGATATCCACGAAATATGATCCAAAGAACCATGTATTGAACTATTGTATGGCATCAAACATATCTGGTGTTATCGGTTCTGCTGTGGCTGCGGGTGTTCTTATATCATTCTTGAAATAAAACAGTATAGAACTAATCGATTATACAATGACAGCCCTTCATTGACAATAATGTCATGAAGGGCTGTTCGCTTTATATATTATGTATAGAAAAGATTTTTTCGTAACAATGTTGATATGTATTATCTGTTGTTGCAAGGCTTCAGCTGTTGGTGTGACATACACAAAGGCTGATAGTATAAAAGTTGTCAAACTGTTGAAAGAAGGTGCAAAGCAGGGCGAAGATGTTAATTTGATGGTTTTTTATGGCACCAAGATGTTGGGTATACCATACGTTGCCCACACTCTTGAGGTGAACAAAACAGAGAAACTTGTCGTAAATATGCGCCAGATGGATTGTACAACGTTTGTAGAAACAGTCTTTGCCCTTGCTCTTACGACGAAGAATAAGTTGCATGGATGGGCGGATTTTTGTCGTAATCTGGAGAAAATACGCTATCAACAGGGAAGAGTGGAAGGCTATCCAAGTCGTAATCATTACTTCTTGTGGTGGGCAGAGAACAATGAAAAGCAGGGCCTTGTGACGTTGCCTCTGCAGAAATTGAAGGATAAAGATGCAGCCAAACGGTATTCTTATGCCAAAAGGCAAACCATAAACATAGACTACATGAGTGCACATCCTTCATATTACTCTATGTTGAATGGCAATAAAGTGGATATTGCCGCTATTTCCAGAATGGAGAAAGCATCCTATGGTAAGGTTATGATGTATATTCCTGCGGAATTTACAGGGTTGTCTGAACAACAACTGAAGTATATCAAGACTGGAGACATACTTGCCATCGCTACTAAGAAGAAGGGACTGGATACTACCCACATAGGCATAGCATTGTGGGGGAAGGATGGTAAGTTGCATCTGCTTAATGCTTCACAGATTCATAAGAAGGTGATTGCTGAGCCGAAGAGTATGAAGCAATATATGAGTGACCATCCGTCACAACTTGGTTTGTGGGTTATACGTCCTGTTTTTCTTAATAATTAGTTTGTACTCTATGTCTAATATGTTTAGTGCTTATCTGCAAATACACCATGGTATTTGCAGTAGAAACTGGAGCAGTAGTGTCATAACGAATGCGGTTATGGCTGACAAATATTTCTCACAGAATAAAGAAGCGTGTAGACGAGCTTGTGTCAACGTCATTAAAGAATTGAGTTTTTCCGCTGACGTAGAGCGTACCGTGAGTGATGTGGTTTTGGATTATGTTGGTAATAAGGACTTGTTGTATGCGGATAACAAGGTAAGTCTTATATGCCATCGTGCGGATGAGTCTTTTTTCGCACGTCAAGCACAGGCTGTTCTTGATGCTGCACGACATGGCAATATAGTTGTTTCTGCCTTTGTGAGCAAGAAGGAACGTGAGGTGATGCGTATGTTGATGCAGGAATCGTTACCTATCATAGAGATAATGGGGAAAGGCTTCTGTCTACAGTATCATCCTAACGGTGGTTCTTATGATGCTTGTGTGGCAGGAAAACTTGTGCAGATATCTCCGTGGGACTCGTCTATGCAGTATGATTGTAAGCTGATACGAGAGAAGTGTCTTGTGATGAATGAACTTGTAAGGGTTGTCAGTAAGACATCAGATGATTGGTGGAAATTATGAGTTTGCCATATAGTGTGATGCATTGATATACTGCTGGCTGCTTGTACGTTCGATAGTAGAAGCAAACAATAAACGAGAAACCCGAAACCGTAACATCTATTGCATTGCAATCGGATGTTACGGTTTCGGGTTTCTCGTTTATTAATACCTTTATTTAGCGTAAGCAACGCTTCTGGTCTCACGTATCACGGTAATCTTAACCTGTCCAGGATAAGTCATCTCGTTTTGAATCTTTGTAGCGATTTCCGCAGACAGTTCTTCTGTTTCCGCATCAGTCATTTTGTCTGCGCCTACTATCACGCGTAATTCTCTACCTGCTTGTATTGCGTATGTTTTTGTTACACCAGGATAACTCATAGCTATAGATTCCAAGTCATTGAGACGTTTTATGTAAGCCTCAACAATTTCACGTCTAGCACCAGGGCGGGCACCAGATATAGCATCGCACACCTGTACTATTGGAGCGATAAGAGAAGTCATCTCCATTTCATCATGGTGGGCACCTATGGCATTGCATATATCATCCTTCTCCTTGTACTTCTCTGCTATTTTAGCACCATATAGAGCGTGTGGCAATTCACTTTCCTCATCAGGAACCTTACCAATATCATGTAAAAGTCCGGCACGTTTGGCTTTCTTTGGGTTCAGGCCAAGTTCAGATGCCATCACAGAACATAGGTTTGCAGTCTCACGGGCGTGTTGAAGCAAGTTCTGTCCATAACTGGAACGATACTTCATTTTACCTATTATGCGTACGAGTTCTGGATGCAGACCGTGAATGCCGAGGTCTATGGTGGTGCGTTTGCCGGTTTCTATAATTTCCTGCTCAAGTTGTTTCTTTACTTTTGCAACGACTTCCTCGATACGTGCTGGGTGTATGCGGCCGTCAGTCACCAGTTGGTGCAGTGCAAGACGGCATGTTTCACGTCGTATCGGATCAAAGGCAGAGATGACTATGGCCTCAGGTGTATCGTCAACCACAATCTCTACGCCGCATGCAGCTTCCAAAGCACGGATGTTTCTACCCTCACGACCAATAATGCGTCCTTTCACCTCGTCATTATCTATGTGGAAAATGCTGACAGAATTTTCTATCGCTGTTTCCGTAGCAACGCGCTGAATGGTCTTTATTACAATTTTTTTCGCTTCGCTGTTGGCATTGATTTTAGCCTCATCCATTATCTCGTTGATATAACTCTGAGCATTTGTACGTGCTTCATCTTTCAGACTGTCAACGAGTCTTGTCTTTGCTTCATCTGCAGACAGACCGGAAAGCTGTTCCAATTTCTCGCGTTCTTTCATCTGCATATCAGACAATTCCTGCTCTTTCACAGCCAAAAGCTTCTTCTCGTTCTCTATGCGTTGACGCAGTTGATCTAGTTCTTGATTGTGTTTTCCGAGATCTTCCTGCTTCTGGTTGAGGCTGATTTCACGCTGTTTCAGACGGTTTTCCGTCTGTTGAATCTTCTGGTTCCGTTGCTGTACCTCTCGTTCCAGTTCACTTTTCTTGTTAATAAACTTCTCCTTTACTTCGAGGAGTTTCTTTTCTTTCAATACCTCTGCAGCCTTTTCTGCGTTGGCAACCATCTCATTGAATTTTCCCTTGATTACATATCTGAAAATCAGGTAGCCTCCCAGACCCCCGATGATAAGGGCTGCTGCAACTGCTATAATTGAAATAATCATGATTTAAATAATTTGTTTGTATTAATATTCTCTATTGTTTAATTTTTCTTCTAATATAATACTATTGCACTATAGTGACAACGGCATTACAATCAAGCCTTTTTCAAGGCTTCCTCAATTTCAGAAGACAGAGTGGAGAGAATATCCGTAATAGGGGAAACATCATTTTTCTTGGACTCGGAAACACAACGCAAGGCTATATCTATCATCGCGTAATAGATAATTTCCTTGTCATTCTTCAACCCTTTATAAATGCCGAAGTAAGTGTTTAGCCTTTCATTAATTATCGATCCTGCCTCTCTGTACATCTGTTCCTGTTCTTGTGGAACCATGATGGAGATAGGCGTGTCATAGACATTAATGGTAATATGTTGTTTCTTTACGTTTTCTTCCATAGCTTTCTGTTACAGAGGATGGTGGGGGAAAGTCTGTAAGGCGTTGCCAAATTATGCTGTTTATTTTTCGCTTAACAGCGTTATGCATTGGTTCACCGTTCTAATCAGTTTGTTGACCCTCTTCTTGGTGTTCTCTATGTCAGTGTCTGCGATGCTGAGCATTTTTGCTGTCATAAGCATATTATATCTCTTCTCCGCCTCGCTTAGTTGTTTTTTTAGGTCTGTTATCTGCTGGTCACGTTCATCAACCATTGTGTACAGTTCAACGTTCTCTTTCTTCAACTCTGTAAATTTGAGTATCAGTTGGCGAACTCTTGTTGTGAATGTCTTTATGTTTGACTCGACTTGTGACATGTACGTTGGATAAATTTTGTGGCAAAGTTAACGAATTTCTTCCTAATAACCAAAGTTTTTCCTGTTTTTTTATCAGGAAATGTTATACCTGTCACTTATCTCTGTTTGTGCGAAACTGTTATTTCTCTTTCCCAGCCGGAGATTTTTCCTTTTTTGCAAGCATCACAATCCGGTATACAAAGTCAGTAATCCAGTGTTGTGTAAAGCCAAGTCGCAGGTTGTATTTGCGCACTGATGCCACCGCTTTCAGTGTGCCGGCATCAGAATAGTCGTTTTTGGTGAACAAATCATTGACAGTCTTCTCTGTCATAGAATATATGGCTTTCTTGAATATGGATGGTATACGTAACTTGAATTTCATCAGGTTACCCATAAGCATCATAGTGTCCTGTGTGAAATTCTGGAATTGCAGCAGGTAAGTCTGTACGTCCTGCATCTTTCTGCAGTTCTTGGCAACGCTTTTGTCTATCTCCCTGAAGAATGCATCATCATGACCGAATAAGTCTTTAAGCATTTTCCTGCATGCGTTTTTTTCACCCGTTCCAAGTCTGTTGTGTTCTGTATGTACCTTGAATGTGGACTTGAAAACACGGAGGTCAGGCAGCATTGCAATGTTGCTTATTCCTACCTGTGTTGCTATTGCTGCCTGGAAATATACCCTTATCAGCATCATGTAGTCCTCCATTCCGCCGACTTTTCCAGTGTTGTCGTTGCGCTTTTGAAAAAAAGATAATATGCCCATTTTCGTAATTCTTGTTAATTAATTGAGCGCAAAGTTACATAAAAAAATCCATAAAACATGATATTTAATAAATAAAAGCCGCAGAAATATGAAAAAAAAGCTTTTGACGTGTCGTTATTTAAAAAGTTTTATTAATTTTGCACGTGTCTAAGATGATGACAGGTTTCTCTTGCTGCGTGACAGTGCCGGAATTAAGGAACAAAGTACCTGTTGTCATGATGGATGTTCAGATGCGAATTACCTTAATTCTGTATATAGATAAATTTCAGGCTTTGTGGCATGCACGCCATGCGCATTCGTGTCCTATAACAAACGCCAATCGACATTAAGAAAAATCAAACGACCAAAAGATGATTGAAGATTCCAAAAAAGTAACGAACGAAGTACAGCTGGACAGCACGGAAAACAGTTTTTTGAACATGCAGTTCTTGTTGAAATCCTTTCTGCTTAACTGGCAGTGGATAGTGTTGTCAGTAGTCATCTGCCTCTGTATAGCGGTAGTTTATGTACGTTACACCCCGGCTGTTTACCAGATTACGGCAAAGGTTCTGGTAAAGGAAGATGATTCCAATATGCGTACTTCAAACAAGATACAGGCTGCTGCCAATCTCGGTTTCGTTACAAATAGTAATGGCTTTGACAACGAACTTGAAATCCTCAAGTCTGTCAGTGTAGCAGAAGGTGCTGTGCGTGATCTGAAATTATATGTAAATTATAAGATAGAAGGACGCATAAAGGATGTCGCTGTATACAAAAATAATCCTATAATAGTGGATCTTGACCCTGTACATCTGGATACTCTCCGTCAGAAAATACATCTTAGTGTAACCAGACAGGGAAACATCTACAGTGTGGAAGGAGAATACTATATGATGGATATGAAGGAAGGAATCTCTTTTGAGGCTTCTGGTTCACTGCCGATGTCTATACCCACGCGTGTAGGTGTCATCAGCATTCTTCCGAATAGAGAGTTCCTGCAGAAATGGACGGGAGACCGTAGCATCAAGGTTGACATATATAATCCATCAAAAGTGGCTGAGTCATATGCTTCAAATATGAGTGTTGATGCTCTTTCTAAGACTACGACAATTGCCAATTTCGTTCACAATGACATATTACCGGAGCGTGGCGTTGACTATCTTAACCAAGTCGCTGTGGTTTATAACAGGCTTGCGAATATTGACAAGAATGAGATTGCGGTGCGCACGGAACAGTTTGTCAACCAGCGTCTGGAGAAAATCAACAATGAACTTGGCACTACTGACGGCGCGATAGAAAGTTACAAGCGTAGCAATAATATGGTTGACCTTACGGCAACGGCCGGACAGACACTTGTTAATACTGATGCTACGGAAAAGGAAATTACAGAAACCGGTACACAGCTTTTATTGATGGAGAGCATACGTGAGTATGTCAATATGCCGTCAAACAAGTATCAGACACTGCCTTCAAACGTAGGGCTCACCGATCCTGCAGCCACGGCACTCATCACACAGTTCAATGCCATTGTTCTTGAACGCAACCGTCTCCTCGGCAGTGCATCAGAACTCAGTCCTAATGTCGCCAATCTTACATCACAGTTGGATGATTTGATGAATGCCTTGAAGCGTGCACTCAACCAGTCTATAAAGAATACGCAAATACAGCGTGATGTTCTTGAGCGCAGTTATTCCAGATATTCTTCAAAATTGGCCCAGTCTCCGAAACAAGAGCGTTTCCTTACGGAAATCGGACGACAGCAGGAAGTAAAGTCAAGCCTGTACATCATGTTGCTTGGAAAGCGTGAGGAGAACTCTATCTCATTGGCAGCTACGGCTGATAAGGGAAAACTTCTTGACAAGCCTATTTCATTGGGTAAGGTTCAGCCAAAGACTGGTATGGTAATGCTGATAGCATTAATCCTTGGTCTTGTAATACCGTTCGGCATATTGATATTGAGAGAACTACTTCGTTTCCGCATTGAGGGGCACGAAGATGTCGCACGACTGATAGACAAGCCAATAATTGCCGATATAGCGTTGGCCAATGAGAGTGCCAAAACCAAGGGAGAGATTGTCGTAAGAGAGAATAAAAATGACCAGATGGAAGAGATCTTCCGCGGAATGCGTACAAACCTTCAGTTCCTTATGAAGGAGAAGCAGAATGTTATAATGTTCACTTCTACTGTCTCCGGTGAGGGTAAAACATTCGTCGCCGCCAACCTTGCAGTCAGTTTCGCTCTCCTCGGCAAAAAAGTTCTGCTCGTAGGACTTGACATACGCCGTCCGCGTCTGGCAGCACTCTTTGAACTTGGCACTGATGAACACACCGGTATATCAACTCTTCTCACAAAGGACACCCCTGTAATGGAGGATATCAGGAGTCAAATTGTAGCTTCCGGTGTGAACAAGAACCTTGACATACTCATGGCAGGCCCTATCCCCCCAAATCCGGCAGAACTTGTTTCACGCAAATCACTTGATGTGATATTTGAGCAATTGCGTAAGGAATATGACTATGTCATTGTCGATACAGCCCCGGTAGGACTTGTTTCTGATACATTACAGATAGGACGTGTGGCTGATATTACGGTAGCAGTCAGTCGTGCTGACTATACAGAGAAGGCAGCGTTAGTGGATCTTAACAATCTTGCGGACAATGGTAAACTGCCTAATATGTGTGTAGTTGTCAATGGTATAGATATGTCTAAACGCAAGTATGGCTATGCTTACGGATATGGACATTATGGAAAATATGGCCGTTATGGCTCACGTGCCAAGATAGGAGGCAAATATGGATATCACTCTTATGGTTATAGTTCATATAACAGCAGCCATTATGGCAATCCTAATGATGATTCTATAAAGAAAAAATAAGAGAAATGACTATTGCTGTAGATTTTGATGGAACTATAGTGACGGATGCATATCCGCAGATAGGTAGGGAACAGCCATTTGCCATTGATACCTTGAAGATGCTTATCAAGGACCATCATAGGCTTATCCTGTGGACAGTGCGTGAAGGGAAATACCTTGACGATGCTGTGGAATGGTGTCGTGAGCGCGGTGTGGAGTTCTATGCTGTCAACCGTGACTATCCGGAAGAGGAAGTGGAAAACAACAACCACTTCTCGCGTAAGTTGAAAGTGGATTTATGGATAGACGACCGCAACATAGGAGGATTACCCGATTGGGGCGTAATCTATCGTATGGTGCATGACCACAAAACATGGAAAGATATAATAAAGGAGCGTGTTAATGCTGCAACATTGAATGGGGCGTTGCCTCAGTCGAAAAGGAAATGGTGGCAGTTCTGATGGTATAATGATACTGTCGTTTCCTGCTATTGAAGGGCTCTTTATATATAACTAAAACAATCGTGCCCAAATTACATTGTAAAAGCATTGCTTTCACCGTGTAATTTGGGCACGATTGTTTTGTGATTTGGGCATATTCACTCTGTGCGTGTATTTTTGCCCGCAGACGACACCGCTGAAAAAGATTAACATTCAGTATGTCATGTAAATGTAAACATTGGATAACAGTGCCATTATCTATGTTTGTAGCATTCTTGTGGAGCGTTGTTATGTTCAATGGATAATGAACTCTATTTTCCTGAAACCATACGGTGGCTCTTTTGTGTACAGTTCAGTCACACTGGTAGGGTTACTATGAATGTGCTGCCATAGCCTACTTCGCTTTTCAGAGTCAATGTTCCTCCGTGTGCTCCGACAAAGTCACGTGAGATTGATAGCCCCAGACCGCTGCCCTGTATCTTCGTGCCGGGAACACGGAAGTAACGCTCGAATATGCTTTCATGATAGCGTGGGTCTATGCCTTTGCCAAAATCCTGTACAAATATCTCCATGTGATGGCTGTCTGGCTGTCTGGCACCTATTATAACACGGCCGCCTTCGCTGGAGTATCGTATTGCGTTGCTTAAAAGATTCGTCAGAACCCATGCTATCTTTTCACTGTCAACATATAGTTTTGCAATCTTTTCCTTCGGGTAATCTATTTCAACATTGATGTTGAACTTCTCAGCCTGCATGCGGTTCGCCTTTATGGCATAATCAATAAGGTCTATGGGATTGGTGATTATCGGCCTTAGTTTCATAACACCACTCTCCACCTGTGTCATGTTAAGCAATTCACCTATTATACTCAACAGCCGTTCTCCATTGTCCTTTATGCTTTGGGACAGTTCCTGTTGTTCTGTGTTGAGGTTGCCCACACGCCTGTCTTCAAGCAGTTGCAGACTCATTAGCATAGCAGAAACAGGGGTCTTCAACTCATGGAAAATGGTAGATATGAATGTGGTCTTGGCAACGTCCAGTTGGTGGAACTTCGTTATATTCTGCAACATTATCACGTTTCCACTCTGTTCCTGGTTTACTATACCATTTACAGTCATGCGTACAGGCAGATATTTAACCTGAAAATAACTTTCCCTATTATCCGCATAAATCTTCAGTGGGTCTTCCTTCGCATGTTTCTCGTCTATGCCATTGATAAGTTTTCTCAGCAAATCGTTATGCATTGCAATGTCCCGGGCCATCTTCCCCACAGCCTCGTCGTGTTTTATGTTGAGTATGGAGAGCGCGGCATTGTTGATGAAGAGTAGTGTACCGTCTACCCCGAGGCAGACAATAGGTTCGTCTATGGAGTTGATGATGGTTTCCATATACTGCTTTGAGGTTTTTAACTGTGACATGGAACTGCCATGATAGTCCTGCAACCTGTGCGTCATTCTATTGAAGTTCTGCGACAATAGTTGTAGTTCTACGCTGCCTTTAAGGTTCAATACCACTTTATAGTTGTGATTTGCAACCTCATTAACCGCTTCCGACAGTTCCATAAATGGCTTGTTGATGGAGGTAGGGAGACGGAATAGCATCCATAATCCGATAAGTATGCACACCGCACCGAATATGCCAATAAGTAACAAGGCACGGTTTAATCCATAATCCGCAACGGGAGAGTTGGGCTCTGTTGCGGTTAGTATCTGAAGACTTATGGTGGAGAGTGCTACAAGTCCTATAATCATGGCAACCAGTAGACCTACGTATAGAGTCAGTTTCTCTTTTATGCTTGTATTTTTTTTCATGTTGTTGACGGTTGGCGTTTTACCCTGCAAATATAATAAAATCCGTTTTCATTACCTTTAGGGATTTGAGAAATTTCGCATATTTGCCTATTCTTAACAGTATTTTCGGGAAAGAGAAGTCCGGGACTCCCATACACAGGGTTGTTATGTGTTCATCTTTGCATGTGTCTGTTATAGCCTTGAATATGTCTTTTTCTGTCATTTGCTTGACTTTCGCACCCAATTGTACCGCCAGTTCAAGGTGTGACAATAGGTGGCGCTGTGAGACCAGTGAGATACGGTCTGTATTTTCCCTCGGGGTCTGTACGTAGAGTGCGACAAGTTCTGCGCCGCTGCACATGGCATATCTGTATGCTTTCCGTATAATGGCCTGCTGTGTCTGTTCGTTGCTGCTTACACATACGAGGTAACGCTGTATTGTCGTTTCTCCTCTTACCTTTTTCCCAACTCTGAATGCCACCTCTTTCAATGCCAGTTCACGTAGTTGCAGAATGTTCTCCGCCTTGAAGAAGTTGTCAAGTGCAGTCTGCACCTTGTCTTTGTGGTATATTTTTCCAGCTTTCAGCCTTTCTATAAGTTCTTCAGAAGTAAGGTCAATGTTAACTATCTCGTCGGCATCCTGAAGTACGCTGTCAGGTATCCTTTCCCTGACAGAGATGCCTACGATGCTGCGTATGTCGTCACCAAGGCTCTCTATGTGCTGTATGTTTACCGCTGACAATACGTTGATGCCGGCATCCAGCAGTTCAATAACGTCTTGCCAACGTTTGGCGTTGCGGCTACCATCCAGGTTTGAATGTGCCAGTTCGTCCACAATAACTATTTCCGGATGTAATTGTAGGATGGCATCGATGTCCATTTCTTCAACTTCCTTACCCTTATAGAATATCTTTTTACGTGGAATGACCGGCAAACCTTTCAGCATAGCCTCTGTGCCTGCACGTCCATGTGTTTCTACAAATCCTATCTGTACGTCTGTTCCGCATCTCCGCATATCTCTTGCATCCTGCAACATCCTGTATGTCTTGCCTACACCGGCTATCATTCCGATATAGACCTTGAATTTCCCACGTTGCGAGTGGCGGATTAGATCAAGGAAATGCTGTACATTATCTTCTCTGTTCATTTGTATTGTCATTTTGTTTTCACTTCGTCTAATGCAGCATTCAGCTTCAAGACATTTACCTTCTCTGTACCGAATAAACCGAATATCGGATACTCCATAGTCTCGTTGACTATTTTCTGTACATCCTGTACATTCATTCCACGAGCTGACGCTACACGTCTTACCTGCACAGCAGCACTTTGTGGAGTGATGTCCGGGTCAAGTCCGGAGCCGCTTGCTGTTACCATTTCGGCAGGCACATCCTTGCGTTGCAGGTAAGGATGATGTGCAAGGAAAACTGTTATGCGTGCTTCTACACTTTTAAGGTATTCCGTATTGGTCGGTCCCTTGTTGCTGCCACCTGAGTCGGAGGCGTCATAACCGTTGCCCGCACATGACGGACGTGCCCAGAAATATTTGTCACTGGTGAAGGTCAGGCCGATGTTTGTTGCACCTACCGTCTTGCCGTGTAGTGTGACTACATCATTTGTACCTACGACCTTGGCGAAGACCCATAATACCAATATGTATGTTACTGACAGAAAAATGCATAACACAACCGTCAATCTTAATGCTTTCAATAATATTTTCATCATATTCGTGATTGTTAAAAGAATTGTCCCAACAGTAAATCAATTATTTTGATGCCGATGAACGGAGCGATGATACCTCCAGCTCCATAGACGAGCAGGTTGTGGCGGAGCAAAGCACTGGCGCCTATCGGTTTGTATTGCACGCCACGTAGTGCAAGCGGAATGAGTGCCGGGATGATGAGTGCATTGAAGATGACTGCAGAGAGAATGGCACTCTCCGGTGAATGGAGTCCCATGATGTTAAGTGCAGACAACTGTGGTACAGAGACCATGAAGAGGGCTGGTACGATGGCAAAGTATTTCGCCATGTCATTGGCAATGGAAAATGTTGTCAATGTACCACGTGTCATAAGCAGTTGTTTGCCTATCTCTACTATCTCAATGAGTTTTGTAGGGTCATTGTCAAGGTCTACCATGTTTCCTGCCTCTTTGGCGGCCTGCGTTCCACTGTTCATTGCCACACCAACGTCTGCCTGTGCCAATGCAGGAGCATCATTGGTGCCGTCGCCCATCATGGCGACCAGTTTGCCGCTGTCCTGCTCCTTCTTTATATAGTTCATCTTGTCTTCTGGTCTTGCTTCGGCAATGAAGTCGTCAACGCCTGCTTTTTCGGCAATGTATTTGGCTGTAAGTGGATTGTCGCCCGTCACCATGACTGTCTTTACGCCCATCTTGCGTAGTCTTTGAAAACGTTGTTGTATGCCAGGCTTGATGATGTCCTGCAACTCTATCACGCCGACAACTTTCCTGTTGACACTTACCACAAGCGGTGTGCCACCGTTGGAGGTTATTGTTCGCACGAGATCCATGATGCTTTCCGAGAAACCGTTGCCTGCCGCTTCAGCCAGATTACGTATGGCGTCGTATGCGCCCTTGCGTATTTCAGTACCGTCTTTCAGTATTATTCCTGAGGATTTTGTTTCGGCTGTGAATTTTATCATCCTTGCTCCACCGGTATGTAAATCTCTTATTCGTAGACCTTCCTCACGGCCAAGTTCTACAATGGACTTGCCTTCTGGGGTGTCATCAGAAACAGAAGATAACATACAGTATTCTACAAATGAGTGTTTGTCCACTTCTTCAGCGGGAAAGAATCCTGTAGCCTTACGGTTGCCGATGGTGATTGTGCCGGTTTTGTCCAACAATAGGGTATCTATGTCACCTGCAGTTTCCACTGCCTTACCTGACTTCGTGATGACATTGGCACGCAGTGCACGGTCCATGCCGGCAATGCCTATTGCCGAAAGCAGGCCGCCGATAGTGGTAGGGATAAGACAGACAAAGAGTGATATAAAGGAGGCTATGGTGATTACTGTACCAGTGTAGTCGGCAAATGGTTTTAGCGTTATGCAGACAATGAGGAATACAAGCGTAAAAACGGCCAATAGTATTGTAAGTGCAACCTCGTTAGGTGTCTTCTTGCGTGATGTTCCTTCCACAAGGGATATCATCTTGTCAAGAAAACTCTCGCCGGGACGTGTTGTGACGACCACACGTATATGGTCTGACAGCACCTTTGTGCCACCTGTCACGCTACTCTTGTCGCCGCCGGCCTCGCGTATCACCGGTGCTGATTCACCTGTTATGGCACTTTCGTCAATGGAGGCGAGGCCTTCAGTTATCTCACCATCAGCGGGTATCACATCTCCGGCATCACAGACAAACTCATCACCTTTCTGTAGTAGCGAACTGTTGACAGTTATAATTTTGCCGCCCGAAATCAGTTTTGCAGGCGTTTCCTCACGTGTTTTTCTAAGACTGTCAGCTTGTGCTTTGCCGCGTGCTTCCGCTATTGCTTCGGCAAAGTTGGCGAAAAGCAGTGTGAAGAACAGTATTATGAATATGCATGCATTGTATGCAAAAGTCCCCTGCGTACTGTTGAACGCAGAATAAACAGTCATCGGCAGCATTATGGCTGTACACACTTCAACTGTGAACATGATGGGATTGTTGACCATCAGGCGCGGATTGAGTTTTATGAACGACTGTCTGACGCTCGCTATCATTTGTTCCTTCTTGAAAAGAGAAGTGGAATTGTTGTTATCCATCTTTTTTTATGTTATAGTGTTAGATGTTCGGCGATGGTACTAAGTGCATGAACAGGGAAGAATGACAATGCTGCTACAATTAAGATTACCGCTAAGGTCATAATTCCAAATGTGCAAGTGTCTGTCTTCAGTGTACCAGTACTTTCAGGTATGAATTTCTTCCTGGCCAGTATGCCGGCTATGGCAACCTGTCCTATGATAGGTATGAACCGTCCAAGTATAAGTACCAGACCGCATGAGTAGTTCCAAAACCATGTGTTGTCGCCAAGACCTTCAAAACCTGAGCCGTTGTTGGCGGCGGCGGATGTGAACTCATAAAGCATTTCGCTGAGTCCGTGGTAGCCTGGATTGTTCAGCCAGCCGCCCTCTGTATCGGTAAATTGTGGCGCGTGGACTAAAATCCATGTTGCGAGTGCTGTGCCGACAAGTATGAGGAAAGGATGAAGCAAGGCTATTATTGAGGCAATCTTCATTTCGCGCGCCTCAACTTTATGCCCGAGAAACTCAGGTGTCCTGCCTACCATCAGACCGCTTATGAACACGGCTATTATTATAAATGTAAAATAGTTCATCAAGCCTACGCCAACACCGCCGAACCATGTATTTGTCTGCATGTTGAGCATTTCTGACATTTCAGACAGCGGCATCGTTGAATCATGCATGGAGTTGACGGAACCGTTGCTTGTCGCAGTTGTGGTAATGCTCCATAATGCTCCTGCTGCAGAGCCGATGCGCACTTCCTTGCCTTCCATGGCACCGCCGTCCTGTGCAATTCCCATTGCCGTAATACGTGGATTTCCGTTTGTTTCCTGATAGACACTTATGCCTGCTCCGGCAAGATAGGCGACCATCATAACGCCAAATATGCAGTAGCCGAGTTTGCGACGGTTAAGATAGAATCCAAAGGCGAAGACAAACGCCATTGGGATAAGTGTGATAGAGCAGCATTCAACTATGTCGGTAAGGTATGTAGGGTTCTCCAAAGGGTGTGAAGAGTTGGCACCGAAGTATCCACCACCGTTTGTGCCCAGCTGCTTTATCGGCACAATGGCTGCGACAGGTCCCTGTGATATTTCTTGTTTTTGCCCTTCGAGTGTTATCAGTTGCGTTTTGCCGTCAAAGTTCATCGGTGTGCCTTCTGCAATGATAATGAATCCCACAATGAGTGACAAAGGCAGCAAGATGCGGGTGATGCTAAGTATAAGGTAACGGTGGAAGTTGCCTATGGTTTCCGTTGTCTTTGCAGCCAGTGCCTTCATGATGCCTGCCATAGCCGCCATCCCTGTGGCAGCGGTGACAAACTGGAAGAGCATTACTACGAAAAGCTGTGTGAAATATGTCAGACCACTTTCGCCGCTATAGTGTTGCAGGTTGCAGTTGACCATGAAACTGATGCTTGTATTGAAGGCTTGATGGACTGTCTGGCCAGGATTTCCGTCTGGATTGAGAGGCAGAATCCCCTGTATGACCAATAGAAACATCCCCCAGACAAACCAAAAGAGGTTAACAAAGAGTAATGCACGGAGAAATTGCTTCCAATCCATATCCTCATCCGGATTGATGCCGCTGAGTCTGTATATGTATCGCTCAACGGGTTTCAGAAAGTCAAGGAATGTATTCTCTTCTTTATAAACGCGGGCGATATATTTTCCCAATGGATATGCAAGTCCCACCATGAGGACTATTTGGAGTAATACTCCACCAATTTCGGTATTCATACTATATTAAAATTTTTCAGGTCTGACGAGTACATATATCAAGTATCCGAACAAAACCAGACTAATGAGAAACAAAGCTGTGTACATTGTAATAACCTTATCCTTTCTTCTTTAAATTGTTTCAAACCAATCAATGCACTTGAAGAAAATCCAGAAGCACACTATGCCGCTAAGTACACACGATAAAAATCCGATAGAGAATAATTCCATTTTGTTTGTTTTTTAGTTGTTGTACAATATTGTTGTTACTTATAACTATTAGCAACGTCTATGCCATTCATTAGTGACTTGCTTGTATCGGTTTGATAAACAACGCTATATCGTATTAATGCTCTGTCTCCAACTAAACGCAAACCCTTCCAAAATGAAAGGGACTTTTCATTTTGGAAGGGTTTGTCATTTCGGAAATATCTCTATCCCTGTATTCTATGATATTGTCACTCTATAGTTAAGGAGTGGTTCTTATCCCATATTCCTCAATCTTTCTGTATAGAGTTGTCAAACCTATTTTCAATAGCCGTGCCGTCTCTGTCTTGTTACCATTTGTATATTTCAATACCTTGGCAATGTGGTTGCGCTCTACAGTGGGCAAGTCAAAAGCAGTATGGTCTGCCGATGGTGAATCTTCAAGCATGTCTATCGGTAGGTCTTCTTTTGTTATGTTCCCGTCGCAGACTATGATGGAACGTTCTATGACATTCTGTAACTCGCGTACATTTCCAGGCCATCTGTAATGTTCAAGAACCTTCATGCAATCATTGGTAATTGTCAAACAGTCTTTACCCAATCTCTTGCAAAAAAGATTGACAAAGTGTTTGGACAGCAGCATTATGTCTTCACTACGTTCTCTGAGCGGTGGCAGTGTAATCTGGAAAACGGACAGACGGAAGAAAAGGTCTTCGCGGAAACGTCCTTTCTTTATCTCTTCTTTAAGATTCCTGTTTGTTGCAGACAATATGCGTACGTCAACTTTTGTCGGTTTTGTATCACCAACCTTCAAGAATTCCCCTGACTCAAGTACTCGCAACAGTTTTGCTTGTAGGTCACTTGCCATTTCTCCTATTTCATCAAGAAATATGGTTCCATGGTTGGCTTCATCAAACAATCCCCTTTTGTCTTTCAAGGCACCGGTAAACGAGCCTGCCCTATGGCCGAAGAGTTCGCTTTCAAGCAGTTCGCGACTGAATGCTGAACAGTTAATGGCAACAAACGGTTTGTCGTGTCTTGAACTGGCATTATGTATGGATTGTGCAAAAACCTCCTTACCAGTTCCCGTTTCTCCTGTCAACAATACCGGTATGTCTGTAACTGCAACCTTTTTTGCTAAAGCCACAGTATGTAGCAGTGCCCCGGATTTCCCGGCTATAGAATCAAATGTTGATACATGCCGTTTGGCATGCAAGGTCTTTCCACAAGGAATATTGCGTGATAATGTTTCCATTGCACGACTGACAATGGGTATTATCTTACTGTTGTCATCTCCTTTCACGATGTAATCAAATGCACCATTCTTTATAGCTTGAACGCCATCGGGAATGTTGCCATGAGCTGTCAGCAGTATTATTTTTGCGTCTGGTGCAATTTGTTTCATCTCCGGTATCATATCTACACCATTGCCATCAGGTAAGAATACGTCACATAGCACAACTTGTACATTTCCGCGCTTTAGCGTATCTATTCCTGATAAGCGGTCTTTGGCTTTGATTACCTCATAGCCCTCCAATTCCAATATGCGGGCAAGTAACATTCTGATGGTAGGTTCATCATCTATAATTAATATTCTGTTCATCATTGTTTTCTTTATTAACTGTGCAAAAGTACATCTTTTTCAATTATTCTGCAAAAAAAAGACTTCTTAATGCCGCTTCCATGTAAAAAAAGTGCGTTTCGTTGTTATACTGGTACATAGATGTATACCATAACGGTAGAGAAATTCATTGAGATGGGATTTTTGGAATTAGTCAGGAAACACTCAATTGTATGAGTTGTATAGTTTTGTGTGCTTGATGCAACAAAGCCTGTCCGGATGAATGGTTAATGATGTATACGCCTTTATTGCAGGTTAGGTTTGTACATGTTATAATAACAAGTGGGTGTCTCTATTTAGGTAATTGTAAGTAGATGTTTGATTTTATTATTGTTTGGTGGTTTAGTCGTTAGCACTGATAATCAAGGGGTTCATAAAAGATTATCAGTACCGCTTGGCACGCAGTGGCGCTTGCTTAAACTACCAAATTACCAAACAACTACTTGGTTTTCGTGGATTCGTATTTAATCCATCTCTAAGTATAGCCGGCTTGCTACTGCCATAATAGAAAAGTGAGCCAGAACCGTAGTCCTGACTCACCATCTGCTTTGTCTTGTAGAGGTGCGTGGCGGAGTCGAACCGCCTTGGCTGGTTTTGCAGACCAGAGACTAAACCGTTCATCCAACGCACCATGCTTGTTGTCTTTTATTCCTTACATACGAATGAATTCGGTACATCTGTTTTTCAAATGCGATGCAAAGGTACAACTTTTTCTTTGATTGGCCAAATTTCTATAACTTTTTTTCTAAAAAAACAATATTCTCTTTCTGTTCTCGTTTTTTTTTTATACCTTTGCACTCGCAAATCGTCCAAGTATGCGCCTGTGGCGAAATTGGTAGACGCGCCAGACTTAGGATCTGGTGTCTTGCGATGTGCAGGTTCGAGTCCTGTCAGGCGCACAACAAAAAAGGCTAAGCGGTAGAATGTTCACCGGTTAGCCTTTTTGTTTTTGGGGTCTATGTTAAATCGTGTTAGTAAGGCATTACCCACACGATTTAACATAGACCCAGTTTTGTCAACATTCACAGATGGTGAATGCTTGTTATATGGACGCAAAAATAGTAAAAAATGCTTTACGTTGACTATAACAAGTCAATATAATATGCTGAAATGTATCGCATTAAGCATGGTTAACACTGTGTGGCTGATTTTAGTCATCGTTAACCAAAAGGGGCGGATTGTAATTACTCTATACTTGAAATTGTAACGTTGTCAAATTCATCCAAATATTCTATAAGACGTTCATAGTGACTACCATGTTTCACTTTCATCTCCAATGAAACCTCGAATATTTCGCCTTGTGCAGTTCGGTGGTCTTTGAGTTCGTATGAGGATAATTCTATACCTTCATTCTTTATCTGTCGTATTACCCTTTTGACACTGTCTTTGGATGTTGATGAAAATGTCATTACCACAGAGGTCGTGCCTATCCTTGGAATCAGTTCGTTTAGAATTTCTAATCCCACCAGCACCATGCCGGTAGTAATTGCCGCTACCACAAACATACCTGTTCCACAAGCTAGTCCTATTGCTGCTGTTACCCATAATCCTGCTGCCGTAGTGAGTCCACGTACCATGTTTTTCTGGAAGATGATAATTCCAGCACCAAGGAAACCAATACCTGATACCACCTGTGCTGCAACCCGTGAGGAATCTTTTAAATCTATGGCAAAGCCATACTGTGAAACAATGCAGAACAATGCACTGCCAATAGCTACAAGAAAGTGTGTTCGAAAGCCTGCATCTTTTGAACGGAATTCCCTTTCAATGCCAATGGCTCCTCCGAGAAGAAGGGCTATGGAAAGCCTTAAAGTCAGATCTAATGTATTGTCCATTGATTTATGGTTAGGTGTTTTTATTTGTAATAGGTGGCTTTGTCAGAGTTTATGGCTATTTATTATAGGCAATTTATACTAACATAAGGTTTGAATGGCTAATATAATCATCTGCTGAATATCCTTGCATATTCATTTCGCAGGCTGTTAGGTAATTTTATTGTCCTTCATCTAATGGATAATCCCAGCATCCTAATTGATGGTATATATCTCCACCGAATCCATGTTTGAATTTATACAATCCATGCATGGGATGTGTAGGATTGGAGTCTGGTGTAATTCCGAACATATCATATTCGCAACACATGTTCTCTTTGGCTATTTATATGGCCTTCCACTGTAGGGCATATGTCGACATAAGGTTGCGCATCTTTGATGACGAAGCACCATATAGATAAGTGGCACGATGTGCTGACAGTACAAGGAACATTGCAGCCAAAGGAATATTATCATAGTAAGCTATCATTAACTTTATGTTGACCTCATCAGGATATTCCATTTTTGAAACAATGATATTTCTGGTATTTAACCATACGAATGCGGTTCTATTCGGTATTCTGGTATTACTGCACCATTTATGGTTTCAAAACTTTCTGTTATCAGACGGTGGATATTGTCAGCACCACGAGATAGGGGATATAGTGGTTTGTGTATTGTAAGTGAGAGGGTGCGTCTGTTGATGAATCTTCCATCTCTGTAACGCGGCAACACATCGAAAGAACCATTAATAGTCATTGGTACGACTGGTAATTGTAGTTCATCTGCAAGTGTAAAAGCACCACGGTGAAACGTTTTCATACGTCCGTCGAAAGTGCGTGACCCCTCAGGGAATACCATAACGGATGCACCATCTTTAAGTGCTTCTTCCGCCATTCTGTATGTAGCACGCATTTTTCCGGCATTACCTTTGTCAACAAAGATGTAACCTGCGTGTCGGCACGCTATACCAAGAAACGGTATGTTTTCAAGAGAACGTTTTAACATCCAGCGTATCTCGACACCGAGATAGCCACAGACAAGAAATATATCGTATGCACCTTGGTGGTTAGCAGTATATACACAAGAAGTGCGTGGAAGAATGTTGTCCTTGCCAAACACGTCTACGTGAAGGAGCGATGCCTTTACAATGATACGTGCCCACAAACGGGAAACGGCATAAGCCCACCAGTCCGGACGGGTCATAATACCGAGCTTGATTGGCAGATGATGCTTCAACCAGCCTGTACAAGAGCATACGATAGCAACTGTGGTGCCGGCCCATATTGTCACAAGCAATACAATTGGCGCAAGAATGAATATTTGGTATAATCTGTATAGCAATGGATTAAAACTGAAATGTTATGATTAAAAGTTAAGAGAGAACCCACTACGTATCGTTTTCATTTTCAATGTTGGAATCTTAGTTCTTCACCTCTACTTGTTGCGTCAAATCTTTTGTTGTCATATATGATATGGCCGTTACAGATTGTCTGTTGCACTTTCCAATTGAATAGTCTGCCCTCCAATGGGCTCCATGCGCATTTGCTTTGTATACAATCTTTTGTAACTGTGTACATTGCATCTTCACGTCTGACGATGACAATGTCTGCCTTATAGCCCGGACGAATGAAACCGCGGTCAATGATAGAGAACAGTTTTGCTGGATTATGGCACATAAGGGTTACCATTCTTTCCAAAGTCAGAACACCTTGGTCAACGAGTGACAACATGGCGATAAGAGAAAATTGAACCATGGGCATCCCTGACATGGCTTTGGCTGCGCCACCTTGTTTCTCTTCAAGAGAGTGGGGGGCATGGTCTGTGCCAATGGTGTATATGCTGCCGTTTTCTTGACAGAGCGTGTGACGAAGGGCTTGTCTGTCTGTAAGGGCTTTGATGGCAGGATTACATTTTATGCGTGTCCCAAGGGTGTCATAATCTTGTATGGAAAATAACAGATGTGCTATTGTTGCTTCCATAGTAATGTTTTTGTCTGCATCTGTGATGAGCGACAACTCTTTGGCTGTGCTTACATGTGCAATGTGCAATGCTGTGCCATGTAGTCTTGCTAGTCTTATTGCAAGTGCAGAGGACTTATAGCAGGCTTCAGCTGAGCGTATAAGTGGGTGTAGCCTAATGTCAGGGTCTTCTGTATGTTCCACTTCTTGAAAGTGTTGCATGTTATGGCCGATGATTTGCATATCCTCACAATGTGTCATGAGCGTGAGGTTCTTTTCGCGTGCCAAAGAGAATATATTGTCAAGGACTTTTTCTTTATCTACAAGCATATTCCCTGTACTGGAACCCATGAAAAGTTTTATACCAGGTATGATTGATGTGTCCAGTTGACGTAGTACATCCACATTGTCATTTGTAGCTCCTGGGAAGAATGCATAGTTGATGTGCATCTTGCTTTTGGCAATATTTCTTTTTTCTTCCAATGCGGCTATGGTGGTAGTCTGTGGCTTCGTATTTGGCATATCAAAAACTGAAGTCACTCCACCGAAGGCTGCAGCACGGCTTTCTGTCTCCATGTCAGCCTTGTGTGTTAATCCGGGTTCGCGAAAATGTACGTGAGAATCTATGACTCCTGGCATTACCACGCATCCATCAGCATCTATAATTGTATCGAAAACGTCATATCCTTCAGTAATGCCATCGTTTGAGATTTCCTTTATTCGATCACCCTCTACTATTATGTCTGATTTGCGTTGTGAACCCTCATTGACGAGAATACCTCCTTTTATAAGAATCATGCTCATTGTGTTACTTTTCGGGTTTTGCCATGTCATTTGGAGTAGGGGATAGATTCTGTTGCGCTTGAGGTGCAGCTTGTGGTACGTCAGCTACGCCGCTCATGACATCCTGGTTATGCTGCGCTGCCTCCATATACTCTTTAACCACGGGGTTGTTTTTGAAGGTGTCAGTGGCTTTAGTCATCAATGCTTCTATCCACGGTGTCAATACGGGAAATTCTGAAGATTGTGTTGCCATAAGGAATACATAAGGACCAAGGCAGTTGTCAAAGTTCTCCGCAATGAAGCCGCTGACAAGTCTATCTTCCTTCTGTAATAATTCTTGTTGTGCAAAAGAAAGTCTTCTGTTTACATCTTCCATGTCCTCGCCATTCATATAGGCTTGGTTCTGTATATGCTCCAGGTCTGCCATTTTGGTTGCCAACTGTCGATATCTGTTGGTAAAAGCAGTAAGAGTGTCGTTTAGTGGTGTACCCTTGCATACCTGTCGCTGGGCGTTAACCTCAACTTTTATTTTGCCATCTTCCAGTACTACAGGGATTACGGCGTTGTTGTCCATGCAAAGCATTACGACTTTTACCGAGTCTAATGATCCTGAAAATTTAAATTTGCCATGCACAACATCACATGAATCCAAACCAATAGGACTGTCGCCAGTCAGTGCACGCAGATAGAGCATACGTCCATCAACACCTTGCAAATCAGAAGAACCTGAGATGTCATATTTTGTGCATGCTGTCATTACCATTGCAGTAAGTACTGCAATGCATACATCGGTAAAGGAAAAAACAGTAAAGTTATTCTTCATAAATTAATTTTTCGGTTAGATCTGATGTGCATATAATACACTCTTAAACAATTGCAAAGATATTGAGAAATATCGATGTAAAAAAATAAATTTACGGTATTTAGGCAACAAGGCTATTGGTTTAATGTTTTTTTAGTTTACTGTACAGCCTGTTTATGATTTGTAAACAAACACGTAATCTTTGCTGGCAATTAAAGGGCTTTTTTCTTTTCAAGGACTATGTTGGACTGCAGTAGACATGTTAGCCTAAAAGGAATACAATAGATAATCCCAGCAGTTCTTGTGGAAAGTTGGGATTATAGGAACTTTATAGGATAGATACTCAAGAATTTTTTCATTGATCCTTGTTCTCTATAATGTAAACGCCCATATGTATATAAAAACCTTGGGGCGTTTGTTTTTTTTGGGGGGGGGCTATGATATGGCCAATTTAAGTTTACGGTCGTTGTTGTGTGTAATACATGTCACCGATGTCGCATATATCAAGAAAAGGAAGTCATTGGACTTCCTTTTTCAATTCGTTGGACAAACGGAATGTTACATATAATTCCACTATGCAGGATATTAGCAGCATGACACCCCAATTGTTGTGTACATAGTGATAATAGCTATTATAACCATCGATACTTGTTGCGAACAATGGAAGGATGATGTGGAAAGTCTGCTCAATCATCAACAATCCGGACATAATCATACAGATGGCACCAAAAACCATGATACGACGTAGTCTGCGAATGGTTATGCTGTTGCCATTATATGTTTGAAGCAATTGCATTACTGCAAAAATTATCGAACCTATGGTAAAGGAGATGGCGGCTATGCAACGTATTGTATATGTTGCGATATTGCCTATACCTATCACCGTCATAAATATACCCGCTACCATTAGTAGTGCGCCGGCAGACATTATGATAGATTGAAATGTTGAAAGTTTTCTCATAGTTTATTGTTCGTCATTTTGAGCCTCGGCGCTTCTTTCGTCTGTACTCAGCACGAATACATCTTCGTTGGCACGTTTCATGAAGTAACGTTCACGTGCTACACGTTCTACACCCTTTACGTTGGCTTCAATAGCATGGAGTTTTACGGAATCACGCTTGTACTGTTCAATATAGGTATCCAATTCGCTCTTAGCCTCATTGTATTCCATTTGTAGTATCATGTATTTCCGAAAACTGTTCTCGTCTAACAATCCCACTAACAACAACCCCAGCACTATTGTGATGAGATATTTGTGGCGGGCAAGATAAGCCCAAACGTTGTTTGCTTTTCCCATAATTGTTAGTTTAGAGAAGTTGAGAACGTGAAATGGGAAAAGGAATTGGTGATCTTATATCTGGTAATTAACTTCCTTTTGGTGTCATCACTCCTTTTCCCTGTTTGCCGTTATACTATATACTGTGATGATATACTTTCATTATTTATCACGCGTCGTATCGTTTCTGCAAACATATCTGCCACGCTCAGTTGCTTTACTTTAGCACAACGCTGTGTATAAGGAATAGAGTCTGTGAAGACAATCTCTTCCAATGCGCTGTTCTGTACCCGTTCGCTGGCCGGACCCGACATTACGCAATGACTGGCAACGGCACGGACGCTACGTGCGCCAGATGCTTTCATAATGTCCGCAGCCTTTGTTATTGTACCTGCAGTATCAACCATGTCGTCGACAATAACAACATCCTTGTCCTTGACATCGCCAATGACCTGCATTTCTGCAATGACGTTGGCACGGGCACGTGTCTTGTTGCACAATACCAGTGGACAATCAAGGTATCTGGCATAGCTCTTTGCACGTTTTGCTCCACCGACATCAGGTGAGGCTATAACGAGATTCTTCAGATGAAGATTCTTCAAGTATGGAAGAATGACACCAGAGCCATAGAGGTGATCAACTGGAACATCGAAGAAACCTTGTATCTGATCTGCATGAAGATCCATCGTGATAAGACGATCTATACCAGCTACTCCAAGAAGGTCGGCAACAAGCTTTGCACCGATGCTTACGCGTGGCTTATCTTTGCGATCCTGACGAGCCCAACCGAAATATGGTATTACGGCATTGATGCTACGGGCAGAGGCGCGTTTTGCTGCATCCATCATAAGAAGCAGTTCCATTAGGTTGTCAGAACTAGGGAATGTGCTTTGGACCAGAAAAATATCACGTCCGCGGATACTCTCCTCGAAACTCACGGCAAACTCCCCATCGCTGAATTTCGTCATTACAAGATTACCAAGTGGACATCCCAGATTAGCGCATATCTTTTCTGCAAGATAGCGTGTGGCTGAGCCTGAAACTACTAAGTAGGAATTCTTATCGTCTGTCATTTTGTTGTTATACCCACCCGATCCTTCTATGAAGATACCTGGTAAAAGCGGGCTTTTAATTTGGTTATTATATTTAGTACGTTAGTAAGCTCTAACTTTTCTGTCACCGTTATATAAATTGTAGAATAATTTTTAACATACCGCTTTTTTTAACTTTCTGAAGTGGTCTATCAATTCATGGAAGTTTATTTCGTTATGTATGCTGAACCTGTTCCATAGGTCACCACAGATTACTATCCCGCCGAAGCCCAGCTCTTTTGCTGTTTGTACGCTTTCAAGGCTCATTCCGCCGAGGGCATACACTTTCTTGTCAATGAGACCGCGGTGGTGTGCCTCTTCCATTTCCTCTATGGTCAAAGATGCCTTGACAGAATTATGCAGTGAATCGAAGAGCGAGTGCAGCATAACATAATCACACTGTTTCTTCATCTCTTTCAAGTCACTGATATTTGGTGTACTTCGTGTTATGTGCTTTCTGAAACCTTCTGGGACAGTTGCCTGTGGACTATCGACATGTATGCCTCTTAAGTCATATTCCTGCCTAAGGTAATAGTGTTGATGCACAGATATACGGTTATAACTATTTTGCGGCAACAGTGTCAACAATCTTTCGGCATACAGTGGCTCCGATTCTGGTTTGTTGATATGCAGCATATCCAGACCTTCGTCGAAAAGGGCTGAAAGTATCTTGTCCTCCTCCACAAAATATGTGGGTTGGGTCATTATTATTAGTTTCATAATGCCTTAAACATCATAATTTCGTTGCAAAAGTAAGAAAAATTAATCAAACGAGCAATTTTCTCGAATATAAAATATAACTTTGCACATAAAAAATACTAAAAAGCCGATTTTATTGTCTCTAAAATGGAAAAATACAACAATATCATACAACCGACATACATTGTAGATGAAGAAAAGCTTCGTTCTAATCTGTCTCTTATAAGCAAAGTCGCACGAGATGCGGATGTACAGATTATTCTTGCATTTAAAGCTTTTGCTCTTTGGAAGACATTCCCTATATTCCGTGAATATATTCATGCTACAACGGCAAGCTCACTATATGAGGCGAGATTGGCATACGAGGAATTCGGTACTCCGGCACATACATACTCTCCTGCTTATACAGACTATGATATTGACGACATTGCACGAATGTCTAGTTGTCTTACCTTTAACTCTTTAACACAATATGAAAGGTTTCATTCCCGCGTAAAATCAAAGGGTAAGATACAGAATATCGGACTACGTATCAATCCGGAATATTCAGAAGTGGAGACACTTTTGTATAATCCGTGTGCGCCGGGCACACGCTTCGGAATACGTGCTGCAATGTTACCGGAGCGGTTACCTGCGGACATCAATGGTTTTCATTGTCACTGTCATTGCGAAAGTGGTCCTGACGTATTCGAGCGTTCGCTTGTTCATATAGAAGATAAGTTCTCGAAATGGTTTCCTTATTTGAAATGGATAAACTTTGGTGGCGGTCATTTGATGACACGTAAGGATTATGACACACAATATCTTGTGAGCATTCTCAATGGTTTTCATAGTCGTTATCCTTGGTTGAAAGTCATCCTTGAACCAGGTAGCGCTTTTGCATGGCAGACTGGAGACCTGGTGTCTCATGTAGTTGATATTGTTGAAGATGGAGGTATACGTACCGCCATACTTGATGTCTCATTCACTTGCCATATGCCAGATTGCCTTGAAATGCCGTATTGGCCGAAGGTGCGAGGGGCGGAATGTAATGAGGGAAAATACTGTGATACTCCAAATACATATCGCTTGGGAGGAAATAGTTGTCTAAGTGGTGACTGGATGCAGTCGTGGCAGTTTGACCACGAATTGCAAATAGGCGAGGTTGTTGTCTTTGAAGATATGATTCACTATACTACCGTTAAGACAACGACCTTCAATGGTATTTCCCATCCTTCTATTGCCATGCGTCACATGGATGGTTCTTTGGAATATCTACGAACTTTTAAATATGAGGATTATCGTAGTAGAATGGATTGAACGCTGTGCACATCGCATTGTTTTTTGGGGTGTCAATACAAAAAGTTCTGAAAAAATTTGGAGGATTAAACAAAAAGTACTACCTTTGCACTCGCAAATCAGAAATACATATTAAGTGAAGATGATATGTAATGTTTGCAAAATATTTATGGTGCCCGTAGTTCAGTTGGTTAGAGCGTCAGATTGTGGTTCTGAATGTCGTGGGTTCGAGTCCCATCGGGCACCCTTGGGAAATCCCCAATTACTTAAAAACAAGTAATTGGGGATTTGTTGTTGTTTTTACATTATAAAGTTTCGTCCGGTAGATTATCAGTGCAAGCAACTTTTTCTGCATGCAGTTATGCTTGCCTAAGCAAGAAACAATACTAATACCAGGCAACGACTTCTAATTCGGGATTAAAGAAAAGGCTAAAACCAAACTGTGAAAGTCCAATTTTGAACCTGTACAGTTTGGTTTTAGCCTTTTCTTAAATTGTTATTGGGTATCCTTTACCAACTTTTCGTTGAGGGCCAAGATGTCGTTATGGTAATTCCGTAAACGTTGGTTATTTCATATGTTTTCTAAGCATTATTCGCAGTTACGGCTTTTTCTGCCGTTCTGTCCATATTGCTTCTGCGCCCTCTTTGAGGCTTGCGGCGTGAACGTGGATTCGGTTTCTGTTCCTCTTTCTTTTCTGCTGTGGCAGTGGTGTCGGTAGGAATCAGTTCCTGCTGTGGAGCGTTTATGTTAGCCACCGGCTCTTCCGCTGTTTTGTTTGCGGTAGGCGCGTCAGGATTCTGTGATGCCTGCTGCTGTTCTTGCTTTTTCTGTTGTTGAGAGTTCTGCTGTGGTTGTCCCTGTTTTTTCTTCTGTTCTTGCTGGGCCAGTTGCTTCTTTTGCTGTTCCTGCTGTTTCTGTATCTTCTGTTTCTGTTGTGTCTGCTTTTCGTTATCTGTAAAGAGATTATCACTCCTACGCCTGTCCCCTTGGCGGAAAGCATCCATATACAGTGTTAGTGGTTCTGGTTTGTTACGTTGCATCTTGGGGGCAATATCTTCCATCCATTGTGCCCCGGCTGCCATTTGAATATAGTGGTATTGGCGCGTATAGAAATCCAATTGCTTTAGGTCGTCAAAAGTGAAAACCATCGGGCGTAGTGGAGCATATTTTTCATCCCAATCTGTGTCAGAGATGTTATTGTGACGTTGTAAATCATCACAAATGCCCATTGTCCTTATAGCGACAGATGCATCGTTTGTGAGAAGCAATACCTTTTTACCTTCAGCAAACAGGTCTGCGACCTTTCTTATTATGGCAGGGTCGGCGAAAGAGGCATGATGAGATTCTGCCCCTATACCGTCTATGCGTAAGCGGTTTTCTCGTTGTTGTGCGAGTATAAGACGCTTGGCAAGTCGTGCGGCGGTGTTTAGGCATACCACATTGTCAGTGAAGTCCGCATCACGGTGGTTGGCAGGATCCTGCATGGAGGCGAAACGGTCAATTTCTTCATAGGTTTCACCCATAATCATGAAACGTCCACCTCGGTAGTATGTCAACTTTGATATGAACTCCAATTGCCGTTCAAACTGTAGGCGGGCGTTGAATCTTGGGTCGGAATGGCTTGATGTGTATCCTACAAGCAGTTCAAGCCAGATATTTGTATCGCTGACAACAACATCATAATCCAACACCCTTGCGAGAGTCTCTTCTAAAAAGAGGTGTCGCTTTTCTATTTCTTCCAGAGTCAATTGTTGTATTTGTTGATCTGTCAGGACGATGTTGCGCATAGGAGCCTGCGCGAGGTCTATAATATTGTTGATACGTGTAGAGGGGAGTGGTGGAACCTTTTGTTCCGGACGTACATTGGCAGTGTGGGGCGCATCAGCCTGCGACATCGCGTTTAAGGATTCCGCTTGTTTGATTTGAACATCTGCAGGTTGATTGTCGTCTTGCTGTTCTTCTGTAGTCTGTGACATACTGTTTGAAGTCGTTATTGCAACTTCAGTTGTGTCAATGGCTTGTTTTTCGGCTTTCGTGTCATTATTATTTGGCGTTTGTGCTACTATAGCATCGTCCGCTTTAGAAACTTCTACCGTTGAAATCTCCGCTACAATTTGCTTGGCTTTAGCAGTTCTTGGCGCACGAGGCTTCCTTGTAGTCTTTGTGGTGGCCCCTTTGCCTTCTTTTGCCGGCTTGGATGCTGGCCTTCTTGTCGTTTTTGCCTTTTGTGGCTCATTTGTGAGAGATTCTGTTTTTGTAATCTCCTGGTTGCTTTGTTCGTTGTTGTCCATTAAAATTGGTTGTTTGGTGGCGTCTTCGGTTAGTTCCTTTAACACGGAACGTCAGAACCACGTAAATTACATTCCCTGTTTGTAAGTTTTTCCTCAGACCTTTGTAGGTGGTTTGAAAGGAAAAAATACAAAGTATAGTTTTGAATCTTCCTGCAGACGTACAACCAATTCGGGAATGTTAGGAAGGTTGATGCCTTTATTGTTTTAATGAGGAAGACTATTTGGTTATCAA
>CAZPNC010000005.1:0-26582 GCA_964587945.1 uncultured Prevotella sp. | reverse complement strand
TTTACTTTTGTTGTTACAGTGCGCACTTAGTGACTGTTGATAACCCTTTCTACATCTTTCAGTAATCGTTGATATGGGGCGGAACTCATGTACCCCATATTCTTCTTTAGCATGGAAGATATGTCACTTTGTGATTTCATATAGGCTGAGAGCTCATTTTGAAGTTGCACTATGTGTTGCGCTTTTTTTCTAATGTCTCTTTCTCTCTCCCGTCTTAACTCGTCACATACGGTCTGTACAGTCGGTGCTACAATGTTGTCAAAGAGATGATGTCCCTGTATGTATAGATATGTCGTTTCAGGTGTTACTCCTAATTGTAGCAGACTCTCTTCTGTCCTTATATATTCTTCTTTCTTGTTTGGATTATTCTTGCGTAGTTCGTTAAGTTTTGTTTGTACTTTATGTCTAACCCGTTCTACATTGTTCATCATTTCTTGAAAACGCGAATGCCTTATGGCGATAGTTTTGTTGAAATCCATTATGCAGAATTTGGAGTATTCCCTCGTCCTGTAAAGCATGATGCTCCACACGAATAATGGGAATACGGCTTTGCTGTATTCTGTCATATATGTTGTGAAATCAAAGATAGAATGGTCATTGAGTGTTGACATTACACATACGTTGTGCAGTGACGGAGCATAACATTGGTAATTTTCAATGGCGTATACGTATGTGTGTACCACATAAGGATTATTTAGCATGAACTCTGATTGGTACGTCATTCCTTGTAATAGAAAATCGTAGTCAGCATCAACGCATGCCATCATGTTATTTCCTGCAACATGTCTCATTATCGAGAGTAATGCCTGTTTCTTTCCTTTTGTGAGTGATGTGCGGCTTGGCAACATCACTTCAAAATAACGTGTCTCATTCTCGAACTGGCTAAGCACAATTCTCCAAAACAGAATGTCATCGTAACTTTCAACGTAAGCGACAATGCGTCTACGGGCTTTCTTTCCCTGTAGCCTGTTTGCAGCATGAATATAGTCACTCGATATGTAGTCTGTTAGGGGCATATTCTACACTTCTATTTCGCTTACTTCCGTCACTTTGTCCGTCCATCCGTCCATGATGACTGCAGGAGAGTGCGTTGTAAGTATTATCTGTACGTTAGGGTTCAGTTGCGTGATAATGCTTATCAGTTGCTTCTGCCATTCAATGTGCAGGCTTACCTCAGGTTCGTCCATAAAGAGTACGTAAGGCTGTTGGTCTTCTACCAGAACTGTCAGTAGTATTACCAGCATCTGTTTCTCGCCGCTCGACAACTGATATGGCTGCAGTATCTCGTCCATCTGCTTGAAACGTATTTCGTTCTCTGTCCGTACTATGGTTTTCTTCGTGTCTTCAAACAGTCTGTCCACAATGTCATGGAACTGTTTTTTGCTTTCAGACAATCGCTGTGCCAACTGTGCGGCATTCGGCATTCCACTTTGCAACATTTCAATGATTCTGTTGCCAAGATTCACCTGATAGTCCAGATACCTTCTTTGTAGTGTGAATAACTGTAAATCCAGTTCTGTACCGATTTTGAAATCAAGGCGTGCTGTGATGTCTGCGCTTATCAGTGGACGGTCAAACGACCTTATGACATCAAAGCGAAGTGTGTCGGCATCATCTTCATGCAGCTGTAGCCGCACTCCGTTTTCATTGTCAACCTTACCATGTGCCAGTATCAGCGGAGCAATAACCTTGTTCAGTATAGTGCTTTTTCCTACTCCATTAACACCGCTGAGGATGTTGATGTGTCTGTCAAGTTGCCACACTATATGTTTTCTGCCCTTCCAAAGAGAGGCTATCTCTATCCGTTTAATGTACTCTGCGTATTTCATGCTTTGGTGGTTAACGGTTATGTTTCTGCAAAGGTAACAAAAAAAACTGTAAAGGACAAACTATTTTTTGTATTTTAACACCAGAACATTTCATGCCATCTATTGAAGACAGCGATTCCGTCATTGCCGAATTTCTCCAGAGATTTTTCTGCATGTTCAAATGTCTTGCACCTGTCAAGTTTCGTTTTTGAGAAGAATTTATCTGCATAACAGATAATTTTCTCTTCTATTGTTTCCGGTGTCAGGTCCTTTTCTGGCAGGGGCAGTGCCTGCTCTCTTATAGTTCTGGCTGTCAGTCCTGTGCCGGTATGTCTTGCACATACACGTGCATAAGGTGTAATATCAGTGCCTGCCAAAAACTTATTCGCATATTCTTCCAGCATTGCAGCTCCAGCCATACCGTGACATATGTAAGGTTCATTGCCGAAACAGTATATTCCTTTGGCATCGCACCTCACTATACCTATGTCGTGAAGCATCGCCGCCTCATAGACAAAAACGCTGTCAGCTTTAAGTTCTGGATGTTTCTGGCATATTTCCTTGGCCATCTCCGCCACGTTCCTGCTATGTGTTATGAGTATCTCCCTCAATTCCGCATTATTGTCGGCTGGGAAGTAGTAGTCGATTATCTTCTGATAGTTCATGTAATATTGTCGATTATGAGTTTGTGTAATATGAAATCGATATTGTTTGTATTTTACTTTAAGTATATGCTTTTCAATATTGTAGCGGAAGCTCCCACGCTTCCTGTGTGCTGAAGGTGGAATCCTCCGAATGTGTTGGGGTGGGGCATTGTTGTGGAAAGATGTTGTGCATAGCCTTCAACGTTGTCGTTTTCTATTTTGGCCGATAATATGTCTGCGTCAGCAGACAGAGAAACCTTGCATCCCCGCTTGAATATGTCACATCGTTCCGGTTTGCTTATACGTATCACGGTGCCGTCAGTATATTCTACCAGATAAGTTTCCACAGCATGGTCATAATCCGGTGTGCGGATGAAGCGTATGCCATATCCTGTCAGTGTATGTGTATTGAACTTTATGCAGATGTCAAGATATTGTCCTGTTGCAGACCCAAATCCCTGTCCCGGTGCCTTGCATGGGTCAAGGGTGACCGTGCAAAATTGCTTTGTTACAGTCTGTTTCTTATTCTGTGGAGTGAACATCATGCGTGCACCTTTCTGCAGCTGCACCAGCCCCCACGTTCCTTCTGCACCGTCCAGACCTTCATCGTAGCCCCATGAACTTCTGGTGTTGTCCGCCACCCAATCATAGTCCGCCGTGTCAGTAGGCTTATGGCAGTCCAATGTCCATCTGCCGGGGATTATATCAGTCTGTACCTGCAGCATAAACGGTGGCAGCTCCACAGACAAAGGTTCTGTTGGTGTAGGTACGTTCAGTGGCTTTCCGTTCAGTGTGCAGCCATTCATTACGCATAGGCACTTTGGGTCTGGATGCTTGTTCCATTCTATTTTCAATGCCGGGTCGTCACTTGTCCATCGGCAGTTGTCCATTCTTACAGGTCCGTTGACTTTCGTCAGATACTGTGTTTCCAGTGTTTTGGAGTGTATGTCGCAATCAGTAAACAGCACACCGCTTGTTTTGTCTGTCGTATAGAATGGTTTGCTACTGAACAATGTGAACTTGCACCGTCGGTAAATGCCGGTACCGCAGAGTGCATCGTCTGTACATTCAAAGTAACACTCTTCAAACACCGTGTGTCGGGCACCTACGAACGGGCACAGATTAAGACGTGAAATAAAACGGCAGTTCTTCAGAAAATAGTTGTCGCCGTCACATATAGCCAATTGGGCCTGCACTATTGCGTTCTTTCTTTTAGGGCGGCTTTTGCCCTTGTCCTTATTATATATAAGGTCAACGTTGCAGTAATTTCCAAATGTTATGTTTTCTGCTGCTATGTCATTACCTATGAAGTGGAACATAGTGAAGTTGCCATCAGCTCCTTGAGTTTGTCCACGATTGCAGGCAAGCACCACATCTTCGGCGTTAGTGCTCAATCCTATCATCTTCACCTTGTCTATTTTGACAGTCATGGCGAAAGGAGTACTTGCCCCCGGAAGTGGTTTCCTTACAATTTCCTCGTCAGGATTGTCAATCCAGTATACAGATGGGGTAATATAAATCTCGGTCCATTGTTTGCTTGTGCCATTGTTTTGCTCCGCAAAGCGTAAAGCATCATTTACTGTGCGAAACGTGAAAGCATCTTTTTGTTGCATCATGTCGTTGACCAGTAGGCAATTGTTGCCGGTAGTCAGTTCTTTGCCATTGTGGGTAAATGTTGTCTGCGCCATTGCTGACAGGTTTAATGACAGTAGTATGGCAATTACAATTCTATTTATCATGGGAGTATTTTATCATACAGATTACAAAAGTACATTTTTATTTCCAAACGGCCAATAATTGTGTTGCTATTTCATAAAAAAAGGAAAAATATTTTGACATTATGGCAATTCTTCGTACATTTGCGGGCATTCAAATATGTTCTTTATCAATTACCAACATTATCTGTTTATGAATAAAATCTATTTTTCCTTAGTGTTCTTTTTGGGAATCACATCAGCATGCAATAGTAAGGTACAGAGAGACCAACCTTCAGATAATGAGTGGGTGTCTGTTGCTAAGGATAACGAAGTGACCGGCAATGTATCGTCCGGACTTAAGATGTCTGTAAGTGACTACAAGAAATCAGACAAGTACTGTAATGTCAGTATGAAGGTGGAATGGCCTGCGGGCGACGATGCCGTGTCATCCGGCATAAGAAAGGCATTGGTGAAAGAGATTGATGCGTGTCTGGCGTTTGAAGGCGATGACAGAAGTTTTGCAGCTTATCAGAAGGAGACGTCTTCTCTTGATGATGCTGTGATGTACTATGGCACTCATGCCTATAAATTCCTCACGGCAGCATCGGCGGAAGACAATGCCATAAGGGTTGAGTCTGCTCGGGATTTTGCCAAAGAGAACGGGAAAAAGTTTGAAGTGCCGGATATTGCCGTCTATAGTATAGATTTTAAGATAGCAAAGAAAACGGAGACAGACGCCTACTGCGTGTTCGGCCTTGAGCAGTACGATTATTCTGGTGGTGCACATGGTTCGAGTGTGGATGTGGGCGGTATGACTTTCAGCAAGAAAGACGGTAAGCGTTTCACTGCGTTTCTCAAGCCCTCTGTCATTAAAACACTGCAACCATTGTTGCGTAAAGGATTGAGGGAATATTTTTCAAAAGGAGGTGAGCAGGTGACTGATGCCGGTCTTAAAGATATGTTGCAGATAGAGGGTACGATGATACCGCTTCCGGCAAACACTCCTTATCCTTCTTCAAAAGGACTTGTGTTCTGTTATGCACAGTATGAGATTGCCTGTTATGCGGCTGGCAAACCGACATTCTGTGTACCTTATAGCGAGATTAAACCATTCCTTACTGCTGAGGCTTTAACGCTGCTTGGACAGTAAGTGGATGTATAAGAGGTGCTTCCCTGTATTGTGAACCTTGGTTAGGAGAATTTTGACAACGAATAAGTCATTCGTTTTCTGATTCACTTGATGGACAGGTGTTGTACCTATACTGCAAAAGTGCCCCAATCACATGGTAAAAGCTATGCAATTACATTGTGATTGGGGCACTTTTACCGGGTGATTGGGGCACGATTGTGAGGCGTGTGTCTTATGGCCGTAAACGCAGTGAGAGGAATACATACAATCATGTATTCCTCTCACTGTGTTTGATTATGTTATTCTTTGGATATATATTGCGCTTTCCATTTCTCATAGAAATCCGGACTTTCATACATCTGTCCGCCATCGCTACCAATGAATAACTGTGTGGTTGAACCTTTACAGCACAAGACGTTGTCGCGTTCACGGTAAATCTCATAACGATAGTCGAGGCGTGCACCACGTTTGGGAACATAGTAGGTGTGTATCACGGCGATATCGTTTATTTCAAGTGGAGCGAGACATTTGACCTGTATGTCATATATAGGGGCAAAGATGCCTGTGTCCTGCATCGTCTTGTAGTCGCAGCCGGGGTAGTGACGGCCGAATGATTCGCGTCCGTCTTCAAAATATTTTACGTATGTGCCGTGCCACACCCGGCGCATGGAGTCTATCTCACTGAACTTTACCTGTATGTGGCAGATGTCGTGGATTTCTTTCATGTGTATGTTTACTTGAATGTGCTGTCTGATACCTTGGCTCCAAACCGGTAGTTGCTGAATGTGTATTCTGTGTAGTTACCTTTCTTTTCGTTCATACGCAGTGTGCGTAATTCAGAATTCCTGCTGTCTATGACGAGGACGAAAGATGTGAAAAGCTGTCGTCTGGCACCTTTCTTGTCGACAACAGGAGTGATGGTGAGGATGACGTTGTTGCCGTTCTTTGTTATATTAATGTCTTCGTTTTTGGAAAGGTCTATGCCGCCACCGGTAAAGATGCTTTCAAGTACGTTCTGGAAGGTCTTGAACTGTGCGTTTTGCGTGCTGTTGGTCTTGAATTTCCTGCCATTGATGGTCATGGTGAAGTTTGTCCCGTTCATAAGCAGGGCATCCTTGCCGTTGTTGGAAGTGATAAGTACCTTGCTGGGCTTCACTACATAGAATGTACCTTGCGCTACAGCGTCTTTGACTACTGTGGTCTTGTGCTTTGTCTTGGTGGCAGTGGCGGTGAGGGAAGATACGTTTTTGTACTTCGCTACAGCTTTTTGGTAGTAGGCGTTTTGTGCAACTGTGATGGCACTGACGAGTACTATCAACATTGTGGATAAAATCTTTTTCATCGTTGTTGTATTATGGCTTTATATGTGAATAGTGCTGTCATTGTCACTCCGTGCAGTCCGTGCATCATGAGGTTCTGTCCTGTCATGAAAAGGTTGGGAATGGGGGTGCGTGGAGTGAGAATTGTCATCAGTGGGTTGTTGCAGTCTTTACGGATGCCGTAGGCACTGCCTTGTGGTGTCATGTTATAGTCACGGTATGTTAGCGGTGTGCTGGTATATACGTGGTCTATTGCGTTTTTCAACCCGGGTAACTTCTGCTCGGCAATGGTGATAATCATGTTGGCCTTGTTTTGTTTCATGGCTTTGTAGTCATCGCCGCGGTGAGCCACTGTGGTGCTCTCCCATTGTTGTACTTCGCTCCATGGCATAGGGGTGAGTATGTCTATATGCGTGGCATAGCCTGTGTCTGAATATGGACAACTGACGAGAATGCCATAACCGTCATGGCTTTCTTCGGATATATCCCAGACATTGGGTTTTTCGTAGATGAATTTGTTGTGGTTGAAATATGGCATAGTGTCGGGCTTCAGTTTTAGTGAAGCTGTGAACATACCAAAGGTGTTGTCGAGACTATCCAGACGTCTTCTATATATCTTTTTGAGTATAACGCTGTCTTTTACCAATGAGCATGTGAGGGCTGGGTGTATGTCGCTTATGAACGTGTCTGCTTCAAACCTTTCGCCGTTGGAACATGTGGCTGCAACAATCTTTCCGCCTTTTTCTTCCAGTTCTGTAACGTCCATGCCACATAGTACTTCACCGCCGTTGTGACGTATGTCGTTTATCAGTTTTGATACGAGCATATTGCCGTCGCCTTTTAGTCGCCAGCTGCTTTGGATGAAACTGCCATTGCCGTGTGTGAATGTGAAGAGCGGAAGGGTGCATCGGCGTAGTTCCATCTTCAGGGATGCACCTGAAAGGACGTTTATGAGCAGGTCGTCACTGAATTTCTCATGCAGCCAGTCATAGGCATTGGTGGTGAACAGTTCATTGGTGAAAGTCGTTTCTTCAGATGATGGCTTGTTGAGTGTCGCTAATTGTTCTTCGTCTGTCCGGCGTAGAATGTCGGTGTAATCCTGCAATGCCTGTTTTTGTGAGGGAAAGCGTTCTGCAAGTGAACGTGCGAAATTGTCATAGCCATTATGGTAGGCGAATGTTTCATTGCCTATCGTTATTCTGTCGAATCCGTTTGGGTCAAGACGTTGCCATGGTAATTCTAACAGTCCCAACGATTTGAAGGTGTCGTGGAGAGGCTGCCCTTCTTCTAGACCTCCTATGTAGTGTAGTCCGGTGTCAAAGGCAATGTTTCCGCGCATATAAGTCTGCATACAGCCACCTGGTTGTGCCTGACGTTCCAGAACAAGTACTGACATTCCGCAACGGCTCAGCATAGTGCCGCATTCCAAGCCTCCAAGACCGGACCCTATTATGATGATGTCGTACTTCATTTCTTGATTCTACGGAATATTGCAGGCTGTAAAACATAAGACAGAACCACTGCCGAAATCATGCCAACGAGGGTAGCGAAACCTACGGACTTGATGGCCGGATGGTTGGCTATAAGCATAGAGGCCACTGTGACAATAAGAATGAAGGCAGAGAAGAATATGGCTGTCTTGTGGCAGGCGAGGATGTTCCGCCTGTTGTCTGCCTCAGGAGTGCAGGAACTGTCGTTGATGAGCCCGCTCATGATGAAGATGCTGTAGTCTACACCTATGCCGAATATGAATGTGGATATGATAATGTTGATGAGATTGAACTGTACATCGAACATGGCCATTGCGCCGAGGACAATGAGCCAGCTTAGGATTATTGGTGCAAAGCCTAAAATCGTGTAGCGGAGGTTGAAATGGAAACTTAGCAATAGTACTATGAAGACGAACGCCATACTTATCCACTGAAGAACGTTGAAATCGTCATTGAGTTCTGTCAGCGTGTCGGTTGTGTAATAATATGTGTCAAGTACGAGTAGGTTCGGATGTGTTGCAATGGCATCACAGATTCTGCTGTAGTCTGTGTTCTTGCCGTGTATGGAGTCATTTGCGTAACGGACGGAGGTGAAGCAAAGATATTCGCCAGCCATTGTCTGTTCCATTAACGTAGATTGATAGCCTGGTGGTATTATTCCGGCCGTGTAGAGTGGGGTGGGGGTATAGTCGGCTGTGGCGGCTTTGAAAAACGATGCAAAACCGTCTGTGGTAAGTCCGGCTTGCGGTGCCGTTTCATTTATAAGTCGGCGAACCGTTGACAGGCGCTCTGGAGTCCAGTATTTTTTCCATGCGTTGATGCGCTTCTGTTGTTCTTTAAGTGGGACAAAAATAATGTTGGTGTGCGTATAGTCCTTTACTAATCCAAGTTTCTGCAGCGAGTCAAGTTTGTATGACAATGTAGAGAAGTTGGTAAGTGCATCTTCCATTGTCTTTCCTTGTGCTGCAAAATATTTGGTCTTGTCCTCTGTATAGGTTTTCTTACGCAGTAACTGCTCTGAATATTCGGTGTTGGGTGAAAGGTAGCCGAGGTTACCCATATCGGAATCAAATTCTGTACCCTTGACAATGTAGAAGGATATGCAGATGACAGATGCTGCGATAATGGAGTATATCAGTGGCTTTTTCCTGTCAAAAGGATAGGTGTTGAACTTGTCAATGAGTCGGAATGCTTTTCTGTTGACACGGTTCTTCTCCAATGGCATAAGGTGCGGCAGGTATATTAGTGCAAAGACTGTGGTACCTATTATTGCGAAAGATGCGAATAGGCCGAAGTCTTGCAGGAGGTCTGTCTTGATGAAAATGAGCCCCATGAATGAGCCGATAGTGGTAATGCAGCCGAGGAGTACAGGTTTTACTTCGTCTTCCAGTACTTTTCGTGCATCAGCAACATATTTATAATGTGTGATGATATGCAGGACGTAACTCATTGCGACACCGAGGACTATTGCACCGATGCCAAGTGCAAGCAGTGAGAATTGTCCTTTAATGAAGTACATTATGGTCAATCCGAAGAGTGTTCCGAATGCAACAGGCAGTATAAGCAATGGAATGGTGTTCCATGTGCGCATGAATAGGAAGAGGATTGCCAGCACAATGATGAGTGAACCGGTAATGGTGCCGGTAAGATCGTCCTTGATTGTGGAGGCATTGTAGTATCCGCTGGCGGGTGTACCGTGGTAACTAATCTTTATGTTGGGATGGCTGACGGCAAATGAATCTATCAGGTTGTTAAGGTTACGGAACAGTTCTGAACCTTGTCCGGTATTTGTAGCAGAGAATTGTGGCGAAATGAATGCTACGCAGACAGTAGAGTCTGGTACGAAGAAATGGTTATCTATAGTTTTGTATGCACCGCCGGTTGATTGCATGAGTGGTGCCATCTGCTTCATCAGGACGTTGCGCATGCCGATAGGGTCTGTCTCTATGAGTTCGGGGAACATTTCTCCGAATTCCCCTTGTATGTCTTCTGCATTCTGACGCATCTGCCTTAGCATGTGCTCTTTGGTCAGAAGTGTGTCGAAAGAGGCATAGGCTGTGGTATCTATATATGCAGGTAGATGCTCGGTAAGGAATGCTACGCCGTCAAACATCATGTCTTCCGGGATACAGTAAAATATATCTCCGATTACTTTTTGTGATGGTTTTTCTGCTTTGTCGCGTGCCAGTAGCGAGTCTATGAATTCATCGCACACGGTGGTGAGAGTGGCTGTCATCTCTTCATTGCCTGTTTTCGCTTTACCTTTGGCTTCAAACATCAGGAAAGTCTTGTCCTTTATCCGTAAATCGGCAAAGGCCATCTTTGTTGTGCCGTCTTCATTCTTTGATGATGGCATAAGTTTGTTCAGGTCTTCCTCCAGATGTATGTGTGTAGCGAAGTATCCTGTTATTATAAACAGAAAGACCATCGAAAGCCACAAGACTGTACGATGGTATTTCAGGTATTCATATATCTTGATGAAAAGATGTGTCATATTTTGTATGTTGCTCGTTTGTAGAGTTTATTTGATACCCTACTCTGCATTGTTTTCGTACTGGTTCTCTTGGACTTCCATGGTTCCTTTATATTCCATATATGTCTGTTTGGCGTCTTTTATGGATGCCAGTACTGTGTAGGCGTTTTCTGAGATCTGTGTGGCAGTGATTGTTATGATGACTTCCGGGCATATTTCAGGTGTGGCAATTGCTGTTAGGCGGCATTGCTTGATGTGCGTAATGCGCAATTCTTTGCAAAGGAGCATCATTGTACATTCCTTTATTGTTTCAATGTTGCACACACCTGGGCACACGGGGTCATTGGGAAAATGACCATTGTAAACGTTGCAGTCAGGAAGGATGGCTACAGTGAAACTGCCAGACATCCCGTCTGTACTCTTTTTTAGTACTTTATAGAATCTGTTTTCCAATAACATTTTACACTGTGCTTTAACGATGAGTAATTGTACAGAATTAGTTTTATTGAACTCGTTGGTTATCAGTGTTGCTCGGCACGCAGTGACGTTTGCCTAAGCAAGAAACAACAACAATAAGACTAAAGAACTACGTATTATTCCTTTATGAATATTTTCATCGTGGTGTCAGCGATGGTTTCGCCGTTTACTACGGATTCTCCGCGAATGATAGTGATTCCTTCCACATCTGGTCCCATCGTTATTGTGGTTGTAATAATATCGTCTGTTTTGGGACGGGCATAAAGATGGAAATTCTTTACTTCTCCTATATAGCCCTTAGGTGGGGTTGTGCATCCTGCAAGAATGGCTTTATAGCCTGCGAAAGCAGATGCTGATTGCGCTATATGTTCTATCAATCCAGGTTCAGCCATGAGGTTGTCGCTGTCAAGAAAGAAATTGTCCTGACGGACGCAGAGCCTGCATACGGCCTCGTCACCATCTACACGCAACAACTCGTCGACCATCATGATCGGCGAGCGTTGTGGTATTAATTTTTTTATGTCCATCGATAATCGTTTGGCTGGTTGTTTGTCTTGTACCAAACACCTTTGCCATTATTTACAGGTGACTCTCAATATAGTCGTAAAGGTCTTTGAAAGTCTTGATTTTCTGTAGTTCCTCTGCTGGAATCTTAATCTTGTAAGTGTACTGGATGAGTGCGACAAGATCGACAAGGCTGAGGCTGTCAAGTGCAAGTGCATCTTTTACGATGGCATCAGGAGTGATTACGCTTTCTTCTACCTCAAACTCTTCTGCGAGTACTGAGTTTACTTTTGCAATAATTTCTTCGCGTGTCATAATTCTAATTTTGTTGTTATTTTATTTGTGTGTAATTATTCTTGTTTACATATTCTTTATTATCAATGTGGAGTTTGTCCCTCCGAAGCCGAACGAGTTGGTAAGGAACATATCGAAATGTCTTTGTTGTGTTTCCGGTATGATGTTGATGCAGTTTGTCTCTTCGTCTGGTTCATTGAAATTGATGTTGCCGGCAATGAAGTCGTTCTTCATCATTAATATGGAGTAAATCGTTTCTGTAGCACCGGCAGCCCACATCTCATGTCCTGTCTGTGACTTCGTTGAGGTGACCGGAATTTTGTGGCCACCGAATATTTGTGCTATTGCCATAGCTTCGCGTCCGTCACCTGCATGTGTAGAAGTCGCATGTGCATTGATATAGCCTATCTCCTTGATGTCTACAGCACTGTTTCTTATGGCAAGCTCGAGGGAACGGGCTGGCCCTGCTATGTTTGGCGTTGAGATGTGGTCACCATTGCCGGAGAATCCCCAGCCTATGACTTCTGCCAATATCGTAGCCCCACGCTTTATGGCGTGTTCGTAACTTTCCAATATAATTGTTGCTGCACCACCACCAGGTATCAGTCCGTCTCTGTCTTTATCAAATGGACGTGATGCTTTAGTCGGGTCATCTTCCCTTGTTGAGAAAGCACGTATGCCATCGAAGGATGCAATGCTGTACATGTTTGCTTCTTGGGCACCTCCTGCTATTATGCAGTCCTGTAATCCATTCTTTATTAACAGATAGGCATTTCCAATGGCCAAAGAACTTGATGCGCATGCAGCGGAGGAGGTGAGATTGATGCCTCGCAGTTTGAATAGGCATGCAAGGTTCATCGTTATGGTGGAGTTCATGGACTGGAATATTGCACCGCTACCACAGGCGGAGGTGTCCTTGAATTCACGGAATTTATCAAGAGCAATCATCGTCGCTTCGGCAACGGAGTCATTGCCATAGATTATTCCTACTTCATTTTTGTCAAGGAAGTCCTGATCTATTTTCGCTGTTTGTAATGCGTCTTTTGTTGCCATATAGGCATATTGAGCCTCTTCTGGCATGAATTGCCTCATGTTGCGGGGAACGAAAGGCTTGAGGTTAGGTCTTGGCACGTTAGCGCAGAGTGCAGAACGAAAGCCGGCATCCTTGCGCTCCTGACTGAAAATGATGCCGCTTTTACCTTCAAAAAGTGATTGGCGGACATCGTCAAGAGTCTGTCCGAGGCAAGACCAGATGCCCATACCTGTTATTACTACTCTATTCATTTTCTTGTTGTTAAGTATCTTTCCTGTCTGCCCATCTTTTGTGGTGGAGACTTATTGGTGTGTATATAATAAATTGTCGGGAATTTATTATTGTAATTCTTGGTTTTGTCAACCTTATATATTTATCTTTATTTGTAAATGGAAGGTTGATTTATGTGGTAGAGTCATTGTAGATAGCCCTTTCCCAGCATCTCCGTCTTTTTATAAGGGCGGGATTCAGAGGCTTCCATTGTGATAACTCTTTTATATTGTCTTCCAGTTGTGGACCTGTTTCACACCATTTAATTCCCATTTTGTTATATATTGGAATAAGATGGTCGAATACCAATGCGTTGATTCCTAGTCCCTGCATATCAGGGCGTACTGCTATAAGCATCAGTTCAGCTTTCGTTCCGGTTTTCCATTTGATGGCCTTCAATAGGTGATACCACCCTTTAGGAAAAACCTTTCCCTTGCTTTTCTTTAGTCCTTCGGAAAAATCTGCCACAGTTATAGCAACGCAGACAAGCTCGTCTTTTTCGTTTTCTATCAATGTAAGCATCTTCATGTTCAGAAGTGGAATGTACTTCTTTAGAATTGCTTTGGCCTGTTCATGTGAGAATGGAGAAAAGCCGAAGAGTGGTGCGTACGCTTGGTTAAGAAGGTCAAACAATTTCTGACCATAGCCACTATATATTTCTTTCTTGGATTTCTTGACTATTTTGAGTCCGAACATCTCTTTAGACAGATTTGCAACACGAGAATATTTTTCCGGAACTTTCTCTGGGACTTTTATCCTTATCTGTAGCCAGTCTGCTTCCTTCTTGAAGTTGAGCTTTTCGATATAATCTCTGTAATATGGAGGATTCCAATATTCTAAAAAGGAACCGTTAAGTTCAAAATCCTCTATCAGCATTCCTTCTTTGTCAAAGTCTGTGATACCCATTGGCCCTTGTATATGTGTCATGCCTTGTTTGCTTCCCCAATCTTCCACAGCAGCGATTAGAGCCTTGGTCACCTCAATGTCTTCAATGAACTCTATATGGGAGAAACGTACGACATCCTTATTCCATATATTGTTGGCCTTATGATTAATTATGCCGACTATGCGCCCGGCAACCTTTCCGTCTTTATAAGCTACAAATGGTTGTATGTTAGCATAGGCAAGGTCCTTGTTCTTTGATGGCTTGAAAGTGTCACGTATGTCACTGTCCATGTCAGGTACATATTGACGGATACCGGCATACAATGACTTTGGTAAATAGATAAAGTCATCCATTCTTTTTTTGTCGGTCGCTTGTTTTACCTGTATTCTTTCTTTTGTTGCAATCATTGTTTGTCTATTGGATTGCAAAGTTATAACAAATTTTGAATATACGCAAACTTTTATATTCAAATAAGTAAAAAGGAATAAAAAAAAGAACCATTAAAAGAATCGTTTTGCTAGGCTTTATAATTGGGTTTGTTATATGTGTTTCATTCCATTTATAGGTTGTTTGTTTGATGTATGCCGTTATCTTTTTTCGTAGAAGTTTCCGATTTCCATCAAATGAAGAGTCCAAGTTCCATTGTGTTACTTTTACAATGAAACTTGGACTCTTCATTTGATTATATTGCCAGAAGGCAATATTCAAAGATATGTAATTGTGCTACATTGCTGCCGCATTGTAAAGCACGTCGTATATGTAACTTGCAATACCGAAAAATATTACGCCTGCCGTACAAATGACAAGTGTTAACTTTGTGTTGCCATCCATTTTGAATGTAGCTATGGGTTCACCTTCTTTGTTTATATACATAGCTTTCACTATTAGGAGGTAATAGTATAGTGACACCACAGTGTTGATTAATGCGATGAACACTATGAAATAAGGCATGAATGTGGGGCGTCCGTCAACAGCAGCAAGGAATACGAAGAACTTTGAGAACATTCCCGCAAACGGAGGTATTCCGCCAAGTGAGAACAAGGCGATAGTCATAAGGAATGCCATCTTCGGGTTTGTCTTGTACAGACCGTTGTATGTTGATATGTCCGTCTTGCCACTGTTGGCATTCTCCACTGATGCAATGATGGTGAATACGGCCATGTTTGCAACTATATAGATAAGGATATAATACATTAATGCAGTGATGCTCATTTCATAGTTGCCACCTATGGCTACAAGCATAATGTAGCCTGCCTGTGAAATAGATGAGAATGCCATAAACCGTTTCAGTTCCGTTTGGCGGATAGCCATGAGATTGGCGATTGTTATGGAAAGAACAACAAGGATGTACATTGTGAATATCCAGTAAGTGGAGAGTGCAAAGAATACCTTATAGAGGATGGTGACAAGTGTGAATGCCGCAGCACCCTTTGAAATGACACTTAGATATCCGGTCACTGTCGTTGGGGCTCCTTGATAAGTGTCGGCAGTCCAGAAGTGGAATGGGACAAGGGAAATCTTGAAACCAAGACCTGCAATGAAGAATATCATTCCCATTATTGACATAGGTGAGAACCGTAGTGCATATGAGAAATCTGTAAAGTACATGGTTCCGGTTGAACCATAGAGGAAAGATATTCCGTAAAGCATTACACCGGAGGAGAATATTGCTGTGAGTATGAATTTGGCTGCGGCTTCCGCTGAACTGTTGCGATACTTGTCGAGAGCAACCATACAGCCCATAGGAACAGATGCCATTTCTAATCCGAGGAAGAACATTAGGAAAGAGCCTGCGCTCATCATCATGAACATACCAAGCAGTGTAGAAATGGTGAGCATATAGAATTCACCTTCCGATTTCTTAGTGTCAGTGACATTAAGCCAGTTGCGTGACTGTAGAACTACGATCAGTGTACCGAATGTGAGAATTGTCTTCATGATGCCGGCAGCAGGTGTCGCCTCATATATACCGCCGAAGAGAGATACTGTTTCCTTAGCAGGACAGATATTTATTAGTAGCTGTGCAAGCAGCAACAGGCAGACGAAGGGGTTGAACCACTTGCGTTCTGCCTTTCCGTGGCTGCAGAAGTCTGCCAGAAATACTATTACCAGTATAGCCATCAGTGTGGCTTCTGGTATCATATTTAAGAATTGGGAATAGTTCATTGTTGTTATTTGTTTTAACAGTAGGTTACATTGCTGCTATGTTCTGTAATATAGGTGTTACGCCGTTGAGTATGACATCACTTGCCCATAATGGGAAACTGCCTAAGGCTGCAACACAGAAGATCAGGCAGCATACTGCGAACTTCTCGTCCCATGTGGCGTCAGTGAGTTCTTCAAAGTGTGGGTTGGCAACTTTGCCGAAAAGGATAAAACCTACTGTACGGAGTATGTAAACGGCTGTCACGACTATTGATGTACAGGCTATGACTGTGCAGCAACGATGGAATGTGTCAGCATTCTCAAAAGATCCTACAAATATGGTCATCTCGGCTATGAAGCCGGAGAATCCCGGTAGACCAAGATTTGCCAGACCTGCTATTACATAACCGACAGACAAGAATGGCATAATCTTCATCAGTCCTCCTAATTCACGGATGTCACGTGTGTGTGTACGTCCGTATATCATTCCTATGAGAGCGAAGAATAGCGCTGTCATAAGTCCATGAGATAACATCTGCAGGATTGCACCAGTACAGGATGTCTTTGTCATCATAAGAAGTGCAAATAACACCAATCCACAGTGGGATACGGACGAATATGCATTAATAAACTTCAGGTCAGTCTGTACACAGGCAGAGAATGCGCCATAAACTACGGAGATGGTTGTAAGAATAAGGAATATCCATGCGAGGTTCTGGGCTGCATCCGGTAGAAGGAACATTGCTATTCTGAAACATCCGTAACCGCCAAGTTTCATCAATACGCCGGCATGGAGCATTGACACAGAAGTCGGGGCACAACCATGACCAATCGGTGACCAAGTGTGGAACGGGAACAATGCACCAAGTACACCGAAGCCGATGAATACAAATGGGAACAATGCATTCTGCACAGTTACAGGAATAGCATGTGAGTGAGCTATTTCAAGAATATTCATTGTTGTTGCACCATTGAAGAAGTATATGCCAATAAGACCTACAATGATAAGTGCTGAACCACCCATAAGCATAAGGGTCAGTTTCATTGCTGCATACTCCTTTCTTCCTGTACCCCAGTAACCTATCAGAAGGTACATAGGGATAAGGGCAACCTCATAGAACATGAACATGGTAAAGAGGTCGATGGATATAAAGAAACCATAAACACCTGATGAAAGTAGGGTGAACCACATGAAAAATTCCTTTGTCAGGGGTTTTAATTTCCATGAGGCAAATGTTCCGGTGAACACGATTACACTTGATAGAAGCAGCATTACGATGGATATGCCATCAACACCTACTGCGTATGCTATGTTAAGTGGGGCGAACCATACGGCTGAGTACGTGTAGAGCATTTCGGCAGAATTGCCTGCTGCACGCTGTGATATGAAGTCAACCGTGAGCCATGCACTGAGAGCTAGGAGACAGACTGCGCCTGCAACCATCACTCCACGTACCTGATTGATGTTACGTGCGAGCCAAAGGCCGAGCAGCATCAAGACGGGGATTAATACGAATAAGGATAATATACTCATTTTTTTGAAGTTGCTTGTTTGTTAGATGTTGATTACAGGCATACAAGAAGCAGGGTTATTGCTATTACACCTGTTATGAACCATACAGCGTAACTGCGTACGTCGCCGTCCTGTGTGGAACGGATACTCTCACCTCCAGCATTGGCACCCCATGCTGTGAAATCTATGAGGCCGTTGATAATGTGTTCGTCTATCCATGCTATAGGATAGGATACGAAACGGAACAATATCTTGTGTGTGACGAACATATACACCTCGTCCATATAAAAACGTTTGTAAGCCCAACGGTGTAGGCGTGGTGCCAGTGAGTACATTTTCTCTGCTATCGGTTGTGTCTCACCTTTGTAAATATATGTGGCAAGAGCGATTGAGCAGATTGCAATGACGGTTGATGTCGTTGCAATGACACCATCGAAGTGTATGGTGTAAGATGTTCCTGATGCTGTTACAAGACTTCCGAAACTTGCCCAATCCCAGTTCAAGAAACCACCCAGTGTGGTGAAAATACCTACACTGACGGTAATGATGCTGAGAACTACAAGTGGTAAAGTCATAGTCCAAGGTGCCTCGTGCGGAGTGTGATGTGCATGAGCCTCCTTGTTTTCTGTTCCCCAGAAGATGCCGTAGTACAGTCGGAACATATAGAATGCCGTCATTGCTGCTACTGCCGTCATCCACCAACCGCATATAGGTGAGTATGCGAAACAAGCGGATATTATCTCATCTTTAGAACTGAACCCAGAGAAGAAAGGAATACCTGCAATTGCAAGGCATGATATGAGGAATGTCGCATGGGTAATAGGCATATATTTGCGCAGGCCACCCATTGTTGACATCTCATTGGAATGTACAGCGTGTATTATACAGCCAGCACACAGAAAGAGACAAGCCTTGAACATGGCGTGGGTGAAGAGGTGGAACAGTGAAGCCATATAGCCCAGTGAAGCATGGTTGTCTATTAACGCTTCTTCACCGTGACCTGGCATACAGACACCTAAAGCCACCATCATGAACGCTATCTGAGATATTGTAGAGAAGGCGAGGACACGTTTGATATCACTTTGGGCACAGGCAACAGCTGCTGCGTAAAAGGCAGTGAATGCACCGATAACTACGATTATAGACATCTGTCCTGGTGCGTACTCTATCCATAAAGGGAAAAGACGTGCTATCTGGAACACACCGGCAACGACCATCGTTGCAGCATGAATAAGCGCGGATACTGGTGTAGGGCCTTCCATGGCATCTGGTAGCCAGATGTGTAAAGGGAACATCGCTGACTTGCCGGCACCACCGATGAACATCAGCACAAGAGCTGTAGGAAGTACCATCGCACCTGCCGCCCATGCCTTGTCCGTGTTACACAAAGTGAAGGTGTTGGCAGCATCACCGATAATCTCTCCTGCAAAGGAGAAATTGAATGAACCTGTATAGTAACCGAATATCAATATGCCTACAAGGAAGAACATATCAGCGAAACGTGTTACGATGAAAGCTTTCTTTGAAGCGTGTACAGCTGCCTGCAATGGATAGTAGAAACCGATTAGCAGGTAAGAACTGACACCGACCAACTCCCAGAACATATACATCTGGAAGATGTTTGTCGCCAATACAAGGCCGAGCATGGAAAATGTGAAGAGTGAAAGGAAGGCGTAGTAACGCTGAAAGCCTTTCTCTCCGTGCATATACCCGAAAGAGTAGATGTGTACCATCAGTGACACCGTAGAGATTACGATGAGCATCATAACCGAGATAGGGTCGAGAAGTACACCAAGATCGAAATGCAGGCTGCCTAATGGCAACCATGTAGTGTTGTAAGGCACTATTGTTGGGAATGTGCCGTCTGCCAGACGCTCAGCACCGAAGTACTGGAACGCCGTGACATAACTTAGGATGGTGACGATGCCGAGGGAGCATGTGCCTATCAGGCCAGCCACCTTGTGGGACCATCCTTTCTTGCCTCTGAAATAATCAGTCAAACCGATTATCAAGAATGAAAGCAGAGGAAGAAGAAGTATACCGATTGTATAACCGTATTCCATTGTTTTTCTGTTTTTGTTTTCTTGTCTGCTGCATCTTTATTGCAGCGAACATGGTTTGACTTTTAGAATTTCATATTCTTTATGCTCGTCACATTGTCACTATGGAAATGGTGGTAAGCATTGAGTATGATGGCTATTGCCACAGCACTCTCTGCAGCGCTGATGCCGATAGAGAATAGTGTGAAGAACATACCTTCCATCTGGTTCGGGAATAGTAGTCTGTTGAATGCGGCAAAATTAAGATCCACAGCATTGAGCACAAGTTCTATGCTGACCAACATAGCAATCATGTTGCGGCGTGTGACAAAGCCGAATACGCCGATAAAGAAAAGTACCGCACTTAGTACGAAGAAGCATTCTACTGGTACCATCATTTATTTGTCCTCCTTTTGGTTACGTGAAACAACAAGGCCACCAATGATACATGCCAGCAGGAATACTGATATGAACTCGAATGGCAATACATATTGATACTTTTCAGAACCCATTAATGCCGTTCCGATTTTCTCCATGGATATTTCCACGTCTGGTTGGTCTGCGAATCTGTCAAAGAAGGCAGACTTCAGTTGTACTATAACGACAGTTAGTAATCCTGCTACTGCAACGATGGCTCCTGTAGCGAAACGTTTCAGGTTGAATTTCTCTTTTAGTCCTTGCAGCGTGTGCTTTGAGATGAGTTGTATCGCGAAGATATAAATCATCGTCATGCCACCGGCGTATATGCTCAATTGCGCAGTGCCGAGGAATGTGTAGTCAAGCAGGAAGTACATGCCTGCAACAGAAAACAGTACAAACAAGAGTGCAGTAACGGCGCGCATGATACTCGTTGTCAGCACTGAGGCTATGGCAGCTATAACTATTATGACTGCCAGAATAGCGAACATTATAATATTTGCCATGCTTTACTTCTCCTTATTAATAATAGGTTCATTTGTTGCCGTTGCTGCCTTTGGACTTGCTGCCTTGTCGGCGGCAGCTTTTGCTGCTGCTTTCTTGGCGTTTTCTGCATACTCTGCCAGTTCTTCCTGTGTTGGAGGAACATTCAGGTGCTGCTTGAGAACATCACGGTTGAACACTGAATTTTCAAAATCTTTCACGAACTTGATAGCGTCATGCGGACAAGCATTGACGCACAGTTGGCAGAACATACAGTCGCCGAGGTCGTAGAGGTAGTCTGTAAGAAGTTTCTTCTTCTTTCCGTCTGCCGTTGTGACCATCTGCGATACGATCTTTATGCTGCCATTGGGACACGCTTTTTCACATAGGGTACAGGCTATACATTTGTTTTTGCCATTTTCGTCGTGTGGCATGATAAGTTTGCCACGGTGACGCTCTGCTATGTGTTGTGTCTTGCGGTTCTCCGGATACTGTTCCGTTATCTTTGGTGTGACATATTCACCCATGGTGATGTCCATACCAGTGACCAACGTTTTCAGTCCTGACAGAATGCCGCCGAAATATGAATTATTATTTGCCATTGTCTTTCTTACTTTATTTTACTTGTCGGTACGTGTTGCTATGTCTGCCCCGACAAGTTTCTGCGCTTCGGCAAAAGCACTGCGGAACTTGAGGGCACGAATCCCGATTACAGCAAGCAGCGCTACTATTACGGCGGCCACTGCAATGCCTGCTCCCATGAAACCTGTCAGATCAAAAGCCACACACACCGTCATCAGTACGAGATTGAACAGCGCCATAGGCATGAGATACTTCCATTCAAGGTTCAGAATCTGGTCTATACGCAGACGTGGGAAAGTCCACTTAATCCACATCAGCAGCCATACCATGGCGAAAGCCTTTCCTAGAAACCATACTATGCCCGGTATCAGATCCATCACAGCGTCGAAAGAAGCGACACCAATGTGTATTGGGCACCATCCGCCAAGGAACACAAGGCTTGTCATACCAGCAACGATGAAGAGGTTCAGAAACTCTGCAAGATAGTAGAAGCCGAAGCCCATACCGGAATACTCCGTATGGTAACCGGCAGTAAGTTCTGACTCTGCCTCTGCAAGGTCAAATGGACCGCGGTTAGCCTCTGCATTACCTGCAATAAGGAAAATCAGGAAAGCGATAATTGCAGGAACGTGACCCTGGAATATTAGCCATCCGAAAGGACCGCTCTGCGCTTCAACTATACCGCTTACCTGCATTGTCCCCGTAAGGATGCAGGCCGTGATGAGGCACAGACCGAGAGACATTTCATAGGAAATCATCTGTACAGCACCGCGCATGGCAGAAACCACGCCGTACTTGTTGTTGGAAGACCATCCGGCTATGAATACCCCGATAACGCCTATGGCACTCAAAGCCGTATAGAGGAATATGCCAACGTTGAAGTCTAATATGACGGCACCATTGTTCCATGGCAGGAAGGCGAAAGCACCAATGGAACCGACTATTACGAGTATAGGAGCGAGGGCATAAAGCAGTTTGTCTGCCTTGTCAACGAAGAATATCTCCTTTATCAGCATCTTCAGCACATCGGCAAATACTTGTAGTAGTCCCCATGGACCTACACGCATAGGGCCGAGACGGCATTGGAAGTAGGCACACACCTTACGTTCCATGAATATCAGTGCGATGGCAAGCAGTGCATAACCAACTATGATGAGCAACCCCACTATCACACATTCTATCAGTATGGTCAACCATTCAGAACATCCGGCGATGTTCAGTAGAAGGTCGTGAAACCATGTTGTTATTAATGAGAAATCGAACATAATCTTTTATTTGTTGGCCAGCTATCCAGTTGCAGCGACAATAGAATCGCATAACCGCTGAATAACCGACTCATATATAAATAAGGTGTATTTTATCGGTCGATGTCAGGAATGATGTAATCAAGACCTGCACCTACAGCAATAAGGTCAGCAATTTTTGTACCTCGCAGCATTTCGTCAAGCGCACCTACAAGTGTAAGAGCCATCGGACGAATCTTCATACGGTAAGGTGACTTCTCGCCACGGGAGTCCAGATAAACACCGAATTCTCCGCTTGTGCCCTCTACTGCATAGTACCATTGGCCTTCAGGACATTTGATGACAGGCTTCTGCTTTATGTAGTAGTCGCCATCCGGAATGTTGTCTATAAGCTGCTCTATGATACGGATGGACTGCTCTATTTCCTTTATGCGGAGATAGTAGCGGTCTTGTGCGTCACAGTTGTCAAGCACAACCTGCTCCCATTCCACCTTGTCATACATATCGTAAGGATAGTTCTTGCGCAAGTCGTTAGCCCATTGCGAGGCACGGCCGTTTGAACCAGACATACCGTGAGATATGGCGTTCTCTTTTGATATTGCACCTACGCCATCAAGACGCTGGTGTGTAATCACATTGTCACCGAACACATTTACGTATTCTGCAAGTTTCGGTTTGAGATAATCACACAGTTTCTTCACACTTTCTTGGAAGTCCGGAGCGATGTCTGCCTGCAAACCACCTATACGGTAGTAGTTCTGTATCAGTCGTCCACCAGTTGTCTCCTCCATTACGTTGAGTACATACTCACGGTCACGCATACAGAACAGGAAAGCCGTCAAGGCACCGAGGTCCTGAGCGTAGCATCCGAGGTACAGCAGATGGCCGTCAATACGCTGCAACTCGTCCATGATTGTGCGTATGGTCTTGATGTGGTCATTCAGTTCCACACCGAGAGCCTCTTCTATCACACCGCATATAGCGTGGCGGTTCATCATTGCGGAGAGGTAGTTCAGACGGTCTGTCATTGCCAGTGTCTGAGGATAGGTCATGTTCTCGAACATCTTCTCTATACCGCGGTGAATGTAACCGAGGTGAGGGTAAATCTTCTGCACAGTTTCTCCGTCAAGCACGGTTTGCAAACGCAATACTCCGTGTGTGGACGGGTGCTGTGGGCCGAGGTTTACCACGAAGTCGTCATCGTCAAAGAGCGGAATGCTCTTTTCTGTCAGATTGCCGTATGTATCAAGATTATATTGGGTGGTATAGTCCGTCTCTTTATCATCTTCCAAAGAATAACCCTCTTCTGCAACATAATCCTTGCGGAAGGGGAACCCCTTGAAATCATTGCGAAGATACAGACGGCGCATGTCTGGGTGACCGAGGAACTTTATACCGTAGAAGTCGAACACCTCACGCTCCATGAGGTTTGCACATTTCCACAATGAGGTGACACTGTATATGACATCGCTGTCGCCCTTTTTCTCCGCCATTGTCTTGACGGAAATGCGCTCGTGCGTGTCTGTGTTCTCCATTATGTAGATACATCCCAGTCCTTCATCGCCGAAATCCTCGCCTATAATAGTAACGAGATAGTCGAAATGCTTCTCATTGCGGAGCCTCGCCATCTCAGTGGCAAACTCTGTGAAAGAATATACTATATTGTTTAGTTTCATTCCGTTTGTCCTCCTTACTTAAAACTGTCGTTAATTCCCTTCTTCACACCGTTGGCACAAGTGTTGGCAACGCTCTTCATTTCTTCAATGACTTTCTTGGGAATGTCTTTTATCACGAGTGGGTTAGGATTCTTTTCCTTGCGGTTCACACCACCGAGGAATTTCTCCACCTTCACCTTGCGCTGCAACTGCATCATGCCATAGAGGATAGCCTCCGGGCGTGGAGGGCAGCCAGGGATGTAGACGTCAACAGGCAGGAACTCGTCTATGCCACGCACCACGTGGTAACTGGCTTTGAACGGGCCGCCGCTGATGGCGCATCCGCCAACGGCAATTACATATTTCGGTTCAGCCATCTCGTCATACAGACGCTTCAGCACCGGAGCCATTTTGTGTGTGATGGTGCCGGCACACATAATGAGGTCTGCCTGACGGGGAGAGTTTCTTGTTACCTCAAAGCCGAAACGTGCGAAGTCATAGCGTGCGCATCCGCAAGCCATGAACTCAATGCCGCAACATGATGTGGCGAAAGTAAGAGACCACAGCGAATTGCTGCGCCCCCAGTTTATGAGTGAGTCAAGATTACCAAGAACAAAATTCACGCCCCCCTCGTTGAGCTCATCTATTATATGCTCGAGAGTTTCGTTGTCTTTCCATTCTTCGTATGGAATAGACTTTATGGACGGCTTCTTTATTTCCATTCCAACGCCCCTTTCCGCCAGGCATAAGCCAAGCCAAATACGAGTACCAGCATGAAGAAGCCGATGCTACACAATGCCATTGTGCCGAACTCTTTAACTACGACCGCCCAAGGGTAAAGGAATACGGTCTCTACGTCAAACATCAGGAAAAGGATGGCAAAGAGGTAGTATCCCACGTGCATAGGCAGCCAAGAAGAGCCGCGTGTAGGGACACCACACTCGAAAGGTTCACCCTTCACCCGGTTGTAAGAGCGGGGACCCAGCAGTTTTGCTGTGATATAAGCCGCTACCACCAAGAATACAGCCGTTATTATAACGGTGATTAATAAAGTGAAGTACATAAATAAGTTTGTGTGTATGATGATTTTTTAGTATAATCTGTCAATTCGAGTGCAAAATTACAAAAAATATCTCATAGATGCAAAAAAAAACAATATAAATAGGTGTATGGCTGGCATTTTCCCTTTTTGTGTTTTGGGAGTGCCGGTAAGTGTCTTCATGTTCTTGATTTTGTGTGTCAAGATGTATTTGGCTATTGTGCCATTTTGCAATCATGCCCCTTTCATAGTGTGAAAAGGGCATGATTGCACGGTAAAAGGATAGTGATTGCAATGTAATTTGGGCACGATTGCAAATGTACCTGATGAAACATGGTAACGGAAGCTCTTTCTTTTGCTTGGCTACCATATTTTTATGCGTTTGTTAAATTATTGCTAATCAGTGTATAGACTTATATATGATAATGTAAAGGTAGAAAAGAAAACACCCTTGCTCTTTTTTACTGAAAATAGAGCCTGTTGCCTATTGTTTGCACCAATGTGCGATTGCGGTTAACATATAATGCAGCTTGGTTGTATGGTGCCTGTGTTTTCTGCTGACGGAAGAAATATGCCTGTTTCTACGGACGTAATCGTTTATGGCCTTGTGTGTGGATTGTATCTTGTGATTTTTATAGTCTACGTAGCACCAATCTTATTATGGCAATTTATGACAATATGACACCTGTAACAATATCGGGATTGTCTGTATCCCCCAATATTGTTACTTGGTGTCATATTGAAAAGAAGAATAAAGTGTGGTTTATTCCTTTACTACCTTGTATGCCTCGCCGTTGCCTTTCACAACGTATGTGCCGGCTTTGAGTCCGGATGTTATATCGTCAGACATAGCGGTATCAATAATAGTCTTCACCAGCTGTCCTGTCGTATTGTAAACGTAGATGTTGCCTTTTAGGCTATTTGCTGTCTCAACGTTATCTACGCCTGTAGAATTAGTCACTGTCAGTTTGGCTGACTTCTCTCTGTATGTGTTAAGCACGATGCCTTTATGGGCACATTCGGCATTCTTCATCTCGATGCTGTACACACCGGGTTCGAGATCTTGATCTGCAGAGAATACGAGTTTTGCCACTTCGCCGGCTTCGGCAGTCAGAACGCTCATACTATAGCATAAAACGAAACGTCCCCCATTATCACGTGTGGCATTTTGGAAAGTGAAGACATATTCGTCTTCATCGTCTTTTGCTTTTATTATCTCTCCACGCTGTATTTTTGTCAACGTCAAGCCTGCAGGAGGATAAACTTCAAACTGGTAACCGGAAGCCTGGCCACTCATCATTACCGGTATCGTTACAGTAGAACCGGATTCTACCGTTGCATCTGATATGGTTAAATTTACAGGCGTCTCTTCTGCCATTGTAAGGCATGTGCTGCAAAATAGCATCATTGCCGAAATAATTGTTCTTGTGTACATAATATT
>CAZPNC010000004.1:50045-87320 GCA_964587945.1 uncultured Prevotella sp. | reverse complement strand
GTTGCTCAGGTACTTGTAATAAATAATTATTAACTAAATTGCGGAATTAAGGTAATATAATTACGAATGCTTGCCAGATTGGCTCTGACACCTTTATTTATGACTATTTTATTGTTTTCTATAGAAGAATTTATTTCAACCCCTAAAACTAATCATTTTAATCTATGAAGAAAATATTTTTATTATTGACAATTGCAGTGCTGTCTTTTTCAAACATACACGCACAAACCATTGTGGGCAAATGGAAATGTTCCAACGACATACTGGAGGGTCTGGGACTCGGTTTCGACAGTATGAAGGGGGATTATACCTTCTACAAGGATGGCCGGTTCAAACTGTATATCAAGGGTCGGAAAAGGAGTGGCAGACAAGGTGGCGGTGTAAGCCTGAGCGCAAAGCCATACAAGAATACTTCAAGCCACACGATAATGTATATAAAGGCCTCAGGCACCTACAATGTGGAGAATGGCAGAATAACGACAACCGTTAAGCCAAACAACGTGAAGACCTATGTCTCTGCAAGTTCAAATCCTCCAAGGATTCCTGATGCACAGACGACAAATTATGAGTATTACGACATGGTTAGGAAAGATCGTTCGTATGGTGATTCTTCCTATATGTCAGAAACGCAGGCCAACATGATACGGGAGGAAAAAAGCTATATGTGGTCGTGGCGCAATGTTTCCATTACATTGACACCGGACTCGCTTGTTATCGGCAAGGCAATAAAGTGCCGCAGGAAGTAACACAGACAAGTGGAGTGGTGTAAAGCACTGTATATCCTGTCGGTAGGTATATTGTTTTCCATTAACAGCCGGCAGTCCTTAATCCCTGTTTGATCCACGAAAGATACTTTATTGATTTTAGCCGCGTGCTCAATGTCGGATAGTTGCTTCCTTGCTTTGAATGTGTTGCAATTGATGTTCCGAAAACCGGGCCAGAATAGCACATTGTTGCTTGATTCTCAGCAGATAGCCGATAAAAAGACTGTTGCAACATATTTTCAGTAGAGGAGGAGAACCCTTTCCATTATTGCGATAATGTATATACCTTTGTATGACAGAGGAAACGCTGGCCATAGGTGACAAAATGAAATTACATAAATGCAGATTCCAATGAGTGCTGGGACGTAGGGGCACTTCCGCTACATTCCCCCAACCCACGAACAACAGAAAAGAAACTTTTATGAAAACACTAACCAAAACTAACCGTATTCCGTCGGTGCGCAGTTTTGCGCTTGTCGCCGCATTCACCTTCGGCGGCCTTGCGGCAGTTGCCCAACCGGACAAGATTTCAATCGACTATGCCGTGCGCAGATTGCAGAACGGCTCACCTGATGCCAAGAAATGGGCTATGAAAACGCTTGATGCCGCAGTCTCCGACCGCCAGCCCGCATACGCCATGAACCGTCTCGGAATCGCCTATATGGCGGGTATGGGCGTAGCGGCAGACTCCGCCAAGGCAATCATGCTGCTGGAGAAAGCGGGGGAGCACAGGTATACCGACGCTTACTGCACTCTCGGTGACATATTCAAATATTCCAGATATGGAGTCGGGCAAGACTTCCACCGGGCATACGGCTACTACTCCATAGGTGCGGATAGCGGTTCTGTCACCTGTATGTACGACAAAGGCTTCATGCTTTACAAAGGCATGGGGTGTAATCAGAACTACCTTGAGGCCGTCCGGTGTTTTCTGGCGGCAGCGGATTTCAAGCACAGCATGTCAATGTACATGTTGGGTATATGCTATCGTAACGGCTATGGAGTGGCCAGAGATACAGCCTTGGCATCATCATACCTAAATGGGGCTGCGACGTTGGGGTGTCGTGATGCCATGGAGGAACTGGCACGTCCGAATCCGGAAAGCAATATCCATGAAGTATATAGATATGGCAGTGCGCATCCAGTTCCGGTAACAGTCCCGTACCTCCATCCGGTAACCGGCGGCACAAAACCGGCTACCGGGGAGTATCATGGCTTCTTTGTAATATACGACTGGAGCGGGATGCACATTCTCGTGGAGGAACCCATGACCCTGAAAATTAAGAGGCGGGGGAAGGGAATAGTAGGCCGGATGGTTGTGGACGCTGCATCTGCATCTTTCAAGGCCGATGTAGATTCCGACGGTACACTCCTGTTCACGAAAGGCCGGATAAGACTTCCGGAACGTTATGCACGGGAAGGCTATGCTACTTACAGTCTGGTCTCTGCCGTGCTTGATATCCGTAATGACAGGATATGCGGCAGGCTCAATCTTTATTCACCCGACTCGAAAGAGCCTGGGCGGCCTGTATATTTTGAACTGTGCATGACGGCAACTAATGGGAGAACGCATGGTGCTGGGGGTGAAAAGGAATAAACATTGGAGCACTCGCAAAAAAGAAGCATAGGAAATCTTCATCAAGACTTTCCCTGATTGTGATTAATGTATATACCTTTGTATGAAACGTACATGATTGGCTATCGCCAAAGGGGATGGAAAGTTTTGCCATTTGGCATAAATAGGTTATCTTGGCGCAGATTAAAATCTCCGTTGCAGTCCGAGTTATCAATAGTAGAAAACATGGTATTGATATAATAAGGTAGATAAAAAATTGTATACATGCACCATGGAACAGACAACATCAGGCTTAGACAGAAATTTCATTATCAGCTTCTTTCGGTATTGAGAAAAATATATTGAAACCATTAGTCTTCAAAGAAAACAATGAAAAAACAATCTATTTACAGACTGTTATGAACCTTTTTTACAATGATTCTTTCGTTAACAAACATCTTTCCCGCTGCTTGTGTATAGGACTATTCAGTGTTTTTTTCTGTATTGCTTCATTGATGAAGATCGAAAGGAAAAGGTAGTAAGTGGAGTTGTTATGGAGTACTACGTATCGGAATGTTTTTTATATATAAACAATTCCACAAAAAGACAGCTTGAAGTCTACTGCGAAATGACAATAATATGCAGTCTTCTATAGTGCTGTGTGACAATATTTTGTAAAAGTGCCCAAATTACATTGTAAAAGGATAGTGATTACAGTGTGATTTGGGCACTTTTGCAATACGATTTGGGCACTTTTGCACGTCACACAAATTCTGGCGGCACCACCAATCCGTCAAACCGGTATCTGACGGTATACCAGTCTTGTCTTTATTGTATATTTTACGGTAAAGCGGGATGCCCGGCAAAGGCCTTGCATATTGCCAATTGACTGAAAGTTACAGATGTTTGCGAATTTGTAAACGTAACTTAAAAATTGCTGTTTTGCTCATAATTTGTATAATTAAACATGAAAAACGTGCGGTATTCAAGATTTTATGATTAATTTTGCAGGAGATTTCGAAATTTATTGTATAATGAGGTAGCATGGTCGCAAGGCCTTCGCCAGACAACAAAATACTGATGACATCAAAAATATCTTTATCAGGTATCATGCTCGCCGTGATATGCCTGTGCGCTTCTTGCTTGAGCAATGACACTGAAACTGTTACTTATGAGGACACTGCCGTAACAGCTTTTACGTTGGGCACAGTGAGATGCTATCGTACTGTCAAGACATCAGCAGGTAATGACAGTACCTATTCTTATACGTACTCGGCATCCACGCTCCCCTATTATATAGACCAGGTTAACAGACGCATCTACAATGAGGATTCACTTGTGGTAGGTACGGATGTGTCACGCGTGCTGACCACCATCACTACAAAGAACAACGGTGTGGCAATACTGAAAAATATTGACGATGACCAGTGGACGGCATATTCGTCAAGCGACTCTATTGACTTTTCCAAGGCACGGACTTTGCGCGTGTTGTCAAGCGACGGGCTGCACCATACGGACTATACCGTTGATATAAGATGCCACAAGGAGTATGCGGACTCGTTCTCTTGGAAGCGTATGCCATACAATGCCAAGATAGCGACATTCACAAAGATGAAGGCTGTACAGGCAAATGCGGTGGTGTATCTTATGGGAACGGACATGGCAAACAACGTTTCGCTGCTGCGTTCTACCGATGGCAGCGAATGGACTGAATGCACAACGCCACCGACTGTCGGCATGGCTTCTGCCTCAATGGCGAGTGTTGACGGTACATTGATGATATATGCAGGGGAGAAAATCCACTCGTCCACCGACGGAAACACATGGACGTCCGTGATTCCGAATACCATATTGAAAACCCTTGTGGGAGGTGGCAATGGGGAAATTTATGCCATTGGCAGCACCGGCACAATCATGGTGTCAAAAGATAACGGCGCTACTTGGGTGCAGGACGATATGGAAAGCGACATCTATGTGGACAACAGCAAATATCTGCCAGCCTCGGATGTCAGCATTATAACGGCTGATACAAAGACGAACAGCGGTATTACGCGTGCCACAATGGTAGGCAACAAGAACTATACCGGTGCTGATGACACTTTCAGCACGGCGGTGGTATGGAACAAGGTCGTGGACAAGACCGTACCGCAGGTATGGACATATACCAACGTTGCATGGAATAACCATAACTATACACTGCCGCGTATGGAAGGCATTACTGCCATTTCATACGCTGATGGCATACTTGCAATTGGCGGGACTCCTGTCAATAATTCGGCTGCCGCTTACTCTACGTTGTACTATTCGCCTGACTGGGGAGCCACATGGCATACACAGACAAGCATGAATGTACCGGCGGGCTTCGCCACTTCAAAGGTTGCCGCCATGGTTGCGGATGGCAAGGGGTGCTTCTTGCTTATAGGTGTTAATCCTGATGCTGCTGAAGCCGATGGCAAATGTATAGTGTGGAGAGGTAAACAGAATAAGCTTCTTTGGGACACTTCCATAAAATATTACGAATAAAGCCGGCTCGTGCGCATACATTATAGATACATAAGGTTAACGTGGGTGATGCTTCTCTGTCTCGCTGCAGCCGTGGAAGCATCGGCGCAGGATGATGTGGAGTACCGCATGGAGATAGGTGCAGGTGTGGGAGCAACGGCTTATCTTGGCGACTTCAACGATGGCCTGTTCAAAGGTATGCAGCCTTCGGGGGCAGTAGTGTTCCGTGCCATCGTCAATCCCTATATGGCTGTGCGTGTGTCTGCTATGTACACACAGGTCAAAGGCGATGTGAACGGGGTGACGACGGTATATCCGGGAATTACGGAAAGCGGATATTCGTTCAAGAATACGCTCGGAGACCTCTCGGCAACGTATGAATATAATTTCCTGCCATACGGCACAGGACATGAATATCGTGGCGCACAACGCATTACACCGTTCATCTCCTTGGGATTGGGAATGACTTACGTGAAGTGCAAGAACGGTACTTCTGATATGTCCTTGCCGAATCCTGACAAGGCATCGCAGAGCATTGTAACTGCAAACATACCACTCGGAGTGGGCGTGAAATACAAAGTGGCGGACCGCTTGAACCTTTCGCTCGACTGGCAAATGCACTTTACTCTGAGCGATTACGTTGACGGGATAAAGGATCCATACCGGATAAGCAGTTCGGGAATGTTCAAGAACACTGACTGTTATTCTACACTAATGCTGGCTCTGACCTACAGTTTCTCGCCAAAATGTCCAAATTGTCAAAAAGAAAGATAAATGATAGATTCTAATCGCATTCCACAGCATATCGCCATTATTATGGATGGCAACGGCCGATGGGCCACGGAGCGTGGCAAACCACGCAGTTTCGGACATTCTGCCGGTACTGACACTATACGTAAAGTTACTGCTGACTGTGTGCGGTTGGGTGTGAAATACCTGACGTTGTATGCCTTCTCCACCGAAAACTGGAACAGGCCGGTAGAGGAAGTGGCCGCTTTGATGGATTTGGTGCTTACACAACTGACCAACGAACTGTTTGACAAGAACAATGTTCGCTTCCGTGTCATAGGAGACCGCACACGTATGCCGGAAGCGGTTCAGAGACGGTTGAGGGAGACTGAGGAGCATACTGCTGCATACGACCGCATGACTGTCATCGTGGCTTTGAGTTATTCTTCACGATGGGAGATTGCAAACGCTGCCCGATTGATAGCGCAGAAGGTGAAAAACGGCTTATTGGAAACGGATGATATAGATGAGAATACAATATCAGAGAACCTTAATACCAGCTTTATGCCAGACCCTGACCTGCTGATTCGCACTGGAGGCGAGCAGCGGGTGTCTAACTATCTGTTATGGCAGATAGCCTATGCGGAACTCTATTTCACTGATGTGTATTGGCCGGACTTCAACAATGACGACTTGCTGAAGGCTGTGGAGTATTATCAGTCCAAGCAAAGACGCTTCGGAAAGACAGAGGCGCAGATAGAAGCAGAGCAATTAGAAAAAAACAAGAAGTAATATATGTTTTCAAGAACAAACTTAATCCTGACACTGACACTGCTACTGTCTGCCATTACTGCAATGGCACAGGAGAAGATTATAAACCCGGATATATCATATACGGCAAAGGTTCGTATGTGTACCATTGCCGCTATGCACGTCAGTGGCGTGGAGGATTATGAGGACTATATGCTGACTGGTATCTCAGGACTTGCTGTAGGGCAGGAGATAAGTGTGCCGGGAACAGAACTTACGGATGCGGTTAAGCGCTATTGGAAGCACGGCCTGTTCTCTGAAGTGAGGATTGCGGCGGACTCTATCGTTGCAGATTCCATCTATCTGCATATCTATCTGAAGACAAGGCCACGCGTAAGCACAATCAATTACTATGGTGTAAAGAAAAAATCAGAACGTAGTGACCTGGAACAGAAACTGGGATTGCTGAAAGGTTCGCAGATAACTCCGAACATGATAGCACGTGCCAAACTCCTTGCACAGAGGTATTTTGAGGACAAAGGCTTCAAGAATGCGGAGATAATGATAAGGCAACGTGACGATGTGACGCAGAAAAACCATGTCATTCTTGATGTCGAGGTGGACAAAAAGCAAAAGACAAAGGTCAAGAAAATCATCATTGAGGGAAACAAGGAGATTGCCACAAAGGCCTTGAAGGGCGGAATGTTCTCAAAGGGCGCATTGCAGAACCTGCACGAAGTCAACAAACTCAATAATATATTCAAGAAAAAGAAATTCACGCCGGAGCGTTATGAGGAGGACAAGCAGAGCCTTATCACCAAATATAACGAACTGGGTTACCGCGATGCGATAATACTTGAGGACAGCGTTTCGTACTATGACGAAAGGCACGTGAATGTGTATCTCAAAGTGTATGAAGGCCAAAGGTATTATATACGCAACATAACATGGGTGGGAAACACCGTGTACAAGACTGATATCCTGTCTGCAATGCTTGGCATGAAGAAGGGGGATATATATAACAAGACTCTCCTTAACAAACGTATTAAGGAAGATGAGGATGCCGTAGGCAATGCTTATTGGGACCATGGATACCTCTTCTATGACCTGCAACCTATCGAAATAAACATTGTGGGTGACAGTATTGACCTTGAAATGCGTATCACTGAAGGGCCGCAGGCACACATTTCACATGTCCGTGTCAACGGTAATACACGATTGTATGAGAAGGTTGTACGCCGGGAATTGCGTGTAAAGCCGGGTGACCTCTTCTCTAAAGCGGCACTGATGCGTTCTGCCAGGGAAATAGCTTCTATGGGACACTTCGACCAAGAGAAGGTGAATCCGGATGTGAAGCCTAACTCTGAGGACGGGACTGTGGACATAGCATGGGACCTGGAACAGAAGTCCAACGACCAGATAGAGTTCTCTTTGGGTTGGGGACAGACTGGTGTGATAGGCAAAATAGGCCTGAAACTGAACAATTTCTCTATGGCCAACCTCTTCAATAGAAACAAGGAACACCGCGGAATAATGCCAATCGGTGATGGAGAGACACTCGGTATCAGCGCGCAGACAAACGGAACATACTACCAGTCATACAATGTCTCATATTCAACGGCATGGTTTGGCGGAAAGAGACCTATACAATTCAATGTCGGTGTGTTCTATTCCAAGCAGACAGACGTTAACTCCAACTACTATAACTCAAGTTGGTACAACAACTACAATTACTATACAGGCGGTTACGGTTCATCATATAACTATTCATCTTATGAGAACTACTACGACCCGGACAAGTATGTACAGCTGATAGGAGGCTCCATCGGATGGGGTAAGCGCTTGCGCTGGCCTGACGATTACTTCACACTCATGGCCAATCTCTCATATACCCGCTATATGTTGAAGAACTGGAGCTACTTCCTTGTGAGCAACGGAAACTGTAATAACCTCAACCTTGGACTGACATTGTCACGTACCTCTACCGACAACCAGATGTTCCCACGTAGTGGTTCCACGTTCGAGATGTCGGTAACGGCTACTCCGCCATGGTCACTTTTCAACAATAAGGACTATGAACATCTTGCAACGGATGTCTATTCCTCTACCTATGCCGCTGAACAGCAGGAGAAATACCGTTGGATAGAATACCACAAATGGAAGTTCAAGTCAAGGACTTACACCGCATTGTCAAGTGCACAGAAGTGCTTTGTGCTTATGACAAGAGCGGAATTGGGCATACTTGGCTCATACAACAAATACAACAAGTCACCGTTTGAGACCTTCTACATGGGTGGTGACGGCATGTCCGGATACTCCAGCAGTTACGCTGAAGAGACGATAGGACTGCGTGGTTACGAGAATGGAGCGCTGACTCCTTACGGTTCTTCAGGCTATGCCTATGACCGTTTCTCCGTAGAATTGCGCTATCCGTTCCTCCTTGGAAATACAATCATTTACGGATTGGGCTTTGCTGAAGCCGGAAACGCATGGTCAGAGACAAAGAATTTCAATCCGTTCGACATGAAACGCTCTGCTGGTCTGGGTGTCCGCATCTTCCTTCCTATGGTCGGTCTTATGGGACTTGACTGGGCTTACGGTTTCGATAAGGTCTATGGCACACTCGGAGGCAGCCACTTCCATTTCATCCTCGGACAGGAATTTTAGGACAGTATCACTTTAACAATATTGTAAACGATGAAGAAAGCATTATTCACACTGATGGTATTGTGCGCTGCACTAACTGCAAGTGCGCAGAAATATGCGCTCATTGACATGGAATACATACTTAAAAGCATTCCAGCATACGAGCGTGCCAACGAGCAGTTGGCACAAGTGTCAAAACGATGGCAGGCAGATGTGGAGGCACTTAATACAGAAGCCACCACTATGTATAAGAATTATCAGAACGAAGTGGTTTTCCTCTCACAGGAACAGAAGCAGAAAAAGCAGGAGGCTATAATGCAAAAGGAGAAGGAAGCATCCGATTTGAAGAAGAAATACTTCGGACCGGAGGGCGAACTGTTCAAGAAGCGCGAGAGCCTTATGTCGCCTATACAGGACGAGATATATAATGCTGTTAAGGAAGTATCGGATATGCGCGGTTACCAGTTAGTGCTTGACCGTGCCGCTGACAATGGCATTATTTTCGCATCGCCAAAGATTGACATCTCAAACGAGGTTCTGCAGAAACTCGGATATTGATAAAGAACGCAGGGACTTTATTGCAGGTCGAATGCAGCATCATGGTAATGACAACCGCATTAAACCACGACCCGTCAGCCCGCAGGTCTTAATCACAGCAATTATTAATAACATAAAACAATAGATTACGAAAAAAATGAAAAAGATTATCATTGCACTTGTAGCAGTATTTGCTGTTGCACTCAGCGCAGACGCACAGAAGTTCGGTCATGTTGACACACAGTCCATCATGCAGAACCTTCCTGAACTCACTAAGGTCAACGGAGAATTGCAGGCTATAGCACAGCAGTACGAGAATGATCTCAAGGCTATGCAGGAGGAATTGCAGCGCAAGGCGGAAGATTATGAAAAGAACAAGGCTACGATGAGTGCCACCGCACAGCAGGAACAGGAAAAGACTCTGCAGGATATGTATACAAAAATCCAGCAGACTGCACAGCAGAACCAGCAGGCTTTCCAGAAGCAGCAGACTGAAAAGATGCAGCCTATCCAGCAGAAGGTCGTTACAGCTATACAGAATGTAGGCAAGGCAGGCCAGTACACATACATCTTCGAGCAGGGTGCGGCACTCTATGTCGGTACAGGTTCAAAGGATGTAACCTCTGAAGTGAAGGCAGAAATCAACAAGTTGAAGTAATCTATGCGTGGTTTGGCCGTTTGGTCGTCTGGCTATTGTTACAAAGTACCAGTCTGTCCCGGCATCCAAACAGCCTGACCGCTACATAACCAAACCACCATCCCCATAATCTCCTTTCCATTATGAAGAAAACAATCTTTACACTAACCCTCCTTATGTTCATGCTCCTCACCATGCAGGCGCAAGATGTCAAGGTGGGTTATTTCAGTTATAAGGCTGTTCTTCAGTCAATGCCGGCCTATGGCATAGTCAATGTCAACCTCGGCAAACTACGTCAGCAGTATGCCGAAGAACTCAGTGCAGCCCAGAAGGAGTTCAATGAGAAGTATGAACTGTTCCTGGACCAACAGGCTCAGCTTGCAGAGTCCATCCGCCAGAAACGTCAGGCAGACCTGCAGACGCTCCTGGATCGTAATGAACAGTTCGGGAAAGAGTCCGAACGCCTTCTGGCTCAGGCCGAGAAAGACGCCATGGCACCGCTTCACACCGCATTGAAGGCTGCCATAACCAAGGCAGGGCAGCAGGGGCACTACCTCATCATAGTCAATACAGACAGCGAAGCCTGTCCGTATATTGAGCCATCTGTGTCTGAAGACGTTACTTCAACCCTCTTAGAACTGACCAAATGAGTTCACCCATCGGTGTCTTCGATTCCGGTTACGGCGGTCTTACCATACTCCAGCAATTGCTTAAGAAACTGCCGGAGCATGATTTCATATACCTTGGCGATAACGCCCGTGCGCCTTACGGTTCACGTTCCTTCGATGTCGTATATGACTTCACACGCCAGGCAGTGCTGAAGTTGTTTGATATGGGTTGCCATCTCGTCATACTTGGGTGCAATACAGCATCGGCAAAGGCGTTGAGGACAATCCAGAAGAATGACCTTCCCTTGTATAATAAGGAGAAATTCGGTATCGTTCCTGATTCAGATGCCCCATGGGGCGGCAACAGAGTGCTCGGAGTCATACGTCCGACGGTAGAGATTATCGGCAGTCTCACGCAGTCCCGCCATATAGGAATAGTGGCGACAGAAGGCACAGTACGCTCAAAAAGTTACACACTTGAGATTGCGAAATTCCATCCCGACATTGTTGTCACCGGACAGGCATGCCCTCTTTGGGCGGCAATAGTGGAGGCTGGCGAGGCAGAAAGCGAAGGAGCGGAATACTTTGTGCGCAAGCGCATAATGCAACTTCTGGCCAAAGACCCGCTTATCGACACCATAATCCTCGGTTGCACACATTATCCCTTGCTGCTGAAGGCCATCCGCAAGGTCACACCTCCAGGCATACGCATTGTGCCGCAAGGCGAATATGTAGCAGCATCACTTGAAGATTACCTCCGCCGTCATCCCGATATGGCGCGGCATTGCAGCATGAACGGCACGATGGAGTACTATACTACGGAGTCCCCTGACCGTTTCAAGGAATGCGCCGCCATGTTCCTGCATGAGGATGTGGATGTACATCACATAGACCTTTAGCATACAATGGTAGTGCATAAATACACCGCCGCATCAAAACCACATGGCTTTGGTGTGGCGTTTTTTTATTTGTGCAATACTATAGCCATCGGCCGGCATTGCAATTCAGATGCCGTTACGCATCATCTGCACACCATTGCCATGCAATCACAGCGTTTCTGCCGCTTGCAACATACCCCATACCAATGCAGACACTCACAGTCCGGCCTCTGCACTTCACGGTATTAACCATTGGTTGGGGCATATCCCCACCTGTTGCAATAGGATAAACCGATACCACCATTCGCTTTTTCCGTTAACCATCACTTGCAGAAAACGCAGAAAAGCCATACCTTTGCACCCGCAAACAAAAAAACAAACAAGACGAAACACCATACCAGACAATGGAACTCAGACAATTACGAGCATTTACCAAGGCTGCGGAGACATTAAATTTCACCGAGGCCGCCAAGGCACTTTATGTCACGCAGAGTTCATTCTCACAATCAATAAAGATGCTTGAAGAAGAACTCAACGTGACATTGTTCCACCGCAACAGCCATGAAGTGAGCCTCTCGCAGGCCGGAATGGAACTGCTGCCCTTTGCAAGGCAGACACTCCAGCAGGCCGACAACTGCAAAAACCGTATGAACGACCTGCTGAAGCTTCGTGTCGGCACATTGAATGTAGGTGTGACACATTCATTCAGTCTGCTGATGAACGAGACAATCATGCTGTTTCTCAAGACTTATCCAGGCATAAAACTGAACATCTACTATAAGACCATGGACGAATTGATGGAGATGCTTACCAGACGCGCACTCGATTTCGTGCTCTCCTTCAAGCCAAGCGACAACTATCCGCAGATAGAGTCCCACATGCTCTTTGACGATTGTCTGTCCGCCATTGTCACCAAAGACCATCCCCTTGCCCGTTTCTCCAGCATTACCGCCAGACAACTGGCAGACTATCCCCTTGTGCTTCCCACAAAAGGTCTTCAGGCAAGGAACACACTTGACAGCATACTCTACCGCCGCGACATGGAGCTAACGGCACTTATAGAGATGAATTCCGTCAATCCGCTGCTGCGTCTGGTGCGCAATTCCAAACTCGTCACTGTCCTTTCAAGTGCTTCAATAGAGACATATCCGGAACTTCGCGCCATACCTATCGACGAACCTGAGGCTACAATGACCGGCTCTTTCCACATTCTCAAAGAGTCATACAAGAAGGAAGCCACCAAGGAATTTATCCGTATGCTCTGTGAGACAAACGCCATCAAAGACAAAATGCACTCATGGCTTGACTGACTATCTTCCTTGTTCGCAGTCAATGGGGGTGAGGGGCGTGAGTGTTTTGTTGCCGGTTCGAGGCGTATGGTTTGGAGTTGTGGGTCACACCGCCCATACTTTGGCCGAGATTAAGCCGCAACCAAACACACACAACCGACAGTCACGTCCGACTAAAAAGCGACAACCAGATACCAATAACCATACTCCGTCCTACCCGCAAACGTCAACCAACAACCAAATTAAAAATGATTACCTTACTTTTAGCAAATGCCCAAACCGCAATAGCGGCTCCCGCTGTATCTAATGAATGGATTATCTGGCTCTGTGCAGGTGTTACCCTGTTCCTCGCCTTTGGCATCAGACTGATTAAAAAGGCTATACGCTACAACAAGAAGCATCACATCATAGAATGGGATGAAGGAAAAGAAATAACGATAGAGTGGAATGAAGCAGACGAACGCCTCCATACCGGACGATAATGTCCATCAAAGACTGAAACAGGTATCGCTCTTTCTCTCGCGCTACTCCACCTCACTTCTTGCCTGCGGCACCACTACCATACGCATAGAGAAGAATGTGGCACGCATAGCGGCAGCATACGACACCACCGCTGAGGTCACAATCTTCCCGCTCCACATCATGATGACCGTGTGGGACAATGAGCATAACCACTCCTACACCAACAACGAGCGCATTGGTAGCGGTGGACTTGACTTTGCACTCAATACCAGTCTCAGTACACTTAGTTGGCGTATAGCGGACAAACGGCTGCCATTGCCTGTCGCCATCCGTATGCTGGCATATCTGCGTAGCCGTCCTCGGCTCAATCCATGGCTCGTCCTTCTGCTCGTCGGCTTTGCCAATGCATCCTTCTGCCGTCTTTTCGGTGGCGATGCCGTGGCCATGCTGATTGTCTTTATTGCCACAGTTGACGGATTCTATATCAAGAACAAGCTGCACGCCATGCACTTCGATATACGCATATCCACCATCATTGCCGGCTGTTTCTCTGCTGTCATCGCCTCCGCTGGCTTTGCCTTCGGGTGGGGTTCCACTCCCGACATAGCCCTCGCTACCAGTGTTCTCTATCTCGTACCCGGCATTCCATACATCAACGGCATCAGTGACATGATTCATGGGCACTACATCTGCAGCATCTGCCGCCTCATAACGGCTTTCATCCTCACCGCCTGTCTCGCCTTCGGACTGTGCCTTGCCATAATCTTCATGGACATCAAATTCTTCTGAACATACATAACGCCATGTCATTTCCCGATTTACTTCAAGATGGCTTCTTCGCTGCCATCGCTGCTATGGGTTTCGGCAGTATCAGTAATGTGCCAGCCAAGGCCTTCGGCGGTTGCGCCCTGTTGGCCGCTATGGGTCACGTCACCCGTTTCGCCCTGATGGACGGAGCCTCCTGGTCAATCATCCTTGCCTCTTTTGCGGCGTCGTTGGTCATCGGTTTCGTCTCTATACCCTGCGCCAAGTGGTGGCATTGTCCTGCTGAATCACTGTCTTTCCCAGCCCTGCTTCCTATGATACCCGGAATGTACGCCTACCGCATGGTGGAGTCACTTGTCCGCTGTCTTACGGACATACCCGAACAGCAGTTCAACCATTTCTACTATCTGTTCTGCTACAACGGCATGATGTGTCTCGCCATCATAACCCTTATGGTTATAGGTGTCACCCTGCCACTGTTCATGTTCGGTAACATACCGTACGGGGTGACGAGAAAACGGAGATGAGGTCTACGGACAGTCGGTTTCTGCCTGTTTTGCTCCCACTTCGCAATAGTGCCCCTTTTACACTGCAAACGTGCCCAAATCACATTGTAATTTGGGCACGTTTGCAGTGTAAAAGGGGCACAGTTACGGTATGTTGAGTCTATCGCTGAAAGTAATAGCCGCCTGTTGTGTTGCATTTGCGGGCATGAAACCCAATGGTGCCGCTACTGAATGTAACGCCAGTCCACCTTTTTCATAAGCCGGTATGCAGTCTAATCCTTACGTGTCATGGTCAGTGCCACACCGGCACCGGCGCAGTCCACGGTCATAGGAGGGGCTGTTTTGCGGATGTCTGTAGTTACTGCCGTGGCTTGTGGAAAGCGGGTTAGGATGGCGATGCAGATGCGGTGGGCTACGTGTTCAAGAAGGTTGCTCTGTATAGCCATCTGCTGTTTTATCACTTCTGCAGCGTCGGCGTAACTCATGGTGTCGGCAACGTTGTCCGTGTGGCACGCGGTGGCGATGGGGTAGTCTACGGTGAGGTTGATGATGTAATCGTTGCCTACCTCACGCTCCTGCGGTAATACACCGTGGTATGCGTGTATTTGCAGGTCTTGTATGTATATTCTGCTTTGCATTTGCATTTGGACGAATATGTGAAAGGATGGGGAGTGGTGAACAGAGTGTTGCGCCTTGAATGGAAGGGATAAGGGGTGGAAACGGTAAAAGAGGACTGCGCCATAATGGTTTCCCTTATGAGGCGCAGTCCTCTTTACGTGTATCTTTTCACTACTTCACCTTTTCACCTTTAATCAAGGTGGAAAACCTCTTTTATGGGTATTGTGACAGGTGAGTTATCGGGATTTACCTCCATGATGTCTACCATCATGTCCCACCATTTTTGCGTGATAGGGTCAACGCCGTTTGCGGTGTCCTGACTGTTTGTCTCGCTGCTGCACTCCTGGTAACCGAAGAGGATGTTCGTGTCCTTGTCCCAGTATATGCTGTAGTTGCTGACACCTGAGTCCTTAATCATCTTAACAAGCTCAGGCCAGATGGCGGCGTGGCGCTTCTGGTATTCTTCCTCACAGCCTGGCTTGAGGAACATCTTGAATGCGAATCGTGTCATATCGGTAGTTTGATTAGTTAGTATTTCTGCGGATTATGCTTCGCCTTCGCCTCCGAAAGGATTGGCTGTGCGTGGGGCGCCGGTAGCGCCTTTGGGTGCTTCGAGTTGTATTTTGCCGAACTCTTGTTCGTAGCGCATGATGTTGTCCTGAAGGGCCATGGCGAGACGCTTGGCGTGTTCTGGTGCCAGAACTACACGGCTGACCACCTGTGCCTTTGGTGTGCCGGGAAGAGTGGATGCCAAATCTACGACAAATTCTGCGTGTGAGTGTGAGATTATTGCGAAGTTGCTGTAAACGCCTTGTGCTATCTCTGGTTTGATGTCAATCTGGAGCTGCTGCCCCTGCTGTGTTTTTTTGTCCATTTGTTTTGTTTGGGTTATTTGTTTTTTAGTTATTGTTGATGTGTGACATAGTCTGTGCTATGCCGTGTTTCGTGGTTCAAAGTTACAATCTTTTCCTGACACAGCCAAATAAAAAGGGCGTTTTTTGCCTGTTATCCCTCTATTATTCCGAAATGGAGCAGTGCTTTGGCTATTCCGTCGGCTTCGTTTGTGTCTGTTATGTAGTCGGCCACGGCTTTTACTGCATCCTCTGCATTGCCCATTGCTATGCCTGTGCCGGCTGTTTGTAGCATGGATATATCGTTAAAGCTGTCACCGAATGCCATGAGATTGGCCGGCGTCATGCCGAGTGTTGATAGCAGAAGACTGAGTGCGGGACCCTTGTCTATGCCTTGTGGTAGCAGTTCGATGAAGTATGGGGTGGAACGGCATATATGCATACGGCCTGCTGTTTCTGTGCGCATGGTGCTTTCCCATTGGGGCACGAGGTCCGGCGAGCCGACCATGAGGCATTTGTTGAGCGGGCGTGGGGTGTCACGGATGAAGTCTTTTACACCTCTTATCGCCATTTTGTTGTTGCGTGACGACTGAAGTACGTATGGGTCATCGGGATGTTCGGTGTAGATGTGGTCATCGTGGTATGTCATGAGGGTCATGCCGGAACGTTGTTGGCATTGGTGCAGATAGGGTAGGAGTGCCGGGTCGAGGGATTTCTCTACCAGTACCTCGCCGGTCTGGCAGTCTTCGATGTGCCCGCCGTTATAGCATAACAGCAGTCCGCCGTAGCGTTCCATTTGTAAAAGGCGTGCCAGTGGGCGCATACCGTAGGGGGGACGGCCTGAGGAAAGACAAAGCCTCACGCCCTGTCGCTGTGTCTGCATGAGGGTAGCGAGGGTGTGAGGCGTTATCTCCTTGCGCTCGTTGGTAAGTGTTCCGTCGAGGTCAAGGGCTATAATATGTATGTTGTGCATTGGCGTATTACAATACAAATAATGTATTATCAGTGCAGATTGTGTGAAGGGACTGGCGGCATACGGCGTGTTTCTGTCAGATGGCGGGCCCTTCAGTCTGGTTATTCTCTATCAGGTGATACAGAAAAGCCAGGTCTTTATGGAACTGTTCCGTTGTATCATAGTTGCAGGTGCTTTCTAAAGAGAAGCGTCCCTTATGTCCTGTGCGCCTTATACAATTGAAGACAGATGAGAAATCTATACTACCTTCGTCAAGAAAACAGCCCTTCAGATAATTGAACTTGTTGGTGTAGAACTCGTCCGGGGCCTTGTGTCTGACAGTGCTATCTGTGAATTTGTAATTCTTGATATGGTAATGGGCTATTCTGTCTGCAAATTCTGTAATGAAACTTTCTATGTCTTCTTCCACAAAAAGAATGTTACCGATGTCTGTGATGATGCCGGCATCTTTTGGTATGTCGCTTAGGAATCTCTTGAATGGTTCTATACCATTGAATATGAAGCCTTGGTTTTCGTAAAGTGTTTGTAGCTCTAACGAGGATACGTAATCATAAATCCGTAGCGTTGCATCAAGACCGGCAGCATAATAGCGTTCGAAGTTGTCTATTGATGGTATTGGGTCACGGTAGTTGATGGCGATAGTGTGATGGAAATATGGGCTTCCTAAGGTTTTGGCGATATCCACATGTCTTTTTGCCTGTTCTGTTCTTTCTTCGCGATCTTCATTTACCAAATCGGTAGCAAGAGAGAAACATGATACGTTAATGCCTCTGTCGGTTGCATATTTGTAGATATGTCTGGCGTTATCGTTACTTGTTGGGGTTGATAACTCAAATAAATTCTTTATCTCTACGTTATGAAAGCCGTGTTCTACGGCGAAATCAATTAGTTGATACTGGGAATTTATGGAACAGAAAGGCGGTTTGTATAATGTTATCTCCTTGTTCATATTGGTGTGCCGTTATATGAACAGTGGATGTTTTCCAGCAATAATTTGGCCGTTATGATATCATCTTTGTTTTGGTTGCCATGTTCGCGTTCGACAATGAAGGTGCCGTCATATTCTGTGTCAGACAGAAACAGGATGATATCATCTATGCTTGCTGCCCCTTTTCCTAAAGGTGCTTCTTTGCCTAATGTCGTTCCGTTGGTGGGATATAAACCGTCTTTACAGTGTATGTCTAATATATACTTCCTTAAAACTTTGGCGGCATCCAGGGGATTGGCCTTTCCGTATAACAGGAAATTGGCGGTATCAAAATTGATTCCGACATTACTCATTCCTATATCTTCTATTGTCCTTAGCAGTGTTATAGGTGTTTCCTGACCTGTTTCAAATAAGAAATTCTGCCCATTTGCTTTCAGAAATTCACATAACAGCCTTAAGTCTTTAATCAAAGCTGGGTAAATGGGAGTGTTGGGGTCTTCTGGTAGGAAGCCGACATGTGTTGCAATTTGTCTTACTGCTATTGACTTGGCAAAGAGTGAGGCTTGATGTAACTCTTTTATACGTTGTATTCTGAATTTTTCAGGGACAAGACCGATGGTTGGTGGGCCGTCATGAAAATTCCAAACCTTTGGGCCGGACCAGCCGGCCCATAAGGTTGAAATGGTTATTTTGAATGTTTCCTTGACCTTGTTTGTCTCTTCTGCTATGTCGGCCGTGTATAATTCTGGATTCCAGATACATAGTTGACAATATTGGAAGCCTGCTTCTTTCAGCCTTCTGAATTCATCATTTATTGAGGTTTTGTCAATAATGTATGCTATGGCTCCTGTCTTCATTGGAGCAATTGGCGTATGATTTTGACCAAGGTCGTTACTTTGACTCTTTATAATCTTGCCTTTTCCTCTGTATTGCGTATATTGGCGATGCCAGAGGAGGTGTTGTCAGTATGAGGAAACAAGGTTTTCTTTCTACATACCAAGTATTGCCTTGGCGGTAGCATTCTCTGCATCGAGTGCAAGGAGTTTGGTGGCGTATGGCTTTGCTGCTTCAACGTTGTCAATGCAGTGTACGTAATATGCGCAGACAGCATTGTAAGCGGTTATCAGAAGTTTTGTCTCGCCGGTGCTACGGTTGGCACTTGCTTCAAGTATTTCTGCAAGTGTGAGGTAGTGAGGACCTGCCATCTTCAACTTCTCCATGTCAGATGCTTCGAGAGCGAAAGGTAGTTTCGCACGCTTGCTGGCGATGTATGCTGCGTTGGTAGGATATTTCTCTGCCAGTTTTGCATAGAGGTCGTCTGCCTTTTTGTATGCTTCCAGCTTTCTTGCGGCTGCTGTCTTGTCGTCCATCAGTTCATCTGCGAAGAGTGCTGCGAGGGACTCGTCAAGGCTGAATGATGACTTTGTCTGGGCCTTGAGGTATTTGTCAAGGTATTCACCGGCTTTGTTATAGTCGCTGAGTTTCTTGTAGCAATCGGAGATGTCTTTGTCTTTCTCTGTTACGGTGCCGGCATCAATGCCTTCGAGTTGCTGTATCTTCTCGTAGCACTTGATGGCGTCGGCGTACTTCTCCGCACCTTTCAGTGATGTTGCGTAGTAGTTGTAGTCGTAAGCGGATATTTTTGCGGAGTCAGAAGCGTTGAAAAGGTTGTTGCCTGCGGCTATGGCTGCTTCATAGTTCTTCGTTGATGTCTCGTTGAACATGATGAGACGGTTCATGGAAGCGTTGCGTGGCCACTTCCGATGTCCGTAGTTTGCCACTTCCAATGACTTGGTGTAGTCCTGTGACAGGAACAGGTTTGTGGCATAATCGGAAATCTGATAGTCCTTCATCTTGTCCATGCTGACTTTTCCATAATACTCGTTAGCCTGTTGCATCTTGCCGCTGCTGGAATAAATCTCGGCTGCAATGAGGTCCACAGGATAGTCAGGACGTTGCTTACGTAGGTCTTCAAGGGTTTGTACTGCACCGTTAGGGTCGGTCTTACTCATTATCTGTGCATAGCGACGGTATCCGTCTGGGTTCTTCGGATCTCCATAGATGGCCTGCTGGAACCATTGTGCCGCTGCACCGCCGTCGTCTTCTGCCACTGCTATGTTGCCGAGTAGGACATATATAGTGCCTTTGTCTTCAGGTGTGCCTTTCTTGTTTACCAATTCGAGAGCTTTGTTTGCATATTCCTTTGCTTTGGCTTTGTCATTGGCAGCGAGGTAGGCCTTTGCTATGCTTGCCAGTGCAATGGCATTCTTCTTGTTCTCTTTTGCAATATCTTCAATCTGATCTGTCATGTCAGGTGCATTGCCCTTGATGAGGGTTGATACCTGTGTCATTATTGCATCGGGCTGGGATTGTGCCATTGCAGGAGTGCTGATGGCTATCATCATGGTTCCGATAATGAAGTTCCTGGTTTTCATTAGTGTATGTTTTTTGTTTTTATTACGTTGTTATTTGTATGCCATTGCAAGGCTTACTGTTTGGGATGTCTGTGGAAAGGAATTGGTTTTAGTCCGTTACATGTACGCTGCGGATGGTAAGATTGCCGTATGCCGGCAACAGTCCAGCCTTGAGAATGACGATTTGCCCCCGGTCTTGTGAGATGATGAAGTTCTTGAAGCCTGTCGGCAATCCCATGTGGGTGTCGTTGAGTAGTATATATATGGTGCGGACAAGGGGATAACTGCCATTGTAGAAGTAGTATTGGTAGGGCTTCCATGAGTTGGCCACGTTGGCAATGTCCAGCTTTGATACTGCCATAGGACGCACTTCCTTGCGGAATGTGAGGTTGGTAGTGTCGCGCTGGTCGTTTAGCCAGTTACTGCCTATGATGCCTATTGCACCTTTGTGCTTCTCTACATATGTGACAACGTCTTCTGTCTTGTTTACTGCAAAGACGTTGGGGCTTGTTATTGGCTTGCCTCCGAGTATGCTGTCTTCTACGTAATGTACTGTGGAGGAGCGTCTGTTGTCGAAAGCCACGGTTATCTCGCCTTTGTCAGAATGTGGATATATTTGGTTCCAACGGGTCACTTCACCGGTAAATATTCTCTTTATGTCTTTTACACTGATGCAAGAGTCAGTGTTTGATGTGTTCTGTATCAATGCCAATCCGTCGTATCCTATTTTGACAGAAAGGGGAAATTGCTTGCGGGCTTTAAGGCTTTGTAGTTCCTTTGGCTTGAAGTCGCGTGCCGTTACAGCCATACACACCTTACCCTGAAGCAGCATATTTATCGCTTCTGATTCGTTTGTGTATATCGGCGTGAGTTTGGCAAGGGGGTATAATGCCTCGAAGAGCGAACGCTCTTCATCTATTATGGGGCTAAAACTTTCGTCAGAGGCGAAAGAAATCGCCCCTGACGAGTAAGTGTCTGTACGACCGCTTTTATTCTTGTTGTTACAAGAGTAAAAGCTGGTCATAAGTGTTAATCCTACTATTATGTAAGATATTGTCCTAATCATTTTCAAATGTTGATGATAGTGTGTTACTGTAGACGGAAAGTTACAGGGAGTGTGTACTTCACACGCACTGCAGAACCGTTCTGCTTACCAGGAATCCAGTGTGGCATAGACTTGATGACACGGCACGCTTCCTTGTCGAGTGATGGGTCAACAGACTTTGCTACACGCACGTCTGTGATTGAACCGTCACGTTCTACAACGAAAGTACAGATTACGCGACCCTGTATTCCATTCTCTTCTGCTATTACCGGATACTTGATATTGTTGCTGAGGTACTGCATCAAGGCTCCCATACCACCAGGATAAGAAGGCATTTGCTCAACTACGTCGAACACTTTGTTCTCTTCTTCCTTTGGCTTGACGGGTTCCTGTGCGATAACTTCCTTCGCTTTCAGCACTTCACCGCTCTCGTCGTTACCATGAACGTCGAAAGAGCCGATAGCTGCACTGCTCTTCATTATCTCGTCCTGGGACTTCAATTCGTCTTCGGGCTTCACTTCATCATCCTTCTTGATGACAGGGGCGGTGAACTTAACGGAGCTCTTTACCTTCTCCACTACTTTCTTTACCTCTTCCTGTTTCACAAGTTGTTTGCGCTCAACCTTCGCTTCCTTCTTCTTCTGCGTCAGGGCAGAGAGTTCGGTTACTTGGTTCATAGCTGCCTTTCTTGCTGCCGCCTCATCCGCAATGTTCTTGAGGGTGAGACCGACTTGACATGCGATAGCGAGCAAGATAACAGCCAGAATAGCCACTATATTACGGCGACCTGTGCTCTTGCGGAGGGCATAAGCGCCATAAGCCTGGTTACGGTCCGCAAAGACTATGTCGGTCCATTCCCCAGATATTAGATCTATTTTTGACATTATATTTATCTTTTTGATTGTTAATACTAATCCTTGTCTGCCGACGGATTACTTAACCCCTTTCTCTTCAAGGAGTTTTTTATCCTGATCGTTGATTTTGTCAAGGACGTACTTGCCAATGCTGCATATCTGCATCTCGTCAAGAGCGTCAACTACGTTCTTGTATGTAGAAGCGTCTGTTGCCTTGATGATGACTGTCATGGTCTGAATCTTCTGGCCATTTATGACACCACTTTTGATTTTTGAAAGTTCAGCCGTATACTCTGCCTCTGAAAGGTCTTCCTTTTTGAGGTCGAGTGCTGCCTTTGCTTTCATGACTTCCAGAACAGGCTGCGTATTATCCTCCGTGACGTGTGTCTGGAGAACCTTACGGATACCATTCTTACCCCATGTTGTCTCTTTCAGACAAGATGGGTCATCATATTTCGGAAGGCCCTCTACATAGTAGATCTTGTTGCCGGATGCGACATACATCGTAATGGTGTATGAGGCTTTTGTTACTGACTTGTCATTATCTTCAAGGTTCTTGTCGTTCGACGGCATACTCAATTCCATTGATTGAGGTTTAGCCAGAGAGGTACAGAGCATGAAGAAAGTGATAAGAAGCATCATCATATCAACCATCGGCGTGAAGTCCACGCGGATGTTTATTTTCTTTTGCTTTTCTTGTTTCTTTGCCATTTATTAATCCTCCCCTGTCTTTAAAGATGTGATAAGGTAGTAACGGTTCTGATCCATGTCCTGAAGTTCGTTCATCACCTTCTTTATATTAGCGTAAGGTGTGTCAGAGTCTGCCTTGATAGCAATCTTGATATCTTCAGTGTTGTCAACTACAGAAGTAACCCATTCTTGAAATTCGCTCTTCCCTTTGTTGATGGAATCCGTTGGAATACCGGCATCCTTGCCGGTGATTGCCTCTGTCATCTTCTCATTAGGAAGTCCGAGATATGTTTTCAGTATTGACAGACTCATTCCCCACATAGGGTCAGTCTGGAACTTCTTCATATCCTGGGCAGTCAGTTGAAGGTCGAATTTTGAATCCATATCCTGGATTACGGCCATCATATCTTTCTGGTTGTCCATGCTCATAAATACCTTGCCGCTTTTATCGACAATGATATTCAGGACGCCTTTTTCCGGAATCTTGATCTCCGACACAGACATAGGCTGGTTGACTTTTACCGGTTCATTCTTCACAAACGTAGACGTAAGCATGAAGAATGTCAGCAAAAGCACCATTACGTCTGACATCGGGGTCATGTCAATCCAGACGTCGCTTTTCTTAATTTTTAACTTACCCATAACTGAATAAAATTTAAAGGGTTAGCAAAAAATTAAGCTTCTGGGTGCTTGTCTTCGTATGTATGAGCGATTGTATAACCAATCTCGTCCATTGCAAATGTAAGCTTGTCAATCTTGTTAGTGAAGTAGTTGTAGGCAACTACGGAAACCCAAGAGGTAGCGATACCAGAAGCGGTGTTTACGAGGGCCTCAGAGATACCGGTAGAAAGTGCCATAGAGTCAGCACCACCGCCAGCAGCAAGGGCTGCGAATGAACGTATCATACCAAGCACAGTTCCGAAGAGGGCTGTAAGAGTACCGAGAGTAACGATTGTTGCAATGATAGGAAGGTTCATTGTCATTGTAGGCATCTCAAGAGCACTTGCTTCTTCGTGTGCGTTTTGGATGGCTGCAACTTTCTCCTTCAGTTTGATAGGAGCATTTTCCATTTCCTTGTAAGCCTTGAGGTCAGCGAGAACAACGTTTGCAACAGAACCCTGCTGCTTGTTGCAGAGGTCTTCTGCCTTTGTGATGTCTCCGTCCTTGAGTGCTTTTTTCACGTTGTCAGTGAACTTTGTCACGTTGCCCTTACCTGCGCAAGCAGAGATAGCGATGATACGCTCAACAGACATAGCGATAACGGTGCAGAGAAGTCCGAGGATAATAGGAACGACCCAACCACCTTTGTACACTGTGCCGAGCATGTTCAGAGGATGTCCTTCAGGATCATTGTTTGCGAAGTTGCTCGGATTACCAAGGAAGAAGAGGTAGAAGCAAACACCAACTGCGAAAGCAAAGATGATGATGAGGATTGCATGTCTTACACCCTGGAAGCCAGCTGACTTCTTAGGTGCGGCTGTTTTTTTTGTAGCTGCCATAATTGTTTGATTAGTTTTAAATTATTAATTAATAAATGAATAATAGCTTTTTTTCGTGTTTTGGCAGAAGACGATTTAAGGTTGATAAGGTATAACGCTTGTACGTTTTCAAACACAAAGTTAGTAAATAAAGTGGAATTACGGCAAGGATTAATAACTTTTAACGAAAAAAAGTTGTCCTTGCTGCGTTTCAGTACGGAAAAGGAGACTTTTTGGGGTCTCCTTTTCTATATTTTATTTCATTGTAATGTCTTTGTAACCACCATAAAGGCAGAGCGTGGCACTCTTGTCGACGCATCTTTGCGTGGCGGTCTATTTCAGTCTGGCAAGGCATTCCTTTATTCTGCGGATAGCCTCACGTATGTTGTCGTCGCTTGTGGCGTAGCTCATGCGGAAGCATTCATGGTCTCCGAAAGCGTCACCGCCTACTGTTGCCACGTGTCCTACCTCAAGCAGATACATGGCGAAGTCGTTAGTGTCCTTTATTACACGTTCCCCGTCGCTCTTGCCGAGGTAACTTGCACATTTCGGGAACACATAGAATGCGCCGTCAGGCACGTTCACCTCCAAGCCAGGCAGTTCCTTTACGAGGCTGACAATCAGGTTACGTCTGCGTTCAAAGGCCTTGCGCATATCCTCTACACATTGCTGGTCTGCTACGTAAGCGGCCATTGCGGTTTTCTGGCTTACGGAACAAGGCCCTGATGTGTACTGCCCCTGCAGTTTGTTGCAGCCCTTTACTATCCACTCCGGTGCGGCCATGTAGCCAATGCGCCATCCCGTCATGGCGTAAGCCTTGCTGACACCGTTTATGATGATGGACTGTTCCTTCATTCCCGGGAACTGCGCTATGCTCTCATGTTTGCCCACATAGTTTATGTGTTCGTATATTTCGTCTGCGAGTACATACATGTCAGGGTGCTTCTTTATCACGTTAGCGAGCGCCTCCAGTTCGTCTTTCGTGTAGACAGAACCTGTAGGGTTGCTTGGAGAGCACAGAATCAGCATACGTGTCTTAGGTGTTATGGCTGCCTCAAGCTGGTCTGCCGTAATCTTGAAGTTCTGTTCAAATCCGGCCGGGATATAGACAGGTGTGCCTCCTGCAAGAAGTACCATCTGTGGGTAACTTACCCAATAAGGAGCCGGTATGATAACCTCTTCCCCATCATCTACAAGAGCCATGACAGCGTTGCATACAGCCTGCTTGGCACCGTTGCTTACGGAAATCTCGCTTGGCTTGTATTCAAGTCCGTTCTCTCTCTTCAGTTTAGCTACCACGGCTTCGCGCAGGTCTGCATATCCTGCTACCGGAGAGTACTTTGACCAGTTGTCGTCCACAGCCTTTTTTGCTGCTGTCTTGATATGGTCAGGAGTGTTGAAGTCAGGCTCCCCTACGCTGAGGTTAATCACATCAATACCCTGCGCCTTCATTTCTCCACTCTTCTGTGACATGGCGAGAGTTGCTGAAGGTGCCAATCTATTCAATCTGCTGGATAAACGTCCCATTTAATTAGTTGTTTAGTCGTTTTGTTGTTTGGCTGTCCCATCATCCGTTTTTTAGTAGGATTGACGAGGCAACATATTAAAACATTCCTGTTGTTGTAAGTTGCGGATGCAAAGTTAATACAATTCTTCTGAAATAGAAAACTTTTGTCTTTTTTTTTACCCTTTCGCTTACATTTTGTTTGAAATACGGTCTATTACCTGCTCATTGAGGCGTGAAATCTGTTTCAAGTCGCGGTAAAGTCTCAGACGGAAGTGCCACATCCTTATATATAATATAATGCCCAATGGTACTATCACGGCTGCTGCTATGTTCATCCATTTAGTGTCAAATGGTCTTGTGTGTGCTTTTTCTGACACTATAGGATACTGGTTTATGTATGACATGATGTACCTGTCGCGTGTGTTGCCCAAATCCTCTATTACCTCTTCAAGGAGTGCAGACATTCTCTCTATGTCATGGTCATCCTGATATGAGAAGAACACCTTTATCGGGTTAGGCAACCTTTTCAGGCTGTGGCCTTCCGAGTACTGCTCTAATTGTATGTTCAGTGCGGCAAGTCGTTGTGCGTCCATAGCATAATCCGGATCATTGATTATGACTTCCTTTGATGCAATGCTACGTTTCAGTCTCATTCCCAGCAGTTTTATGAAGAAGTTGCGGTATGCGTCAATGTTAAATACCACAGAGTCCTTGTTAGCCTTGTAGGTGATGAGAGCCGCCAATGGTATGAGTACGGCCGGTGCAAGCCCTTTTCCGAACATTATAGTCCACGCTCCCTGCCGTGCCATGCGGTAACCAGTGTTGTCAAGTATGTAGAACACAATGAACACCAGCACCGAAATGATTACAGGCACACCCAATCCACCTTTCCTTATGATAGCACCCAGTGATGCTCCTATGAAGAAGAAGATGATACAGGTCAGTGACAGTGTGAACTTGTTGACCATTTCTATTTTGTAGTCCCTCTCCTGCTGGTTGTATCCGTCTGCTATGTTGGCCTTGAATTCAAGGTCGTAACCGGCCATCTTTACTGAGCTGCCGGTCATTTGCAGTATGCTTTTCTGCCGTTCGGGCGTCAATTTTGCATATATCGAGTCGTAGTCAAGAGTCCCTTTCGTCACTCTTGCAATGGCTTTTATGGAGTCCGGCTTGCTTGTCTGCGGTGTAGCGAACAGACTGTTGCGTATATCCCGTGCTATAGTCTTTCCGATGCTGTCACCCGTGTGCTTTACGGAGTCTATCCTGATTACCAGTTGTGGCAGACTCTGCGCTGTTGCCGACTGTGCTATGCCTGATGCTTCAGCAAGGTTAAAGCCGCTGTCGAAGTCAAGCAGTATCACCTTGTTTATGAACGACTCCCGCCTGTATGGCACGTTGGCGGTACTCGTTATCTCCTGTGACCTCATGTTTTCGAACCATTCACCGCTGTAAAGGGTCAGAAGCAGATGCTGTTTTTCTGCAGTTGACTGCATTTTGCCTGAGTCTGCAAGAATTATTGCAGCATCCTCGAAGCTGTCTGTCATGCGATATATCATCACACCGTACAGCATGCCCGTCTCCATGTCCTTGTGCTGGACGTAAAGGTTACAGTTCGGTATGCCTCCGTAGAATATTTCCTCCGGTATTTCCAGTTCGGGGCTTTTCTGCTTCATTGACAACAGCAACTGCCTCATTTGGATGTTGGCGTTCGGACCTATGTTGTTCTGGAAGACAAATGAGCACGCTGCTATTATCACAGATGTGAAGAAAAGTGAGCGCAATGCCTTTACCAATGATATGCCGGCAGCCTTTATGGCTGTCAGTTCGCTGCTTTCGCCAATGTTGCCCATAGTAATGAGCGACGACAGCAGTATGGCGAGCGGCAGAGCCTGCGGTACCAGCATCAGTCCCATGTACCAGAAGAACTGTCCAAGCACTTCTATTGACAGCCCCTTGCCAATCAGTTCGTCCACGTAACGCCACAAGAACTGCATCATCAGCACAAATAGGCTGATGAAGAAAGTTCCAGCGAAAAGCAGCATGAACTGCTTCAGCATGAAGATGTCAAGTTTCTTTATGAGTGGTCGCATTGGAATAGGACGGGGGTGTGAGCCTCATCCTCTCTCTCCCCCTTCCTTTTATGATGGGGGATATATGGGATTTATGGGCAATGTGCCCTGCGGTGTGGAGACATTTTGCAGTGTGCCCATTGCCGGCAGTCACACATTATTTATATAGGCATGGTTTACATGACGCACATCGGTGTGTCTGTACATAGCCTTAACGGTCAGCTCTCAGTAAGAAAAAGTTTTTATCTTTTCTTTCTGTTTGCTCTCTGTTCGCGGTATTTCGCCTTCTGCATGGCAGAACCCGAACCGTGTGAGCCCGTGATATATTTCTTTTTCTTCGCTTTGGTCTTTACCTTGCCGTCGTCTTTCGACTGCTCTCCTCCGCGTCCGAAGCTGATGCCGTTTTGCAGAATCAAATCAAAATCGTCCATAGTTTGTTGTTTGGTGGTTTTGTTGCTTGGTCGTTTTGTCGCTTGGCTGTTTGTTGTGGTGGACAAATGGCTATTAAGCGAAATCACGAGTCAACAGTGTGAAATACAGATGGTTATGTGGTGGCATTGCTAAAGTGCCCTAATTACAGCGTGAAAGTGCCCGGATTACCGTGTAAAAGCATCCCTTTTACACGGTAATTGTGCCCCTTTTGCAAGACAGTCCGGCAAAGAGCCTCCTGTCATCATTATCAATGGTGGAACAGACGCACGCCTGTGAACGCCATCGTTATGCCGTACTTGTCGCACGTGTCTATGACATTGTCATCACGTACAGAGCCTCCGGCCTGTGCGATGTATTCCACTCCGCTCTTGTGCGCGCGCTCTATGTTGTCGCCGAACGGGAAGAATGCGTCTGAACCAAGAGCCACCTTCGTGTTCTTTGCAATCCAAGCCTTCTTCTCCTCACGTGTCAATGGCTCCGGCTTCTCGGTGAAGAACATCTGCCATGTACCCTCTGCCAATACGTCCTCATAGTCATCGGAAATATAAACGTCTATGGTGTTGTCGCGGTCAGCGCGGCGTATTCCGTCCTTGAATGGCAGTCCCATTACTTTAGGGCATTGGCGCAGCCACCAGATGTCGGCCTTGTTGCCTGCCAGTCGTGTGCAGTGTATGCGGCTTTGCTGGCCCGCTCCTATGCCGATGGCCTGTCCGTCCTTTACATAACATACGGAATTGGACTGTGTGTATTTCAAAGTGATGAGTGAAATCATCAGGTCGCGCATGGCATCATCCGTGAATGTCTTTGCCTTTGTGGGGATATTCTCGAACAATGCAGGGTCATTCAGTTTCACCTCGTTGCGTCCTTGCTCGAAAGTCACGCCGAAGCACTGCTTTGTCTCGACCGGTGCCGGAACGTATGTGGGGTCAATCTTTATCACGTTGTAAGTACCCTTACGCTTGTCTTTCAGTATGGCGAGAGCCTCGTCTGTATAGCCCGGTGCTATTACACCGTCGCTAACCTCGCGCTTTATTAGTGTGGCTGTGGCAGCGTCGCATGTGTCAGAAAGGGCTATGAAGTCCCCGTAGCTTGACATACGGTCAGCACCGCGGGCACGGGCGTAGGCGCATGCTATCGGTGTGAGGGGCAGTTTCGCGTCGTCAACGAAGTATATCTTCTTCAGTGTGTCTGACAAAGGCAGTCCTACTGCGGCACCTGCAGGGCTTACGTGCTTGAAACTTGCTGCGGCAGGCAGTCCCGTAGCCTCTTTGAGTTCCTTTACCAGCTGCCATGAGTTGAGAGCGTCAAGGAAGTTGATATAGCCCGGGCGGCCGTTGATTACCTCGATAGGCAGTTCGCCTTCGTTCATGTAGATGCGTGATGGCTTCTGGTTAGGATTGCAGCCATACTTCAATGCAAGTTCTTTCATTGTGGTAAATTATGTTGTTTTTTGTGCGTTAACGGTTGCATTATAGGCTTTTGCCTATAATTCCGGTGCAAAGTTATATATTTTTTTTGAAAGTACCAAGAAAACGTTTGGCTGTTTCGGAAATATTAATTATCTTTGCACGTGTTTTTATGTCTATGCAACAAGAAACCGTGGCAGGCCGGACAAAAGGGTCAGACAGGCTTTTTGCGTTTCCTGCTCATTAAATAAGCCACTTTATGCGTGCCCTCATACCGCTTTTCTTCTTCATTGTCGTTTACCTCGTCGCATCCATCGTTGCCGGTGATTTCTACAAGGTGCCCATCACGGTGGCTTTCATGCTCACGTCCATTGTGGCTGTGGCGGCTTCGCGAGGCAGCCTGAAGAAACGGCTTCGCGTCTTTACACGAGGTGCGGCTGAGCCCGACCTGCTTCTGATGATATGGATTTTCGTCCTTGCCGGAGCCTTTGCCAACTCTGCAAAGGAAATGGGCAGCATCACCGACATGGTGAACCTTACGCTTGGTGTGGTGCCTTCCAATACTCTGTTGTCAGGACTTTTCATCGCCTCCGCCCTCATATCGTTGAGCATAGGCACCAGTGTCGGCACAATAGTGGCACTGACACCCATTGCCGTAGGGATGGCCGGTGCGGTTGATACCTCTGCAACCATGCTCACTGCGATAGTCATTGGCGGTGCGTTCTTTGGCGACAACCTCTCGTTTATCTCCGATACCACGGTGGTGGCAACACAGTCGCAGGGGGTGAAGATGAGCGACAAGTTCCGCACCAATATCCGTATAGCACTGCCGGCAGCGCTTCTTATGGTGGTGGTCTATGCCTTTTTAGGGCGTGATCTCGCAGTGCCCGCAGACCTGCCGGAGGTGGATTGGCTGAAGGTTGCGCCTTATTTCATAGTGCTTGTGGCGGCTGCTTGTGGCGTGAATGTGCTGCTTGTGCTGTGCGTCGGAATAGCGCTCACTGGTGCGGTGGGCATGATTTGCGGCGACTACGGCATCTATTCGTGGTTTGCCGCAATGGGAAAAGGTATATCAAGTATGGGCGAACTCATAATCATCACCATGCTTGCAGGCGGTGTGCTTGAAGTGATACGTGCCAATGGCGGCATACGTTACATAATGAAGCGGGTGCTTGCACACGTCAATTCGCAGCGGAGTGCCGAACTAAGCATAGCCGCTCTCGTAAGCCTTGTGAACCTATGCACTGCCAACAACACCGTGGCCATCATCACCGTGTCGGGCATTGCGAAGGAAATATCGCAGAAGTTCGGACTTGAACCGAAACGGGTGGCAAGCATACTTGACACCTTCTCATGCACGATGCAGGGCTTTTTGCCGTACGGTGCGCAGCTGCTTATGGCGGCAGGACTGGCAAAGTGCAATCCGGTTGACCTTGTACCGTATCTCTATTACCCACTGACACTGGGGGTATTCGCACTTATCGCCATACTGTTCAGAAAAAGCAAACGACAGGAAAACTATTAATATATCAGACAAAAAAACTATAATCACTATGACAACCGATATTGTAAACAATGAACATAGACGGCCGGAAGTGCTGGACTGTGACGTGGTACGCTTCCAGAACGCCAAGGATAAATGGGTGGCGTTCGTCGGATTGCTTGACGGAAGACCCTATGAGATATTCACAGGACTGCAGGATGATGAAGAAGGTATAATGCTTCCGAAGGCAGTTAACAGTGGGAAGATTATTAAGACGGTGCTGCCTGACGGTACGAAACGGTATGACTTCCAGTTCGAGAACCGTCGCGGTTACAAGACGACAGTGGAGGGATTGTCGGAGAAATTCAACCCTATATACTGGAATTACGCCAAACTTATTTCCGGAGTACTTCGCTATGGCATGCCGATAGAGAACGTTGTGAAGCTGGTTTCGTCCCTTGACATGGACAATGGCATTGATACCTGGGTCAATGGGGTAGTGAGAGCATTGAAGAAGTATGTTGGCGAGTAGCCTGCTGCTTGCCACTCTTGCCTTGTTTGCACCGTCGCCGGATGAGACCGGTGGCGTGGAAAGGCAGTTGCTGCCACTGTATGATGATACGGACGAGGACGCTGCGGCACTGGAAGATGCCTATGACAACCTGCTACAACTGCATACCCAGCCCCTTGATATAAACAAGGTAGGCGTGGATGAATTGCTGCAAGTGCCGGGACTTGGTCTTGATGCCGTCAATGCCATATTGGAATACCGCCACAAGTACGGCAATTTCCGCAGTGTACAGGAACTTGATATGATTACCGCCATTGATGAACGGATGGGCAAATACCTTGCCTCCGTGTTGTTCGTCGATAGCGATGATACCCGGTTACTGTCCCCTTGGCAGCAGATGAAGCATGATGTGGCGCGGATGAAACATACGGTCCTCTTCACTGCAACGGCCCCTACGTATTACAGGGCAGGCGACAAAGGCGCGACATTGGCCTCCGCTTCCGGTACGAACAAGTATGCAGACACATATCTCGGGGACCCTTTGAAGCATTCGTTGAGATACAGTGCGGTGGCGGGAAACGGTCTTATGTTTAACCTTACCGGGGCAAAGACAGCAGGAGAACCGTTCTTTTCCAACGGTAACGGCATGGGATATGACTGTTATGCCTTTAATGTCTCGGCCAGAGAGTTGGGCATTTTCCGCCAGATAATATTCGGACAGTACCGTGCGCAGTTCGGTATGGGACTGGTATTGAACAACAACCTTTCCTTCGGCAAGCAGGCAATGCTCGCTTCTGTGGGCAGGTTGACGAACTGTTTTACACCACATAGCAGCACGTCTGACTCTAAACACCTGCAAGGAATGGCTGCCACCGTTGATGTAGGCGATGCAAGTATCTCCGCATTCTTTTCATATCGCGGCATAGATGCTACACTTAATGCAGACAGTACGTTGTCTACCATTCTCACAAACGGCTATCATCGTACAGCAAAAGAGATGGAGAAGAAGAACAATGCCACGCAGATGACCGGAGGACTGCACCTGAAATACGGTTTCATCACAAAGCAGGGACTGGATTGGAGCATTGGCCTATCCTTCCTCCACACACGGTTCAACCATGCCATTAATCCCATTTACAGTAAGGCAGACACTGTGAGCGCAAGCAGAATGTACCGTCTTTATTACCCCTCTGGCACTGCTTTCTGGAATGGAAGCATTGACTACAAGGTAGGGTGGGGGCCATTTGCCTTCATGGGAGAGACCGCATCGTGCGACAATGGTGCCATTGCCACGCTCAACAACCTTATGTGGAGTGCAACGAAAAGGCTGACATTGACCGCTGTACAGAGGTTCTATTCTTACAAATACCATTCTTTTTACGGTTCGGGTATCAGTGAAGGGGGAGCCATACAGAACGAAAGTGCCGTGCTGCTCGGTGTGCGGTGGAGTGCCAACAGGCGGTTTACGCTTGACGCTTATACAGACATAGCATACTTTCCGTGGCTGAAATACCGCGTCTCTTCATCCTCCTACGCATGGGATAACAGCATTGTTGCCACACTGACCCGCCGTAAGTGGACTTTCACTGCACGCTATCGGGTAAAGGTAAAGCAGCAGGACGAGACGCTGAAGGATGCTGATGGAAACTCCATAAAGCAACTTGCCGGCCGCACGTCGCACCGCATGAGGTTCACCGCACTACTGGATGGCGACCGTTGGAACGCGCGAAGCCACTGTGAAGGCATACTGACCGAGGACAATGACAAGGGCATCATCTTCAGCCAGTCCCTCGGTTGCAGGGTGAACAGACGTTGGGCACTCTATGCTTCAGCCGCATATTTCAACACAGACGACTATGATACCCGCCTGTATTCATACGAACGCGGTATGCTCTACGCCTTCAGCAATGCCTCTTACTATGGCAACGGCATACGTTCGGCATTTATTGTCAAGGCCGATGTGGCACAGTGGCTCATGGCACAGGTCAAGATAGGCTGTACAAAATACTTTGACCGTTCCGTCATAGGTACTGCCGAACGTCAGATTTACTCCTCTTCCCAGACCGACATAGACCTGCAACTGCGCTTCAAACTGTGATTTCCGCAGTACGGGTAATAAATACCTCAATAAGGGTAAAGGCTGTTTTATACATAAGATGTACCTTTGCACCGATGAATATAATGCAGCCTGCCGGCGGTTTCACATTCCGTCAGTGGGCTGTAAACGTTTTATTTACATATTACCAACTATATGATGACAAAGAAAACACTCCTTGCTGTCGTGATGTCCGTGGCATCCACAGTCGCTTTTGCACAGTCAAAAGTCTATTTTACGAAAGAGATTACGCCTCAGTCACTCGTTAAAATCTACGAGGCTGTGGGCAGAAAGGCCACCGGACGTGTGGCGGTTAAGATTTCAACCGGTGAAGATGGCGGCCACAACTACCTGAAACCGACATTTATCCGCAACCTCGTGGAAGAGGTGAAAGGTAACGTTGTGGAGTGCAATACGGCCTATCCCGGCAACCGCAACACCGTGGCGGCACATAAACAGACCATACACAACCATGGATTTGACAGTATCTTCACCGTTGACCTGATGGATGAGTATGGCGAAATGCGTATACCCGTGCAGGACACCACACACATAAAGTACGATATTGTGGGCAGCCACCTTGCCGACTACGATTTCATGATAAACCTCGCACACTTCAAAGGCCACCAGATGGGCGGCTTCGGAGGCGTGCTTAAGAACGCTTCCATAGGCGTAGCATCATCCGCCGGCAAGGCATATATACACTCCGCCGGCTTCACTTCCGACGTGAAAATGATGTGGCGGCATACAAGTGACCAGGACGGCTTTCTCGAATCGATGGCCGCTGCGGCGCAGGGCGTACACAATCACTTCGGCAATGGGGAACGTATGCTCTATATCAATGTGATGAACAATATGTCAATAGACTGCGACTGTAATGCACATCCTGCTGCACCGGAACTGAAAGATATGGGAATACTGGCCTCCACCGACCCAGTTGCCCTTGACCAGGCGTGTCTTGACCTCGTGTTCAACCACGACAGCAAACCCGGTGACACTGCGAAACCATTGACTGCACGCATACAGCAGTTGCACGGCACGCACACGGTAGATTATGCCGAGAAGATAGGGCTGGGCACAAAGAAATACAAATTGATAAGCATTGACAGATAATGAGAAAAGAACTGATGCTGTTTGCGGCCATGACCGCAACACTTCCGTTGTCCGCCCAGAGTGCTGTCGACACGGATTTGCAGGATGTTGTGGTCACAGGAACACGCAATGCCGTTGATATCCGTCATCTGCCAATGACCGTTACTGTCATTGGGCGCGATAAACTGACGGAACGACATCAACTCTCCGTGCTTCCAACAGTGATGCAACAGGTCCCTTCCCTCTTTGTCACCAGCCGCTCGATAATGGGGTATGGCACATCGACAGGAGCCGCAGGAGGCATCAACTTGCGTGGCGTTTCGGGCGGAGCAGGGCGGATGCTTGTGCTGATAGACGGCCATCCACAGTATAACGGCGTCTATGGCCACCCTATAAGTGACAGTTACCAGACGCTTATGGCGGAGCGTGTGGAGGTGCTTCGCGGCCCTGCATCTGTGCTGTATGGCAGCAATGCCATGGGTGGTGTGATGAACATCGTCACCCGTGCCATGCACATTGACGGCGTAAAGACTAATGTCAACCTCGGTGCAGGCAGTTACGGAACAATACAGGCCGAGGCTTCCAACCAAGTACGTAGCGGTAGATTCAGCAGCACCGTGTCCGCACAGTACGGCAGAACGGACAATCACCGTCCCGGAATGGGCTTTGAACAATATGGCGGCTACATGAAACTCGGATACGACTTCAACCCGCACTGGAACGCATACGTGGATGCTGACATAACACACTTCAACTCTTCGTATCCCGGTCCGGTCACAAGTCCTGTCTACGGAGCAGACCAATGGATAACCAGAGGCGTGGTGTCAGCCGCCCTTGAAAACCATTACAACCGTACAAACGGTGCAATCAGCATCTATTCTAATTTCGGACGGCACAAGATAGACGACGGGAGCGCCAATCCGTTGCAGCCCACCCAACGCTATTTCCGTTCAAAGGATGCGCTGATGGGGGTGTCATGGTATCAGAGTGCGCGCCTTTTCAAAGGCAACCGTCTTACTGCCGGCATTGACTACCAGCACATATACGGCAATGCCTACTATACCTCCAAAGCCACAGGCGAGACCCTTGACACTCCAAACAGGCAGAGTGGCAGGTCATACCGCAACGAGATAGCGGAGTATGTGGACTTCAGACAGGATATATTGTCCTGCCTTACTGTTGATGCGGGCTTGCGTATAGACCACCATAGCGTTACCGGTACGGAGTGGATTCCACAGGCCGGCGTGGTATATCGCCCGATAATTACCGGCGAACTGAAACTGATGGCGGGCAAAGGGTTCCGTAATCCTACGATGCGCGAGATGTATCTTTATCCCACATCAAACGAAGAACTTGAGCCGGAACGCCTGTGGAACTATGAGCTTTCATGGCGGCAGCGTCTCAATGCCTTCAATTATGGTGCGAACCTTTATTATATAAAAGGAGACAACATGATTCAGACCGTAAACCGTCGTAATGTGAACACCGGCAGAATTGAAAACTATGGCGTGGAGATAGAGATGGCCTACCGGGTCAACAACCATTGGAACCTCAGCACAAACCACTCTTTCCTGCACATGAAGAACCCTGTTGTGGCTGCCCCTGAGTACAAGGGCTTCATAGGAGCGGACTACCGTGAGGGACGTTGGGGCGTTATCGGTGGACTGCAATACATTGCCGGGCTTTATACCGGGACCGGAACGGACGAACGGAAAGAGAATTTCTGCCTGCTTGACGTCAGTGTCAGCTATGCCCTTTTGAAGCAATGCACCCTGTGGTTGCGTGGAGAGAACCTGCTGGCGCAGAGTTATGAGATGAACCTTGGCTATCCAATGCCGCGTGCTACATTCATGGCTGGCGTGAACTTGGATTTCTAATATTGCGCTACCTTAAAACGGCTGCTTTGTAAAAGTGCCCGAATTACACTGTAAAAGTGCCCCTTTTACCATGTGATTTGGGCACTTTTACAGTGTAATTTGGGCACGATTGTTTTGCCGCTATGTCACGCCACGGTTCTATATTATGCCAAACCTGCTGAGAATTATGATTGCTATGCAGGTCGGAGTGAAGAAACGCACAAGGAAAAGGAACGTATAGAATGCCCAATGTGCCCAATGATAGCGTCCGTTGCTGGTCAGTTCGTTTGTGATTCTAATCCGTGGTATGCGCCATCCCACAATAAGTGAGGTGGTGAAAGCACC
>CAZPNC010000004.1:37136-49945 GCA_964587945.1 uncultured Prevotella sp. | reverse complement strand
CTATACAAGCGGCCGTGCGGCGTGACATTTTCAACTCTTCTGATAGCAAGGAAGTGCCTATTTCATGTAGGGAAATGGTGGAAGTGAGTGCGGCAAGTGTCAGTAGCGCGAAGAATAATATGGACACTATGTAGGCTACAGGGTGTGGAAATGCCAGTTGGAAGACATAGGGCAGTGTCTGGAAGATGAGGCTTGGGCCAGTATCAGGTCTTAGTCCCACGGCAAAAGCGGCAGGAAAAATCATAAGTCCCGCCATTATGGCCACGCCACAGTCTATGCCGGCAATCTGTATTGACGATTTGAAAAGATTGACATCCTTCTTGAAATAGGATGCGTATGTGCATAGGCACGCTGTGCCGAGACTCAGAGAGAAGAAAGACTGTCCGATGGCCTCATACATAACGTCTATGGTTATCTTGGAAAAGTCGGGGTGGAAGAGGAACGTTATTCCTTTCATCGCATCGGGCAGGCTGCAGGAAGCGGCTACAAGGAACAGCATAAGGACAAACAGCAGTGGCATAAGGGCCTTTGATGCCATCTCGATGCCACGCTGTACTCCGCGGATTATGATGGCATGTGTGCAGAGAATGAACATGATGCCGATGGTGGATGGTTCCCATGAACTGGAAACAAGGGCGTTGAACTCGGATTGTATGAAGGCTTTGTCGCCAAGGACATTGTCGTATATGGATTGGAAAAGGTAGAAGATACACCATCCTGACACAACGCTGTAGAAGCCGAGTATTATGATTGAGCTCACCATTCCTATGATGCCTACTGTTCCCCAAATGCGCTTGCCGCCGGCTTTGGCATAGGAGTGCATTGCATTGCCGCCGCCGTTGCGTCCGATGATGAACTCGCCCAGCATGCAGGGCAGGCCGAGGAATAGGGTGAAGAGCAGATAGACGAGGATGAAGGCAGCACCGCCGTTCTCGCCGGTAGTAGTGGGAAAACGCCAGATATTGCCAAGTCCGACAGCCGAACCGGCTGTGGCGAGTATCATGCCAAGTTTTGAACCGAAGCTTACTTGTGACATACTGTTTGGTTTTCGTGGTTTGGAAATCTTGTGGTTCAGTCGTATGTTGTTGAAGGGCATAATGACAATACAACTTGATGGCCATGTAACAAAACGGTTGATTTGCTTGCAAATTTACAAAAAAAAGTTTAACTTTGCACGCAAATGGACAAGAAAAAGTTAGGCAAGCAGTGAAAAGTATGAAAAAACCATGGTATCCTTTCAGCATAATCATAGCCATAGTGATATGGATAGTTTGTATGTTGCCGATACCGGAGAATCCTTTGAGCGACGTGCGCTTCATTGACAAGTGGACACATTTCGCCATGTATTCCACGTTTACCGCCGTGATATGGGTGGAATATGCCCTTCGTCATGATGCGGTGATGTGGCGCAGACTCATCACTTTCGGCTTGTTGCTGCCTGTACTGATGGGTATTGCGGTGGAACTGGCGCAGGCTTATCTTACCACCTGCCGTTCCGGCGACTGGCTTGATGCTGTATGCAATGCCTGCGGAGTCCTGATAGGGGCGGGGATAGGTCTGGTCGTGATACGGAGAAGATACAGATGAAGGTATTGATTCTAAGTACTTTTGCCAAGACTGGTGGTGCGGCGATAGCTGCCCGGCGTCTTTTGCACGCACTGAATGCCAACGGTGTGGAGGCAACCATGCTGTCCCGACGCAACATGACGTTGCCTTTCTGGAAGGAAAAGTGGGGTGGCGTGCCGTTCCTTGTGGAGCGGTTGTGTGTGTGGCTGGCCAATGGCATGAGCAGGAAAAACCTTTTTGCGGTGGACATAGCCAACTGTGGTGACGACATCACCAAGACCAAGGCGTACAAGGAGGCTGACGTGGTGCATCTGCATTGGGTCAATCAAGGTTTCATTTCGCTTGGAGTGCTACGCAAGATTGTCAATAGTGGCAAGCGGATAGTGTGGACCATGCACGACCAATGGCCTCTTACGGGCGTGTGTCACTATAGTGACGGATGCAAACGCTATGAGACGGAGTGCCGGTGTTGCCCGTTGTTGTCAATGAAAGGAAAGGGAGACTTGTCTGACAAGGTGTTCCGGAAAAAACGGAAACTGTATTCTGAAGGCCGTATAACGTTTGTCACGTGTAGCGAATGGCTGGGACGCATGGCGCGAAACAGTGCCTTGGGCAGCGGGCAAGAGGTCGTTTCCATTCCAAATGCCATTGACACGCAGGTGTTCAGACCATTTGACAGAATGGCTGCAAGGGAGGAACTGGGACTGCGTAAGGATATGACACTGATATTGTTCGGTTGCCAGAAGGTTACCGACAAACGTAAGGGACTGGACTATCTCATAGAGGCTGTACGGAATCTGCCGCAGATAGGCGTGGTACTTGTAGGCGGTAATGCCGGGGAAACGATGGCATTGATGCCCGATGGCGTGGAAGTGACGTGCATAGGACAGGTGAATGACGTTGGCAGAATGGCGGCATTGTATGCTGCCGTGGATGCGTTTGTCACACCGTCATTGCAGGACAACCTGCCGAATACTATAATGGAGTCCATGGCTTGTGGCACACCGTGTGTGGGATTTGATGTCGGTGGCATACCGGAGATGATAGATCACGGCGTGAACGGATATGTTGCACGGTACAAGGATGCCGTAAGTCTGGCGGAAGGTATACGGTATGTTACTGCAAAGGAAAACTCCCGGCGTCTTGCACAGGCTGCAAGGGAGAAGGTAATGAGGTGTTACAGTGAGACAAACGTGTCGGAACGGTACGTGGAAGTGTATCAGTCAAAGAAACAGACAAGATGTTAAAGCGGATAATAAACATAGTGGAGCTGCGCGTGGAGGAATACAGGCCTGCAGCGGTGGCGGCATTGTTCTTTATAATATTGAACACTATTAATGTGTGTGGTTATTGGTATGATTTCATCACTCCGGCGGAGTCTTACCACAAACTCTTTGTTTCCACATACCGGGTGTCGGGTTTTGACCCGTTGACTTACGAGGTGTTGTCGGACTGGTTTCCTGCATATAACATCTACCGGCATCCGTTATTGGCATTCTTCATGTGGCCCTTCTATCTCATTAACCAGGGGCTGATGTGGCTGACGGGCATGAATTTCGCTGCAGTGCTGACAGCATTGATACTCGTTGTGTGTGCAACGTACTCTTTCGTGTTCCTTTTTCGCATTCTCAGAAACGTCATAGGTATAGGTTATCGGCACACACTGGCACTGGAGGCACTGTATTTCTCTTTCGGTTTCATTATGCTGTCATCTATGGCTCCTGACCATTTCGTGATGTCGCAGTGCTGCCTTCTGCTGACGATATGGCTCGGTGGCGAGAAACTAAAGCGTGGTTCGGCACTCAATATGTGGCAGACAATAGCGTTGTTTGTACTTACTGCCGGCATATCCTTGAACAATGGGCTGAAGGTTTTCCTTGCAGCTATGGTGACAAGACGCAGGAGATTTTTCCGATGGCGTTATCTTCTGTTTGCTGTCGTGTTGCCATCAGCCGTTATGTGGGGCGTGGCAAAGTGGGAATACAAGACATGGCAGTGGCCGAAAGAGGTGCAACGCCACGAGATAAAGGTTCGTAAGGATCGTGAAAGAACAGCGTTGCTGCGCCGGCAGGTAGAGGATACTATTGCGAACAAGGACAATGCGGCGGTCAATAAGGCCGTGAAAAGGATAAAGCAACAACGTGCTGAGGAAAAATACCGTGCCGACCATAAGATGATATGGCATAGAAACGCCGGCAAACCAATTGCAAAAGGTGAGTTCATGAACTGGACTGACAAGACTACTTCGCGCTTTGATACCGCTGTGGAGAACCTTTTCGGTGAAGGATTGCAACTGCATCGTGACTATGCCCTTGCCGATGTGCTGCGTAACAGACCGGTAATCGTGACGTACTGTGGGCTGTGGCAATATGTCAATTACGGTGTGGAAGGAGTGCTGGTGCTGCTTTTTCTTGTTGGAATATGGTGCGGACGACGGCAGTTGTTCCTATGGACGGCGATGTCGTTCTTCCTGATGGACATGACTCTGCACATGGGATTAGGTTTCGGAATAAACGAAATCTACATCATGTCGGCGCACTATCTCTTCGTAATTCCTATTGCCATGGCGTATATTGTAAAGAAAACAGAACAGGATATACGGGTAAGTAATGGACTGATGGCATTGGTATCTGTCCTTGCCTTGTGGTGTTTCGTCTGGAACTTTACTGTGATTTGCAATGCTTTTGCATCCTAAACGTCAGATGGATATGATGCTTTTATTTTTGAAACGACATAAAGAAACCCTTTTTGTGGCAATGTCCGGGCTGCTGGTAATGGCCGTTCTGAACATAATCATGCTGCAATACAATTATGAATCGTGGACAAATCCGAAGGTAGGCTTTTGGAGTGCCTTCTATAACAGGTTTGAATTGTCGGGCTTTGACTCCTTTACTTACATTACAATAAGTAAATGGCGTCCGCTGTATGCATTGCCCCGGCATCCGCTTTTGGCTGCAATGATGTGGCCGTTGGCCGAAATCAATGGCTGGTTGATGGACAGTTGCGACATGAACTGTACCATTTTCATCGTCGCTGTGGTGTGGACACTGCTTGGTCTGGCCTCATGGATGCTGATGTACCGCATTGTTCGCAGGATAATGAATATGTCATTGTCACAGAGTATGCTGCTGACGGCGTGGTTCTTCTCATTCTCCCACATAATGCTTGTGACCTTCACGCCAGACCACATGTCCATATCCTTGCCGCTGTTGCTGCTCACTGTCTATCTGGCCGGCAAGGCTATAAAGCGAAGACAGGCCATGCCTTTGTGGCAATCTCTGCTGCTTCTCTTCGTGTCAACGGGCGTAACGACTACCAATATGGTTAAAGTAGGGTTGGCGGACCTGTTCACACAATGGGGGAAAAGACCGTTCTTGTCTCTCATAACTCACTTTATGGCATACCTTGTACCGCTTATTGTCATTGTCGCACTGTTCTATTACCAACAGGAAACGACCCAAAGGGAGGAGACACAGAGTAACAATGAGATGATGATGAAGAAGGCAAAGCGCGACAGTGTCTTTGCGAAACAGTGGGAAAAAGACAAGATAGGACTTAGAGAAGTGAGAAAAAAGCAACTCGTTGACATCCCGGTAGTGACGAATACTGAATATTATATTGACAGAATCCCGTCTTTGGTGGAGAATATTTTCGGCGAAGGCTTCATACTACATGAGGACTATGCCTTGAAAGATGCAAACAAGTCTCGCCCGGCCTTGGTCCGTTATAACCACTGGTGGTACTATGGTTGCGAGGCGATTACGGTGCTGTTGTTCGTAGCCGGAGTATGGTGCGGACGACGACAACGGCTGATGTGGATGACGATGGCTATATTCCTGTTCGATATGTTGCTCCATGTCGGGTTGAATTTTGCATCTGCCGATGCCTACATCATGACAGCCCACTGGGCCTTTGTCATCCCGATAGCGGTGGCATATCTGCTCAAGGCCACGTCAGGTAAGCCGCTTCTCAACACTACTGTGCTGTGTACGTTGCTGTTTCTCACTGTATTCATGTGGGGACACAATCTTAAAATCATAGTGGAACATATCATAAGATGAAGATATATTATTATAACCAGCAGGACACACAGTTCATGTGGCGCGAGTGGAAGAAGGGGATGTTTCCCGGAAATCTGCTGTATGGCGCGACACATTTCCGTGATTACGGCATAGAAATGGTCATGAACCGTTACTATGACACCGCTTCACGGTGGAAACTGTCACTCAACACCCTGTGGCAGGTGCTTACTTGTCGCGAGCATTACGATGCACTTTACGGCAATGCCTTCCGTGGTCTTGAACTGATTATATTCCTTCGTGCCCTCGGTCTGTTCCGTAAACCCGTAGTGGTGTGGCATCATCAGGCGGTGAAGAAGGCCGGAAACCCATTGAGAGAGATTGTGGCACGCCTGTTTTATCGTGGCATTGACCAGATGTTCTTCTTCTCTGACAGACTTGTAAGTGACTCACTCTTGTCACGAAAGGCGCGTAAGGAACGCATGCACGTGGCGCATTGGGGGGCTGATTTGGCCTATTATAATGCCCTGATGGATGAAGAGGCGGTGGAATGTCGTGGTACTTCCTTTATTTCCACGGGTAAAGAGTTGCGTGATATGCCAACATTGGTAAATGCCTTTAACAAGACTACGGCGCAACTGGATATATATGTCAGCCGTTTCTACCTCGGAAACGACTATGAAGACTTGTTCCGCCGACTACGATTGCAACCGAATATACACCTCAACTATATACAAGGCATGGCTTTCCGCGAAATGAGCAAGAAGGTAAACCGTGCAGGTTGCGTTGTCGTCTGTTGCCAAAAGTCTGACTATACCGTAGGACTTACAACGGTAGTCGAGGCTCTTGCCCTCGGATTGCCAATCATCTGCACACGCAATGAACGTATGCCTATGGACATAGAGCGTGAGGGTTGCGGCATTTGGGTGGACGTGTCAGACACGGAAGGCTGGACAAAAGCCATTCGTTTTATAGCGGATAATCCAGCCAAAGCACGTGAAATGGGGCGTAAGGGCCGCCTGTTGGCAGAACGACTGTATAACATTGAACGCTGCACTGCGGACATTTCGCAGGTGCTGTTGGCTTTATGAAGACGGTATTCCATATCATATCGCGCTTGGATGTCGGCGGAGCGGAACGTGTAGCCATAAACATCGCCATGTCGAAAAGTCACGGTTGCAGGCACCACATAGTGGAACTACAGCGTGGACACAGTACGTTTACGCATGAAATGCTGGACGAACTGAGGCGTAATGGCATACCCAGTCATCGTTCATGGCTGCCAATCTACCTGCATCTGCATTGTTATGTTGACAGACTTATATCCATATTGTTCCCCATGCGTTTCCTGTTTCTGTGGCTAAGATACCGTCCTGACGTTGTACACAGTCACACCGAGATGCCGGATATGGCCGTGTGGCTCACTTTGAAGATGCTTCCTTTCATACATGTAAGGGTCATCCGAACAATACACAATACAAGGTTATGGTCGGGAATGCCGTGGATTGGTCCGCGTGTAGAACGCTTCATGCAGCAGAGAGGAGCCAATGTGGCCATCTCTCCGGGTGTACAGGCGGCATATAATGAATGTTATGGCACTCTGCCGCCTATTATCTATAATGGCGTTGCACCCACAAGGCAACACCAATATGATGGAATAGTGCCGGGAAAGGTCAATATCCTTTTTGCCGGACGGTTTGAGGAGCAGAAGGGTATAGCCACATTGTGCGCCATTATCAAGGCAATGGCAGGCGACAACCGTTACCATTTCCATGTTTTCGGTGCCGGAAGACAACAGAATCTCGTTGACTCCCTCCACTATATGGACAATGTGACTGTCCGTCCGCCGCTGCATGACATAGCGTGTGTGATGCAGTCTTTTGACTATCTCATCATGCCGTCTTTCCACGAAGGGCTTAGCATCCTTGCAATAGAGGCATCGATGAATGGCCTTCCGTTATTGATAAACCATTGCGCAGGGCTTTCTGACACCCTTCCTGAGGATTGGCCGCTGGTCGTTCACGACAATAATATGGACGAATGGCTCCATGTTTTCCGTGATGTATTGCCCAAAACAGACCGCAATGCCCTTGCAGACAAGTCGCATAAATTCGTCATTGAGCGCTTTTCTATGGAGAAAATGCAGGAAGAATACGAGAAATTAATAGAACAATAACATAACAAGCCCCATCCTCCGCCGTTCCTATGACAAAGGAAAGGCTGGGGGACGGGGCTTTTATCTTAATATGACAGTAACGATACTTATACCGGTTTACGGAGTGGAACGGTACATTGCCGAATGTGCCGAGTCCCTTTTTTCGCAGACATACCCTAATATCAAGTATGTGTTCTGTGACGATTGCACACCGGATAACAGTATATCCGTATTGAAAGATGTCATGTTGCGGCACCCGGAGCGTAAGGATGCGGTGCGGATAATACGCAATGAGCGTAACAGAGGTTTGGGTTGTTCCAGGGTAAGGCTTATAAAGGAGGTCTACACTGATTGCTTTTTCATTGCCGACAGTGACGACTTGCTGCCCAAAGACGCCATAGCCACGCTCGTATCACGTATGAATGAGACTGGGAAGGACATAATTGACGGTGCGCATGCTGACTATGCCAACGGCAAGATTGCCCCTGCACAACTGTCATATCATGGCAGTGACGAGGCTTTCCTGCGCAGGATACTGTGTCAGAACGTTGAGGCCAACCGCGTATGGGGACGTCTGTACAAGGCATCGGTGTTGGAAAAACTACCCGATATGTTCTTTGAAGGCATAGACTATTCAGAAGATTACTGTGCTGTGGCGCGTCTTTCGGCTGTCACTTCAAGGGCATGGACGGACGAACTGGTGTATCTTTACCGCACGGACAACCAGTCCTCATATACCAAAAACGTCAGCAAGAAGAACATATTGTCTTATCTTCATGCCAACAAAGAGGTGCTGCGCTTCTACCGTTTGCGTGGACACCTGCCTTTTTCGCTGGAGATTGGCATGCTCAATGCTTACAGAGAGTGCCGCCGTGCAGGCCTTCCGCTGTCTGTTGCCGATGACATCATGCGCTATGTGCCGGAGCATTGCCGTGCAAGACTGTTGTATAGGTTGCTGCATTCCGCCACGTTGTATGAAGCGGGCGACAGACTTTACCGGCTGTTCCGTATGCAGGCGGTGGTGTGAAGCGCCCCAATCCCTGTATGCTGCAGGGCAGAGGCAATTGTAATCCTTAACTTTTAACTTTTGATGTCCAATTAGATAATGCCGGAATCACTGAAACAAAAAACCGCCAAAGGACTGTTCTGGGGAGCCTTGAACAGCGGCACGACGCAGGTGCTGAACCTTGTCATAGGCATTTGTCTGGGACGATTGCTTAGCCAAGAGGACTATGGTATAGTGGGAGTGCTTACAATCTTCACCGCCATTGCGGGCGATTTGCAGAGTGCAGGGTTCACACAAGGACTGGTAAACATAAAGACTCCCACACATAGGGACTACAATTCAGTGTTTTCTTTCAATGTCATGATGTCAGTTATAATGTATGGCGTACTGTTCTTATGTGCCCCATTGATAGCCGGTTTCTTTCATCAGCCGTGCCTTACGGACGTGTCCCGGGTGGTGTTCCTTACCTTTGTAATCGCCTCATTAGGCATAGCCCATGGTGGATACATGACAAAGAACATGATGAACCGCGAGATGGCCGTCATCGGTGTAGCGGCATTGCTGGCCTCCGGCACTGTGGGCATAACGCTCGCATTCCTTGGTAAGGGCTATTGGGCTTTGGCTTGGCAGCAGATAACCTATATCGGTGTGTTGAACATCGGCCGGTATTACTATGTCAAGGAGTGGCGGCCTCGCCTCACTTTGGACCTGGGACCGGTGAAGATGATGGCACCTTTCGCTCTGAAAATACTTGTAACGAAGATTGTCAACACCGTAAGCGGCAATATACTCACCGTAATTTTCGGCCGGTTGTTCCCTATCGGGCAGGTGGGCAACTATTCGCAGGCTTATAAGTGGGATACCATGGCCAATTCTCTTGTGGCCAATACCGTAGGGCAGATAGCACAGGCGGTGCTTGTTGAGGCTGCCCCGCCTACGCCGGCGGGAGGTGATGGAAAGAAGAACGTGGCGGCTGCGGACAATGAGGACGCTGGCCGGCAGTTGCGCATATACCGCAAGATGCTTCGTTTCACGTGTTTTCTGTCTATGCCTTTGATGTTTGGCCTGGCCTTGGTAAGCCGTGAGTTTATCCTGCTTACCATCGGTGAGAGGTGGGTCGGCTGTGTTCCGCTGCTGCAGGCACTGTGCATCAGTGGGGCGTTCATGCCAGTCTATACCATGTACCAGAACCTTGCCATCAGTCGGGGACGTAGCGATGTGTATATGCGTCTGAACGTATGGCAGATAGTGTTGCAGATAGTCGTGATACTATGTTTCTACCGTTACGGCATCTATGTGATGGTGTGTGCCTATTCTGCATTCATGATAGTGTGGCTGCTGCCGTGGCATCTCTTTGCCGGGCGGCTCATAGACTATCGTTGGATGGATATGATGAAGGACTTGTTGCCCTTCACCCTTGCCGCCGGTGCGGTGATGACGCTCACGTATTACGCCACGGCGATGATAGAATCCATAGTGATTGTCCTTGCAGTGCGGCTTCTTCTCGCCACCGTTCTGTATTATGTTATAATGAAAATTGCCGGCGTTGAGATACTTAAAGAGTGTGAGCGTTTCGTGATGAAACGGTAGCGGAAAAGGGACCGTTATTCCCTTGCAAAACAATTGTGCCCTGATTACATTGTAAAAGCATTGCTTTCACCGTGTAATCAGGGCACGATTGCATTGCAATCAGGCCGCTTTTGCGGAGCTGTTAGTTTCTTGCATATATGTAGTGTGATTCTTATTCTCTTCTCTGAACGTTTTGATTTTATTTCTTTCTATTCAGTTTTTTATGTGGATGATGGTGTGTTAACCATATATCTTCAAATTCATTATGTATTGGTCTGTGTCTGAAAAACGAGTTTTAGTGGTGCATGGTTTATTTGTTTTTCCTTTGGCGGTATGCGCTGTATGTTCTTGCCATAGTGGTTATGTAGGTAAGTCTCAAGATTGTCAGGCGTCTTTACCATGAGTGGTCCGAACTGCATCTTCCGCGTATGGATTATACTGTCCACAGATATGTGGTCCACTGACGTCATTACAATGTTATAATAATCTGTGTTACAGTTGTTGAACATACCTTGTATTCCGCATAGCATTTTGTATATAATCCTCTTCGGTATGGTATTTACAATGATTCGTGTGAAAAGACAACCCCAAAAGCCCTTTGGGTTTGGTATTTCTATTTCGCTTTTACCGAAGTGTGCCCATGTCCATACGTCTTTTCCTGCAAAACATTCGTTAAGTCTGTTGCATAGTTTACGTTGTATTTGTTGTATAAACTTATTATTCGGTATTTTGTCAAAAGGGAAGATATCTACATATATACCATGATGCATACTGATATTCTTGCATGAATCTTCTAAAAACAGAGTGCAGTTCTTGCGTAATTTGGCAAAATAGAATGGACTGTGTGGATCGCTTCCAAACCATGCTAAAAAGTATTCTGGGGCAAGTAGCGCTGGTGCCTCACGAAGAAATCTGTTGTAGTTACTTCTTGTCATGCCGATGTCAATGTCATCATCCCATGCCATAATGTCGTTTTCAAAGTATATTCCCATAGCAGAACCACCTTGTACAAAGTATTCTATGTTCAAGGCATCGCACACCCGTATTATTTCTCCAAGTATTTCAAACAGTGTTTTATGTAGTCTGTCAAGGTCTTCGTGTGTATATTGGTATTTCATGGTTGTGTCAATTGTTTGAGAAACTGCTTAGGAATGTCCTGACCCATGCGGTTGCCGGAGCCGCCTGCTATGATGATTGCTATGTTCATGTGAGGGAATGTGGATGGAAAGATACGAAAAATCCCCCGCTCCCTCCTTTGTGAAAGGGAGGGACGGGGGATGAATATTGGTGTTTTACTTCACGAGAGCCATAGTGTCTGATGCTATCATGAGTTCCTCGTCTGTTGGAATGACAACGACCTTGACCTTTGAGTCAGGTGTTGAGATGAGGGCTTCCTTGCCATGTATCTGGCTGTTCTTTTCCACATCAATCTTGATGCCCATGTATTCCATGTTTGAACATACCACTTCACGGATGGAAAACTGGTTCTCTCCCACGCCGGCTGTGAAGACAAGGACATCACAACCGCCCATTGCGGCAGCGTAAGCACCTACGTATTTCTTCACGCGGTAGAAGTAAGAGTCCTGTGCAATCATCGCTTTCTCTTCGCCTTTGGCTGCGGCTGTGGCTACATCACGCATATCTGTGTAGCCACAGAGGCCGAATACGCCTGACTTCTTGTTGAGAAGGTCGGACACTCCGTCTGCATTCAGACCGAGTTTCTTTTGGATAAAGGTTACGGCACCGCCGTCAATGTCGCCTGAACGTGTGCCCATCATGACGCCTTCAAGTGGTGTCAGACCCATGGAAGTGTCTATACACTTGCCGTCAACGACTGCTGCGAGCGAGCCACCGTTGCCTATGTGGGCTGTTATTACCTTTGTTCCTTCTGCCTTCATGCCAAGGAATTCAAGTGCACGGGCACTGACATAGCGGTGAGAAGTGCCGTGGAAGCCGTAGCGGCGTACTCCATGTTTCTCGTATAGTTCGTAAGGTACGGCATACATATAGGCCTTTGGAGGCATTGTCTGGTGGAAAGCGGTGTCGAATACGCCTACCTGTGGAAGGCCGGGCATTATCTCTGACACGGCGTTTACGCCCTTCATGTTGGCTGGGTTGTGCAGTGGAGCAAGGTCACTGACATCCTCGAAGGCCTTGATTACTTCCGGAGTAATGATTACGGACTTTGAGAATTTCTCGCCACCGTGTACCATACGGTGTCCGACAGCGTCTATTTCGCCGAGTGACTTGATGACACCTATCTTCGGATCGGTAAGCAGTGAGAATATGAACTTGACGCCTTCGGTGTGTTCATGTATGTCGTGCATTATCTGTTTCTTTTCACCATTGGCGAGTTTTACCTTGACAAAGGCACCGTCGAGGCCTACACGCTCCGCACCACCTGATGTCATTACTGAGTTGTCGTCCATGTTATACAGGGCGTACTTGATAGAAGAACTACCGCAGTTTAATACTAATATCTTCATAATAGTTG
>CAZPNC010000004.1:0-37036 GCA_964587945.1 uncultured Prevotella sp. | reverse complement strand
GCGTACTTGATAGAAGAACTACCGCAGTTTAATACTAATATCTTCATAATAGTTGCTTTTTGGGGGTTATAGATTACGGGTTGCCGGCCGTGGGTATGTCGGTTTTGCGTGGCAGGGCATGACAATCACGCCGCTATGGCCTTAAACCTACACCCCATAACCTTTGATCTTGTGTCGTTACTTCTTTGCATCTATAGCCTGACAGGCTGTTATTGCAACGAGATTTACGATATCTTCTACAGAACATCCGCGTGAAAGGTCGTTCACCGGGCGTGCTATACCTTGGAGAATAGGACCGAGTGCATGTGCGCCGGAAAGGCGTTGTACAAGTTTGTAACTGATGTTTCCTACCTCAAGGTTAGGGAATACCAGCACGTTTGCCTTGCCTGCAATCTCCGAACCGGGTGCTTTCTTGCATCCAACGGCAGGAACAAGAGCAGCATCAGCCTGCATTTCCCCATCGATTTTCATTGAAGGGTCAAGCTCTTTGGCAAGTTTCGTTGCCTCAACGACCTTGTCTACGACCTCATGGCTGGCAGAACCTTTTGTTGAGAAGGAACACATAGCCACACGAGGCTCTGCAAATCCTGCTATGGTTTTGGCTGTATGGGCAGCGCAAACGGCTATCTGGCTGAGTTGGTTGGCGTCAGGTACAGGTGTGACTGCAACGTCTGCGAATACGAGAACGCCGTTCTCTCCATACTCAGGTTTGTCTGTTATCATCAGCATTGCGCCTGAAACGCAGGTTATGCCTGGTGCAGTCTTGATTATTTGCAATGCGGGGCGGAGGGTATCACTTGTAGTTGACAGTGCGCCGGAAATCTGTCCGTCGGCACCTTCGGTCTTGATTATCAGGCAACCAAGGTATAGTGGGTTCTTTACGAGCTCACGAGCCTTTTCGATTGTCATACCTTTCTTTTCGCGAAGTTTCGCCAGCAACGCAGCCATCTCTTCTGACTTCTCATAGTTTTCTGGGTCTATGAGGGTAGCCTTGCCTATGTTCTGTAGGCCATGTTGCTTTGCGAGTGCCATAACCTTATCCGGATTACCTATGAGGATAAGTTCAGCTATACCCTCTTCCAGTACCTTGTCTGCTGCGATAAGTGTACGTTCTTCTTCTGCTTCTGGTAGTACGATGCGCTGTTTGTTTGCCTTTGCGCGTGCTACAATCTGATCAATTAAGCTCATTTCTGTTTTGTTTTTGAATTATGTTAGTTCGTATTATAGTTCTTCTGTTAGTATCGCTTCAAGGTTTTCGGCCGACAGACGCAGGCGGAACTGCCCTCTCATGGCAACGGATATGCGTCCTGTCTCTTCCGATACGACTATGGCTATGGCATCAGACTGTTGCGATATGCCCATTGCGGCACGGTGTCGCAGTCCAAGTTCCCGTGGTATGTCAAGGTCATGGCTTACAGGCAGTATGCAGCCTGCGGCCTTTATGCGTTTCTTTGATATTATCATAGCACCGTCATGCAACGGTGAGTTCTTGAAGAATATATTCTCTATCAGCCTTTGGTTGATGTTGGCGTTGACCGTATCGCCTGTCTCCACGATGTCGTTGAGTGGTGTTCCGCGTTCAATCACTATCAGTGCGCCGCATTTAGTCCTCGCCATATTGATGCAAGCCATTACTATTGGCATTATGGCCTCACGGTCAATGGTCTGCTTCTCGTCTTTTTTTATAAAGAGTTTTAAGAACGAGTGCATCTTCCTTTGCTCTCCTACCGTGTAAAGGAACTTCCTTATCTCGTCCTGAAACAGTACTATTATCGCCAATGCTCCTACGCTTACGAACTTGTCGAATATCGCTCCTGTCAGGCGCATCTCCAGCACTTGCGACACAAGCAGCCATACAATGATGAATGAGAGGATGCCTATGAACACGTTAAGTGTTCTCGATTCCCTCATGAACCGATAGGTATAGTAGAGCAGTATTGCGACAAACAATATGTCCACGGCGTCTTTTATGCCGAAGGATATGAACAAGTCCTGGTCGTTTTATTGTTTAATAATTTAGTTGTTTGGCGAATGTCACCGTGTCGTATGCTTCTTTTACGTCGTGAACCCTTAGTATTTCGGCTCCGTTTTGCAGTGCGATAAGGTTGGCAAGCATTGTTCCGTACATGGCGGAATCATTCTGTGCGGTTCCTCCAAGCAGTTGCCAAATCATGCGTTTACGGCTTATGCCTGCAAGAACAGGAAGTTCCGGGAAAGTCTCTTTTATTTCTTTCTGGCGGCGCAGAATCTCAAAGTTGCCCTTGATTATGTCCTTGCCGAAACCGTAACCGGGGTCAAGAATGATGTCATCCAGTCCCAAAGCGTTCAGCATAGCCACCTCGTGACGGAAGTTATGCAGCATTGTCTCCATGTCAGGCTGCACAGACATTAATATATAAGGTACATGAAGACGTGCCACCTCCGTAAAGATGGCCGGCACCCCGCCATTGTCCGTCGTGCTATCCAGCGGTTTGTCCACGATGCCTGTTATGCCGCCTTCTGACACATCGTTTATGATGTCCGCGCCATATTCCTCCACTGCCATCCTTGCCACTGCGGGCCGGTAGGTGTCAATGCTTAATATAGCATCGGGATGATGTCCTCTTATGAGTCCGAGGGCGTGTTGCATACGCCGCAATTCCTCATCTTCGCTAACCTCTACGGCTCCCGGTCCTGTGCTGAAAGCACCCACATCAATAATTGTTCCACCCTCGCGCAGAATTTCTTCTGCCCTTTCAGTAATCTCGGTATCAGTCTGTTTCCGGCTGCCCTCAAAGAAAGAGTCGGGCGTACAGTTCAATATGCCCATTACAATGGGCATACCTTTGCAACTGACATCTTTCCTTTGCAATATGGTTTGTAATACGTTGTGGCTTGGCATAGTTTCGTTAAGGCGGCAAACACGTCGTTTCTTCCCGTTCGTGCTACAAAAGTAACAATAATTTTGCAGTCTCGCAAACTTTTTTTCTAAATTTAATACACAAGTAATGTCATTTGTCAAAAAAAATCACTATTTTTGCATCGTGAAGCTATCAAGACACCAATAATATATAATAATGAAGACATTTTTCAACGTAAAAGACCTTGGCAATATCACAGAAGCCCTTGCCGAGGCACAGATGGTAAAGCAAGACCGTTTCGCCTTCCAGCATTTAGGAAAGAACAAGACCCTCCTTATGGTGTTCTTCAATAATTCCCTGCGCACCCGTCTGTCCACACAGAAGGCTGCCATGAACCTCGGCATGAACGTCATAGTGCTTGATGTCAATGCCGGTGCATGGAAACTGGAGACCGAACGTGGCGTGATAATGGACGGTGACAAGTCCGAACACCTGTTGGAGGCAATTCCTGTTATGGGTAGTTTCTGTGACATCATAGGCATACGTTCCTTTGCCGGCCTTGCCGACAGGGACTTTGACTATGCCGAAACCATTGTAAAGCAGTTTGTGCAATATAGCGGCAAGCCAGTCTTCGCCATGGAGACAGCCACCGTTCACCCCTTGCAGGCGTTTGCAGACCTAATAACCATTGAGGAGCACAAGACCACCGGGCGTGTCAAGGCTGTGCTGACATGGGCGCCACACTGCCGTGCCCTGCCTCAGGCCGTGCCCGACTCTTTTGCCGAGTGGATGCTCGCAGCACCCGATGTTGACCTTGTCATAACCCACCCTGAGGGCTATGAACTCGACCCGCGTTTCGTAAAAGGCGCAACGGTGGAGTACGACCAGAAGAAGGCTTTTGAGGGAGCTGACTTCATCTACGCCAAAAACTGGTCATGCCCAGGTGTCACCAGTCCTGCTGACTATGGCAAGATTCTCTCCAAAGACATGTCATGGACGGTGGATGCCGAACACATGTCGTGGACGAACAACGGCAAGTTCCTTCATTGTCTGCCTGTACGCCGCGGCCTTATCGTGACGGACGATGTGATAGAAAGCAAGAATTCTCTTGTCATTCCAGAGGCTGCCAACCGCGAAATAAGCGCAGAGGTGGTGATAAAGCGTATGCTTGAGACACTGTAATAAAAAGACCACGTTGTAAAAGGGGCACATTCACTGGGTAATCGTGCCCCTTTTACGTTGTAATCGTGCCCCTTTTACGTTGTAATCGTGCCCCTTTTGCATCGTAAAAGCATCCCTTTTACAATGCCACCTTGAAATGATAGCGTAATTTGTCAGTATTGTCAGTGCGTATGACAGATTTGACTTGCCGCGAAAGACGATGAAAATACAAAAACAAGGACATAATATTAAAATTCCGGATGAAGGTTTAAAATGCCGCACGAAAGGGTTAACGAAGTTTTCATAAAGTAAAAAACAGACTGACACTGTGGCGAATAGGCATGGGGATTGTACTTTCTGCAGCAGAGGTTGCGAAACCGTAAGGCCCCAAGAGGCAGGCGGTGAGTAGCCACCTTTTAATTTAATGTCAAACTAAAAATTAACAGGAGGAAAGATTATGTTACCTACAATGTATTCTAATCGCAATCAAAATTGGATTCCATCAATTTTCAATGACTTTTTCAATGATTCTTGGATGCCGGTAAAGTTTTCCGGCTCTACGCCCGCAATCAATGTCAGTGAGGACGAAAAGGCCTACAAGGTAGAAGTCGCTGCACCGGGAATGACCAAGGAAGACTTCAAGATTAATGTAGCCAACGATGACCTTGTCATCTCTATGGAGAAGAAGAATGACAGCAAGGAGGATAAGAAGTCCACGAAATACCTGCGTCGCGAGTTCAGTTATTCTAAGTTCGAACAGCGTCTGGCACTGCCGGATAATATCGAGAAACAGAACATCTGCGCCAGCATGAATGACGGTGTACTGGTAGTAAACATACCTAAGATGACGGAAAAGGAAAAGGCTCAGGAGATGCAGTTCATTGAAATAAGTTAGATTCTCGGGCAGATAAGAACGGTGTGTGGGGCAGATGCCCCCGCGTTCTTGCCCGGTTAGTGGATTGGGAAATTGGTTGTCCGCAGGAAAATAGCATACCCGAACAACTAATGTGGGCTGTCTGGCATCATTGTCAGGCAGCCCTTTTCGTGTCTTTTGGTGTCCGGCTTTGTGTAGCCGGCTTCTATTTGCGGCGGTTTTTCTTTGCAGTTCCGTAAAAAATGATTATCTTTGTGCCCGACTTGGGACTTCTAACCCTCAAGCCTCATTCTGCAATACACAATGCTTTGGACTGACAAGATACAGCAAGTAAAGATAGTCATGATGGTAGCGGCGATGCTTATTGCCGCGGCATCCCTTGTAGCCAGCCACTTTTTGGTACATGACCTGGCGCAGGAGGAGCGTAACCGTATGGAGATATGGGCTGAGGCTATACACAGTCTGAACACGGCCGATGAGGAGACCGACCTCAATCTGGTGCTGAAAGTGCTGGAGGAGAACAATACCATACCCGTTATCGTGACAGATGCACAGGGCAATGTGCAGACATTCCGTAACGTTACGATAGACGCTGACGATGCTGCCGACAGCATGGCGGTGGCTGCCCGCAAGGCCGAAGTGATGCAGGGACACCAGCAGTCCATCAAGGTGCAGTTGACAGAAGCACCGGGTGACTATCTGTTAGTATGTTATGACGATTCGGTTCTGCTGACACGGCTGGCTTACTACCCTTATATACAGTTAGGGATAGTGATGATTTTTGTCGTGATAGCCATCTTTGCGCTGCTGACTTCAAAGAAAGCGGAACAGAACAAGGTGTGGGTGGGCCTGTCAAAGGAGACGGCGCATCAGTTGGGTACACCGATATCGAGTCTCATGGCGTGGACAGAGATACTGCGGGAGAGTTATCCTGACGATGCCCTTATACCGGAGATGGACAAGGACGTGAAGCGTCTGCAACTGATAGCAGACCGCTTTTCCAAGATAGGTTCCACCCCTGAACGGCAGGAGGTGGTGCTGGATGAACTGTTGCACCATGTGGTTGACTACATGAACCGCCGCACATCGCAGAAGGTTCAGATAACGGCGGAGGTGGAAGATGTGGATGCACGCGTCAATGTTAACCCGCAGTTGTTCGAGTGGGTGTTTGAGAATCTGTGCAAGAATGCCGTGGATGCCATGGAGGGTAAGGGCAGTATACGCATCCATGCCTTCCGTGCCGAGGGGCGGATGTACATTGATGTCACTGATACCGGCAAGGGCATAGAGCGCAAGAATATCAAGAATGTCTTCCGACCGGGTTTCACTACCAAGAAGCGTGGGTGGGGATTGGGACTTTCTTTGGCAAAACGCATAATGGAAGAGTACCACGATGGCAGTATATATGTGCTGCGGTCGGAAGTAGGTAAAGGCACGACGTTCAGGATAGAGGTGTGACCTTGGGTGGTCAAACTTGCCGGTCCTGCCGTGTGCTGGATGACTTTTTTCGGCGAATCCTTAACTTTTAGGCTCTAACTCTTTGCCGTTTTAACGGTTTTTTGTAATTTTGCCACAAATTAGAAAGGTTGTATGGCCGCCGGTTGTGGGTTGTAGGTTACTTGTCTTGTGGGCTCGGAGTCCCGACAGTTCCTGTAATCCGGTAGACCGTAAATGAGCCATCCGTAACCGATAAGTACTGTAATTGAATGTCGACAATAATATATCCGTCACCCGTTTTCGGCCCGATACACTCGCGGAGACTGGGAGTTTCGCTTGGTGTGAACCTTATGCCGTCAGATGGAAAGGTGTGTACCTTTGACTGCCTTTACTGCGAATGCGGTTTCAACAAGGACTTTCCTGCCCATGCCAAACGCCCTACAAGAGAACAGGTGAGAACTGCGCTTACCGAAGTATTGGCGCAGAGGCATAAGGAAGGCAAGCCACTTGATTGCATAACGTTCTCCGGTAACGGTGAACCTACGGGGCATCCGGACTTTCCGGGCATCATAGCCGATACGGTGGAGGTGCGTAACAGTTACTTTCCGGAGGCTAAAGTGTCGGTGCTCAGTAATGCTACCTTCGTGGGAAAAGCGGAAGTACGCAGGGCGTTGATGATGGTTGACAACAACATTCTGAAACTTGATACAGTGAACAAGGACTATATCAGGAAAGTGGACAGACCTGTACAGCCGTCGTATGACGTAAGGGACATAGTGGAAAACCTTAAGAGTTTCCAAGGACATGTGACCATACAGACGATGTTTATGAAGGGAACTGCGTCAGGAGAGAGCGTTGACAATACCGGCGATAAGTTCGTGTTGCCGTGGCTGGATGCCTTGAAGGCGATAGCACCACGGCAGGTTATGATTTACACTATAGACCGCGAGACCCCCGAACACGGCTTGCGGAAAGCGGAACCCGCTGTGCTTGACCGCATAAAGGCCATGGTAGAGCAGACGGGGATAAAGTGTTCGGCGAGTTACTGAGAAGCAAAGAAGAACTAACAAACAACTAACTAAACAATAAAACAATGAGAAAAAACATTCTATTAGCACTGATGTGCCTGTTGACCCTGTCCGTTTCGGCGGCGGAGAAGCCGGAGAAAACCTGCAATAAGGAATCGGCTGGCTGTCCGCTTGCCCTTGCCCGATGCGCCAATGACTATTTCATGGCGAAGTGGAGTGACCCCACTGCCCCAACGACAGCAAAGAAACTGCGTCCCAGTAACCTGTGGACACGTGCCGTTTACTATGAGGGACTGATGGCACTGAATGGCATTGACCCGCAGGATAGGTACATACAGTATGTTGACAGATGGGCGGCGTTTCATAAATGGATGCCACGTAACGGCGTGACTACGGTTCATGCCGATGACCAGTGCTGTGCCCAGATTTACCTGCAACGTTACAGTCAGGTTGGCGGTAAGGAGAAAATCCGGCCTGTTATAGAGACCTTCGACAACCAGATAGCACGCGGCACCAACCGTGACTGGACATGGATAGACGCCATACAGATGGCTATGCCGGCCTTTGCGCAACTCTCTGCCATTACCGGTGAGCGCAAATATATTGACTATGCCATGCGTTCGTACACATGGAGCCGTGACACTTGCGGCGGTAAACTGTTCAATGCAGAGGAAGGACTGTGGTGGAGAGATGCCAACTTTGTGCCTCCTTACAAGGAGAGTGACGGCAAAAACTGCTATTGGAGCCGTGGAAACGGATGGGTGTATGCGGCTTATGTGCGTGTGATGAACGAACTTTCACCCAAGGATAAATACTATAAACAACTGAAAAAGGACTATCTCCTGATGTCAAAGGCATTGCTGTCAGTGCAGCGTGAGGACGGTTTCTGGAATGCAAGTCTTGCATCTCAGGACTTCGCCGGCAAGGAATTGAGCGGTACAGCACTCTTCCTTTATGGCATGTCGTGGGGAGTTCAGAAAGGCTTCCTGAAGAAAAAGGACTATATGCCGGCCATGGAAAAGGCGTGGGCGGCTATCGCTTCCTGCGTGCATAAGGACGGATTCCTCGGCTATGTGCAGGGAACGGGAGACAGACCGGCATCAAGTCAGCCTGTGACTTATGAGAAAGAGCCCGATTTTGATGACTATGGACTGGGCTGTTTTCTGCTTGGTGCCACTGAGTATTACAAGTTAAACAAATAAAAAGACATTCTAATCATGACTGAAAATAAATTCTATACTACATTGTTCGGCATCGCCTGCTCCATCATACCGGCCGTGGCAGGCACAGTGTCAGATACCATAAGCCTTGACAGAGGATGGCTTTTCAAACTCGGTGAGGGCGCGTCTCCGGCCATAACAGTGCAAAAGGCACAGGCTGAAGGATGGAAAGAGGTAAACGCTCCGCATGATTTCCAGATAGAACAGCCTTGGGTTGCCCCTTCTGCTGACGAACATGCAGACGCCAGTGACGCCGGTGCTAACATCAAAAGCCGCCTCTCTGCACGTGGATTCAAGGAAATGGGCGGTGGCTGGTACGTCAAGACCATAACGCCCGAGACCTCGAAAAAGGGTAAAAGGGCATTGCTTGATTTCCAGGGAATAATGTATTATGGTGACGTATATCTTAACGGTGAGCGCATCGGAGGAACTGATTACGGATACGTCGGCTTTGAGATTGACGTGACAAACAAACTTAAATACGGTGCGGAAAACACCGTTGCGGTATATACCAACACCGGAGAGCCGAAGCAATCACGCTGGTATACCGGTGGAGGACTGTTCAGAGACGTGAACCTTGTCTATACAGATGCGCAGCTATATTTCCGCCGCCATCCCCTGTATATCACCACAAAGGACAATAAAACGGTTGATATCACCGCCAATGTGCAGTGCAATACCAAGCAGAACGCAGTGACTATGCGCGTAATTGTCACTGCTCCTGACGGTAAAGTGGTTAAGAACGATACGTATAACCTCAAGCGTAACCGCAATTATAAGCAGGGACAGGAATTTGCTATTCCCGCTTTCGACGTGGAATCCCCATTGCTTTGGGACTGTGAGACGCCCAATCTCTATACCGCCCGCGTTGAGTTGGTCAAGGAAGACGGCACCGTTGCCGCTGTCACATCACAGCGGTTCGGCATCCGTACCATAGAGATAGTGCCGAATGTAGGTCTTAAACTCAATGGAAAGAAGGTGCTTTTGAAGGGCTATGCCAACCATCACACAAACGGAGCGCTTGGTGCTGCCGCGCTGCCAAGGGCCATGGAGAAGAGAATAAAGTTGATGAAGGAGTATGGAATGAACCATATCCGCACGTCACACAACCCTTATTCCGAGTCATTCCTTGACCTTTGCGACGAGAATGGCATCCTTGTCGTAGATGAACTGTATGACAAATGGAATGACCAATATGTCGGTGCAGGGCGTAATCACTTCATAAATCTGTGGTCAGACCATGTGAAGGAGTTCATAACACGTGACAGAAACCATCCCTCTGTGGTTATGTGGTCACTGGGAAATGAACTGCAGTCCTATAACGATATGCCCTATAATGATTTCGGTGTGACAATGTTCAAACTGCAGAAAACACTTATCCAGCGTTACGATGACAGCCGTAAGGTCACGGTTGCAATGCACCCACGCTACCGTAACTGGGAAACGGACTCGCTACCGTGTGACCTTGCCAAGGTCACTGACGTGCAGTCATATAACTACCGCTATATGTACTTCCCCGGAGACGGTAAGAAATTCCCTTGGATGACATTCTACCAGAGTGAGGCTTCTGTTGCAGCAATGGGCGAAAACTATTTCGCTATGGATCTTGACAAGGTCATAGGACTGGCATATTGGGGCGCGATAGACTACTTGGGAGAGAGCCAGGGCTGGCCTGCAAAGGGTTGGGCGCAGGGCGTGTTTGATATTTCTTTGGAGCCAAAGCCAAAGGCTTATTATCTGAAGTCGTTCTTCAAGTCAGACGAACCGGTGGTACACATAGCCGTGACAGACACAAAGGGCGATGCAATGTGGAACGGAGTGCAGACCGGTAACGACGGACAAAGCGACCATTGGAACCGCAAGCCGGGGACGAAACTAGACATTACCACCTATACCAACGCCGAAGAGGTGGAGCTTTTGGTCAATGGCAAGAGCTGCGGAGTGAAGAAAAACAATATCGGTAACGCCAAAATGCGTAACCAGATACGCTGGAACGGCATAGAATATCAGCCTGGCTACTGTGAGGCTGTTGCAAGAACAGGCGGTAAAGTCATTGCACGTCATCGCATAGAGACTACAGATAAGGCTGTCGCTATCAGGCTTGAATCTGACAATGCCAACTGGAAAGCTGACGGACAGGACCTGCAACACATCCGTGTTGTGGCCGTTGACAAGAAGGGCAGACGTGTACAGACAGCCATAGGGGATGTCAAGTTCACCGTGACCGGGGATGCTTCGCTGGCTGCAGTCAGCAGTGGCAACCATAATTCTGATGAACTTAACGTAGCAGACAAACGCAGACTCTACAAGGGTTCCTGCCTTGCCATACTGCGTTCCGGCACGAAACCTTCAGCTGTTACGGTTACAGCGACGGTCGATGGCATGAAACCTGTAAGGCTGAAACTCGGTACAAAGTAGGCGAAACCATACATATAACAATATGAGTTATTCAATAGAAAAAGTTACAAGTCTAATAGGAGCTCACCGCTACGGCACAGCCGCCACGGCGGTGAGCTTCCTTTTGACGGACAGCCGTTCCCTCTCTTTTCCGGAGGAGACGCTCTTCTTTGCGCTCAAGTCAGAGCGTAACGACGGTCACCGCTACATAGTTGACCTATACAGGCGTGGTGTCCGCAGTTTCGTGGTAGAGGCATTGCCCGATGACTATGCCGGACATGACGGCGGACAATGGGACGATGCAAACTTCCTTGTGGTGCATTCGTCTCTCGCTGCACTGCAAAGGCTGGCGGAACGTCATCGTGACGGCTTCGGTATACCTGTGGTCGGCATCACCGGAAGCAACGGCAAGACGATGGTCAAGGAATGGCTCTACCAGTTGCTTATGCCCTCAATGAACGTCACACGTTCCCCACGTTCCTATAATTCGCAGATAGGTGTCCCGCTGTCTATATGGCAACTCAACGATAATACTGCCGTAGGACTTTTCGAGGCAGGTATCAGCAAGGTCGGCGAGATGGCCAGACTGACTGACATCATACAGCCGACCATAGGTGTGTTCACCACACTTGGCATGGCTCATCAGGAGAACTTCATCTCCTTGGAGGACAAGTGCAGGGAGAAGTTCCGTCTGTTCCGTGACTGCAAGACATTGGTATATCCCGTTGACAACGATGTGGTCTTCCGCGTGTTGCGCCAAAGTGGGTTCAAAGGTGAGACACTCGGATGGTCGCGTAACGATGCATCCGCAGCATTTTTCGTGCAGAATGTAACCAAGACCGAAACCACTACGTGTGTACATTATATATATAATGGCACCATAGAGAGTGAATACACCATCCCGTTCATCAACGAGGCAGCGATAGAAAACTCCATAACCTGTGCAGTAACGGCACTGCATCTCGGTCTTACTCCGGAGATTCTGGCCGGGAGAATGGCTGTGCTGGAGCCCGTAGCCATGAGACTGGAAGTGAAAGAAGGACGCAACGGCTGCACACTCATCAACGATTCATACAATTCCGACCTTGCTTCTCTTGACATAGCGCTCGACTTTATGCAGCGTCGTCCTGACCATAAGGGGCGTCGTCGCACCCTTATTCTGAGCGACATTGACCAGTCCGGGCTTGCTACGGAGGAACTGAACCGCAAACTTGCCGATATGATTGGCAGCCGGGGCATAGACAAATTCATTGGCATAGGCACGGAACTCGCCATGCTTGCCGTCCCTTCCGCAACCCTTGCACCATGTGCCGCCCCCCTTCCTGAGTCATTTTTCTTTGCCACAACAGAAGACTTCATGCAGAGCCAGTGCTTCAGCAGTCTCCGCAATGAGGTCATACTGATAAAGGGTGCGCGCCGTTTTCATTTCGACCGTATCACAGACCAGTTGGTGGAAAAGGTGCATGAGACCACACTTGAGGTCAATCTGTCGGCCGTAGTGGCCAACCTTAACTGGTATCGTTCGCGGATGAAGCCCGGCACGAAACTCGTCTGCATGATTAAAGCGGACGGATACGGTGCCGGTGCAGTGGAAATTGCCAAGACACTGCAAGAACATCGCGTGGACTATCTGGCCGTGGCCGTGGCCGATGAAGGCGTTGCGTTGCGCCAAGCCGGCATCACTGCCAATATAATGATAATGAATCCGGAGATGACAGCCTTCAAGACCATGTTTGACTATGACCTTGAACCCGAAGTGTACTCCTTCCGCCTGCTCGACGCCTTGCGCCATGCTGCGCGCAAAGAGGGCATCACCGGCTGGCCTATCCATGTGAAACTGGACACCGGTATGCACCGCCTTGGCTTCAATCCTGTGGACGATATGCCGCGCCTTATAGCATATCTGAAAAGCCAGAACGCATTGACACCACGCTCGGTGTTCTCGCATTTCGTGGGCTCTGACGGCGATGAGTTCGATGACTTCTCGCAGAAACAGTACGACCTGTACCTGAAAGGTGCGGATACATTGCAGGGAGCATTCTCCCATCACATCATACGCCACATCTGCAACTCCGCAGGTATCGAGCATTTTCCGGAGCGACAGATGGATATGTGCAGGCTCGGACTGGGACTGTACGGTATCAATCCACGTGGCAACGAGGTGATACACAATGTCTCTACGCTCAAGACCACCATACTGCAACTGCGTGATGTCAAGGCCGGTGACACCATCGGCTATTCACGTCGTACCACACTTGAGAAGGATAGCCTCATTGCGGCCATACCTATCGGTTATGCCGACGGCCTGAACCGGCACCTCGGCAACCGCAACGCCTATTGTCTTGTAAACGGACAGAAGGCAGAGTACGTCGGAAACATCTGTATGGACGTCTGCATGATAGACGTTACAGGCATCAAATGTCAGGAAGGCGACAGCGTGGAGATATTCGGCGACAACCTGCCGGTGACCGTGTTGTCAGACAAACTCGACACCATTCCCTACGAACTTCTGACACTTGTCAGCAACAGGGTAAAGAGAGTATATTTTGAAGAATAGACAAGGGTCTCGTAATCGTGCCCAAATTACACTGTAAACGCTATGCTTTTACAATGTGATTTGGGCACGATTGCATTGTGAATGTGCCCCTTTTACAAGAGGGATACATGTTAAAAAAAACTAATGGCATGGCTTTGGTGTGCCAAAAATTTCTGTATTACAGGAAAATGTAGTAATTTTGCACCCGCTTAGCACAATATGCTGGGCTGCATTTGGGTGATGGCGGCGGATTGACGTGATTGGTATGCCGAACATCAGAAGGATGTAATAGTTAAGAACTACCCAACAATCACACAACAAGAAAAATGTATTTAGACAGCACTAAGAAGACAGAGATTTTCGGACAGTATGGCAAGACAGCCACAGACACAGGCTCTGCAGAGAGCCAGATTGCCCTTTTCTCTTTCCGTATCAAGCATCTTACAGAACATTTGAAGGCTAATCACAAGGATTTCAAGACTGCACGCAGCCTTACACAGCTTGTAGGCAAGCGTCGTGCGCTCCTTAATTACCTTTATAAGAATGACATTGCACGTTACCGTGCTATCATCAAGGCTCTCGGTCTGCGAAAGTAAATTACTGTTACTGAGCGCAACTAAGCAAGACAACAGGCAGAATCCCGCATGAGCAACATAGTCGCTTATGTGGGATTTCCCGATTATATTAAAAACAAAAGCATCTACGGTTCCCTCAAAGCCGTCATCTACACAATAACACTATGTACTTATTCACATCAGAATCGGTTTCAGAAGGTCACCCGGATAAGGTGGCAGACCAGATCAGTGACGCATTATTGGACCAGTTCCTTGCTTATGACAGCAAGTCACATTGCGCCATAGAGTCTTTCGTTACAACGGGGCAGGTAGTGCTTATGGGCGAGATTACGTCCGAAGCATACGTTGACTTGCAGACTATAGCGCGCGGCACAATAAACCGCATAGGCTATACCAAGTCGGAATATCAGTTTGACGGCAACTCGTGTGGCATCCTTTCCGCTATTCATGAGCAGAGTAAGGACATTGACCGTGGCGTGTCAAGGGAGGACGAGGAACAGCAGGGGGCCGGAGACCAGGGTATGATGTTCGGTTATGCCACCAATGAGACAGACCGTTATGTGCCTGTAACGCTGGATTTGGCGCATCTGCTGATGAAGACTCTTGCCGATATCCGTCACGAAGGCAAGGTCATGACTTATCTGCGCCCCGACTCTAAGTCGCAGGTGACGGTGGAATACAGCGACGATGGTGTGCCGCAGCGCATAGATACCATTGTTGTGTCAACGCAGCATGACGAGTTTGACGCTGACGAACCAATGTTGGCAAAGATAAAACAGGATGTGATAGACATTCTTATACCTCGTGTGAAGGCGCAGCTGCAGGACAATAATATCCTGAAACTGTTCAATGACGACATCAAATATTTTGTAAACCCTACGGGAAAGTTCGTTATCGGTGGCCCTCATGGGGATACCGGACTGACCGGACGCAAGATTATCGTTGATACGTATGGTGGCCGTGGCGCACACGGTGGCGGTGCTTTCTCCGGAAAAGACCCATCAAAGGTAGACCGTTCGGCTGCTTATGCGGCACGCCATGTAGCCAAGAACCTTGTGGCGGCAGGCGTTGCAGACGAGGTGTTGGTGCAGTTGGGCTATGCTATTGGTGTGGCTGAGCCGGTAAGTATATATGTAAACACTTACGGAAAAAGCCATGTGAAGATGACAGACGGTGAGATTGCCGGGAAATTGAAGACGCTTTACGACTTCCGCCCCAAGGCGATAGAACGCTCGCTGAATCTCCGTCAGCCGATGTATGTGGAGACGGCAGCCTACGGTCACGTAGGACGTATGCCGCATAAGGTAAAGAAAGTATTCACTTCTGCATACCACGAGACAAAGGAAATGGAGGTGGAGCTCTTCACATGGGAGAAACTTGACCTCGTTGACAAGTTCAGAAAGGTATTCGGATAAAGGTGTAAAGGTGGACGGAAAGGGAAGTGAAAAGTCCTTTCCGCTGCAATATTCTTCTTCAAGAATGCCACACTCCTTTCGTCATTGCTTTTCTTCACCCCTTCACTTTTTGCGATTTTGACAGTCCAGGACACGATATATAGGGAGTCATTCCTGAAGAATACTCCTTTCTTTCACGAGGAAATTCCTGCCAGCAGGCTCGGAGTGTCGGGAGACCCTGTGCCATATTCCATTGCGAATGACAGTCTCATAACGATGGTTCTGGTGATGTTTATCCTCATATCCATGATAACCGTTGTGCGGTCATGGCGGTTTATACGTTTCCAGACTAAGAATCTGTTCCGTATGCCGAGAGAGAACTCTGTGGAGATGCGGGAAACATCAGATGAGATGCGGTATCAGACGTATTTCTGTTTGCAAGGGGTGGTGTTGCTGGGCATATTGGCTTACTCCACGGCAATGCACTATCTTGGCGGCGACTTCGTCCTTGGGCACTATGCAATGCTTGGTGTATTCTTCGGAATATTCGCCACATACTACATTGTCCGCGAACTGTTGATGCTCATTGTACACAATGTGTTCTTTGAAAAGAAACAAAGGCATCTTGAAAACATATCACGATTATATTTTACTGCAATACAGGGGGCGGCATTGTTGCCTGTAACCCTGCTCCATGTATATTTCCAGTTGAGTACAGAAACGACGCTGAAACTGCTTGTTGTAATACTTGCTCTGCCGCTATTGCTGCATTTTTACAAGTTGTACAATATCTTTTTCCGTAAAAGAAACGCTTTTTTGCAGTTTTTTTTGTACCTTTGCACTCTCGAAGCGGTGCCCTTCGCTTTATTGACAGGAATATTACTTGTTGTAGCTATCTATTTGACACAAAACATATAGGAAGAAACCGATGGTAAAAAAGATTCTGGTCTCACAGCCAAAACCCTCCAGTGACAAGTCACCTTATTATGATATAGCGCGTGACTTTGACGTAGAACTAATTTTCAGGCCTTTCATTAAGGTTGAAGGAATAACACAACAGGAATTCCGAAAACAGAAAATCAACATCCCGGACTATACAGCTATCGTGTTCACATCACGTCATGCGATAGACCATTTCTTCCAATTGACGAAAGAGATGCGTATCACTATGCCCGAAACCACAAAGTACTTCTGCGTGACAGAGACCATAGCGCTCTACATTCAGAAGTATGCTCCGTACCGGAAACGTAAGATATTCTTCGGCGAAACAGGAAAAATAGATGACCTGTTGCCTGCTATGATTAAGCACAAGGCAGAGAAATATCTTGTTCCTATGAGCGATGTTGCGAACGATACCATTACAAGACTCTTGGATTCCAAAAGCCTTCACCACGTGGAATGCATGATGTACCGCACTGTAAGCAATAACTTTACAGAGGAAGAAATCCGTGATTTCGACTATGATATGGCCGTGTTCTTCTCTCCTGCCGGTATAAAGGCTCTGAAAGAAGACTTCCCTGACATGAAGCCTGATGCTATAAAGATTGCCACATTCGGCCCTGCTACCGCCAAGGCCGTAAAGGAAATGGGGCTTAATCTTGACCTTGAGGCACCGTCACAGAGGTATCCTTCCATGACCGGAGCATTGAGACACTTCTTGCAAGAGAATGAAGAATAGCGGAAAAGCCAAGCATTCAAATTAGAAGTCATGGCACATAACAACGCTTTCCCGAAGTCGCAGAGACTGTGTAGCAGGTTTCTCATTGACAGACTCTTTGTACCTGGCAACAGCAAGTCATTCTCTTCTTATCCCATGAGACTCGTAATCAGTACCATGGAGGGGAAGGACAGTCAGCTGATGATTTCCGTTCCGAAGCGCAATTTCAAGCATGCTGTGGACAGAAACAGGGTAAAGAGGCAGGTGCGAGAGGCCTATAGGCACAACAAACAACTGCTCACTCTGCCGGATGGCAAATGTGCTGCCATGGCTATAATATGGCTGGACAACCGCCATTACACCTCGTTGACGGTGACGGCAAAGGTTTGCAATCTGTTGAAAAAAGCATCGGAAAGCCTATGCGCAGACTGATTTACACAATATTTGTGTTGCCGATACTCTTCTATCAGAAGTGTATCAGCCCTTTCACACCTCCATCATGCCGCTTCACTCCAACGTGTTCGGAGTATGCAAGGCAGGCAATCTTAAAGTATGGCCCTGTAAAAGGCTTGTGGTTGGCAGTGAAACGTCTGATGAAATGCCATCCATGGGGAGGCTCGGGTTATGACCCCGTGCCGTAAAGGCCAAATGACAAAACGACAAAAACAAAGGAATGACAACGATGAAGAACTTTATTGAAGAACTGAAATGGCGTGGTATGCTCGCACAGGTCATGCCGGGTGCAGAGGAATTGCTGCAGAAGGAGATGGTGACAGCATATCTCGGAACTGACCCTACTGCCGATTCTCTGCATATAGGCCACCTCTGTGGCATCATGATGCTGCGTCATTTGCAGCACTGCGGGCATAAACCTATCATCCTTGTTGGTGGTGCAACGGGCATGATTGGTGACCCTTCCGGCAAGTCACAGGAACGTAATCTCCTCGATGCCGAGACTCTTTACCACAACCAGGAGTGCATAAAGGCACAGGTAGCGAAGTTCCTTGACTTCGAGGCTAAGGGACCTAATGCTGCCGAAATGGTCAATAACTACGATTGGATGAAGGACTTTTCCTTCCTCGATTTCGTGCGTACGGTCGGCAAACACATCACTGTCAACTATATGATGGCTAAAGATTCCGTGCAACAGCGTCTCAACGGCACTGCCCGTGACGGACTTTCTTTCACCGAATTTACCTATCAGCTGTTGCAAGGCTATGACTTCCTGCATCTTTTCCAGGCAAAAAACTGCAAGATGCAGTTGGGTGGAAATGACCAATGGGGCAACATGACCACGGGAACGGAACTTATACACCGCACTCTTGGCAATGACATAGAGGCCTATGCACTAACTTGTCCGCTCATAACAAAGGCCGATGGAAAGAAGTTCGGCAAGACAGAGTCAGGCAATATATGGCTTGACCGCAACCGCACTTCGCCTTATAAGTTCTACCAGTTCTGGCTGAACGTAAGCGATGATGATGCAGAAAAGTACATCAAGATATTCACTTCTCTTGACAAGGAAACCGTAACAGCGCTTGTGGAAGAACACAAGCAGGATCCGGGACGCCGTATTTTGCAGAAGCGTCTGGCACAAGAAGTGACCGTAATGGTACACTCACAGGCTGACTATGAGATGGCTGTCGAGGCCAGTGGCATCCTTTTCGGCAAGAGTACGAAGGAAAATCTGGAGAAACTTGACGAACAGACTTTCCTTGATGTCTTTGAAGGTGTGGAGAACTTCACCATTTCCGCTGACCAGTTAGGCCAGCCTGCAGTGGAACTATTTACTTCCGACAACTGCAAGGTATTCCCTTCAAAGGGCGAAATGCGTAAAATGGTGCAAGGCGGAGGTGTCTCTCTGAACAAGGAAAAGTTGACAGACCAGAACCTTCTCATCACTTCTGATACCCTTATCGGTGGTAAATACATCCTTGCACAGCGTGGTAAAAAGAACTACTACCTTGTGACTGTAAAGTAGTCCTTATCTCTTTGCAGGTGGTATTTATACCGTTTATTTTAAGGTTAGAAACTGAAAAAATGTTGAAATATTTGGTAATGTGAGAAATTCTCATTAACTTTGCACTCGCTTTTCGTGGCAGTAGCTGTCGGAAAGTCATATTTATGATGATTGTCGTATGGTGTAATGGTAGCACAACAGGTTTTGGTTCTGTTTGTCGTGGTTCGAATCCGCGTACGACAACACACAACAAGAGGATGTATCTGAACTCAATGTTCCGGTGCATCCTCTTGCTTTTGTATGCCTATTGTTATGGAAATAAAGACATTTTACGGCAAGGTGTGTCTTTTTGTTATTTGCTTTTGTATTCCTATTGTTATGGAAATAAAGACATTTTGCGGCAAGGTGTGTCTTTTTATTATTTGCTTTTGTATGCCTATTGTTATGTATGTAAAGACATCTTACGGCATAGGGAAAGGGCAATATGTCGATATCTTACAATATAAAGTCGTGGAAAATTATCCCTGTTTTCATGGAATAACCGTACCTTTGCTGCCAGATTTATAACTAAAAACCAGAAGAAAATGAAGAAAATGTTTATGATTGCGGCATTAGGCTGCTGTCTTTCCACTGCAATAGCGCAGGAATACAAGGTGCCAGTAACACAAGAACATGAGAAAATGGCAACGGGTCAGTACCAGCCTACATGGCAATCACTCGGCAAACACAATACACCAGAGTGGTTTCGCAATGCAAAGTTCGGCATTTGGGCACACTGGGGGCCGCAGTGTGTGGAGGGTTCAGGCGACTGGATGGCTCGTGAGATGTATATAGAGGGCTCCAATGCCTACAAGTATCATGTAGAACATTATGGCCATCCCTCTGAAGTAGGGTTCAAGGACATACTGCCTTTGTTCAAGGCAGAGAAGTGGAATCCCGACAAACTCGTGGAGAAATACAAGAGGGTAGGGGCACAATACTTCTTCGTATTGGGCAACCATCACGACAATTTCGACCTATGGGATTCAAAATACCAGTCGTGGAACTCCGTGAACATGGGCCCGAAGAAGGATATTCTGGAAGGATGGGCGGAGGCAGCCAGGAAGTATGGCCTGCCTCTTGGTATCAGTTTCCATGCCGATCACGCATGGACATGGTATGAACCAGCACAACGCTACGACCAGAGAGGACCGAAGGCCGGAGTCTACTACGATGGAAAACTTACCAAAAAGGACGGAAAGGGAAAATGGTGGGAAGGCTATGACCCGCAGGAACTGTACGCTCAGAATCATCCTATGAGTGACAGAAGCTGGAACAATGGTGCAATACACGGACAATGGGACTGGCAGAACGGTGCTTGTCTGCCTACAAAGGAATATGTAACCAACTTCTATGACCGCACGCTCGATGCCATAAACCGCTACAATCCGGACCTTATATACTTCGATGTCACCGTGGCACCATTCAATTCCATAAGCGATTGCGGGTTGAAGATAGCTTCTCATTTCTACAATAAGAACAAACGTGCGGTGATGTTCGGCAAGATTCTCAGTAAGGAACAGCGCAAGGCACTGACGTGGGATGTGGAACGTGGTGCGCCAAATGAGATTATTGACGAACCTTGGCAGACCTGCAACTGCATAGGAGGATGGCATTACAATACCGGTATCTATGAGCGCAACGGTTACAAGAGTGCCGCTACGGTAGTAAAACAGCTTGTGGATATAGTCAGCAAGAACGGCAATCTGCTCCTCAGTGTGCCACTTCGTGCCGATGGAACATACGACGAGAAGGAGGAAGCCATACTTGACGGCATCGAGGCATGGATGAGTGTAAATAAGGAAAGCATCTTCGGCACACGTCCGTGGAAGAGGTTTGGCGAAGGACCTGTGGCTGAGAAAAACATAAAGTTGAGTGCGCAGGGTTTCAATGACGGCCAGTACAGCAACATGGACAGCCGCGACATACGCTTCAACCAGACCGAAAAATATCTTTATGTCACACCACTTGGCTGGCCGTCTGACGGTAAGGTGACTGTAAAATCGCTTGCCAAGGGCAACCCTTACATGAAAAAGTCCGTCAACAGCGTATGGCTTCTGGGTTATGGAAAACTGAAAGCACGCCAGACCATTGATGGTCTTGTAGTGGAACTGCCACAACCCACCAACGCCATTTCGCCGGTATTGCGTATAAACAAGTAGGGTATGGCATAGCCAAGTCGTGCCGACGGTGGTTCATCCCTTGCCTATGGAGTGTGCCGCAAGATAGTCAGAGAACGGCTTTTTGTAGTTGTCGCTGATAGGAATCACCGTGTCCGGTTCGATGATTATGCGCATACGTTCCATCTCTTTTATGCTCCTCATATTCACAATGTATGAGCGGTGCACCTGTATAAAGTAGTCCGGCAACTGGTCAAGCATCTTTTTCATGGTGGTATGCACCATTACCGCCTTTCTGCCTGCAAGGAAAATCTGCACATATTCGCTCATTCCTTTAACATAGAGTATGTCGTTTATGTCCAGACTCACATATTTGTAGTCCACTTTTACGTAGAGAGTGTCCCCCTCTTTGGCAGCAGGCTTCTCCTGATAGAGAGTCTGGTATTGCCTTAGCAGTTTGTTGGCTGCCTGCTGGAACGTGGCAAAGTCAAACGGTTTCAGCAGGTAGTCCACGGCAGACAGACGGTAACTCTGCACCGCATATTCCGAGTATGCCGTGGTGAAGACCACCAGTGGCTTTACGGGTAGGGAGGCAATGAAGTCCATTCCGTTAAGGTCCGGCATGTTGATGTCCACAAATATTGCATCAACAGTGGTGTCCGCCATCACCTGCATAGCTTCAAAAGGGCTTTCGCAGAGGGCGGTAAGTTGCAGGAAAGGCACTTTACTGATATACATTTCCATCTTTTCGAGAGCCATAGGCTCATCGTCTATCACTATACACTTTATGCTATTCATTTCTTGTATGGTATTATCAGTGTTGCGGTGTAGGTATTCTCCAGTTCCTCTATAATCAGAGTGTGGTTATCGCCATATAGCAGTTGCAGGCGTTTGCGAAGATTTGCCAGTCCTATTCCGCCCGGCTTCTTTGTTCCTTCTTTGTGCTTGAAGCGTCTGTTGCGGCATACGAAGACCACCCTTCCATCCTTCAGTTGCATGGAGATGAAGAAAGAAGACTGTTCCCTGTAGCTCACTCCATGCTTGAAAGCATTCTCTATCAGTACAATGAATAGCAGAGGCGGTATCTCTATACCATCCACCGGTTGTTGAGGCAGGTGAAGTTCCATGTCAACCTTGCGGCTGGAATACCGCTTTGACATCAGTTCCACATAATTAGAGATGAATTTCACCTCTTCGTTCAGAGGCGTAAACTGTCGTGAGCCCTCGTAGAGCACGTAGCGCATCAGGTGAGACAGTTGCATAATCATCTCCTGTGCCTTTGTCGTATCAATCTCCACCATGCCATGGATGTTGTTCAGCATGTTCATGAAGAAATGCGGATTAATCTGCGCCTTGAGGTATTCCAGTTCCTGGTGCAGTTTACTGTTTTCCAGTTCCGCGTTGCGTCGTTTTTCCTGTGAATACCTTATGAACAGTGCCACGGCAAGGTTAGAGCCGAGAAGCAGTGCCGCTGTTATGAAATCCATAACCTCAGGGTCAGGCATATTGCGTCTGCCCTTATGCTTCTTTGTTCTTGGCGGCGACGGTTCCCCGTCTCTTTCCATCCCGTTTCGCGGCATCGGCGGCGGTGTCTCTCTCCTTTCTGTCAATGCCGGTGGCCGGCCTTCCCCCTTGTTTTCTTTATGGTCAGGCGACTGGTTTAGCATCAGAAAGCCTGTAAGCAGCACCACTACGGACAGCCCGTAGGCCCAGAACCGTCCTTGGAGGAACAGATATTTCAGCAGCAGACGGTCATGTATGATGAAGACAATGAGGAAAGGCATGAGGAAGTCTACGGTGTCCCATGCCCCTTGTTCCGAAGTGTCCGAACCTGTAAGGTATAGCAGCATCAGGTACATTGCCGGAATTAGCAGCACCGGCAGCCATAATATGATGTATAGCAGCCGTCCCTGTATTTTTTCTCGTTTCGTTGTCATAACTGGATTATTCGTTATGCCGGCGTCAGTTTGCACACTTTGCCGCGCGTTTTCATGGGCAATGTTTGTGGTTTGGTTACATTGCCTTTGCAATTGCTATGCTTTTACAGTGTAATCGTGCCCCTTTTACCATGCAATCGTGCCCCTTTTACAGTGTAATTGTGCCCCTTTTGCAATCGTAGCACATTTTCCTTCATTTGCAAAAGTACTGTAACATCTTCAATCTACAAAACTTTTTCAGTTAATAGTGCTTTTTCTTCTGTGGATTCACAGAAGAATTATGCCGCTTGACAGATTTTTTTTGTCTGTAATGTTGAAAACAACTACTTTTGTAAATCATGTAACCAACCAATCAATTAATGAATATGAGGAAGAAAACCATGATTGCGGTCATGCTGCTTACGGGGCTTGTCTCTGTCCATGCAGGCGACTACAGCTATCTTACCTTTCAGACCACTGACGGCAAACAGACGTCGGTGGCGGTAGAATCGCTCACGCTTACCATTGCGGGCGGTAACCTTGTGGCTACGGACGGCACTGCAACACAGACCTTTGAGCTTGCCTCCCTTAGCAAAATGTTCTTCGCTTCGCAGGCAATGTCCGCTGCCGGAGTGAAGGCGGAGGATGAAGGCACGGTGAGTGTCTGCAATGTTTCCGGTACCACTGCAGGACAGTACAGTTCGGAAGCGGAAGCACTCAGTCGCTTGCCGGGCGGTGTTTATATTCTGAAAAGCAAGGGCGAAACAAGAAAAATAGTAAAGCCATGAGAAAGATATTGTTTACTATAATGGCCGTAGCCATGACTGTAGCGGCCAATGCCCAGACACTCAATGTGCAGGTGGGCAGCGTGACGTATGCCATACCGGCTGACGAGGCAGGCGACATGACGTATTCGGACGGCAGCCGACTTGTGATTCTCGGCCGTACATTACAGCTCAGCGACATTGACAAGATGTATGTGGACAACACTACGGTGGCGGACAATACGGTAAGTGTCAGTTATGACGGTTCGGCGGCAAATGTAACGGTGGCAGGAAACATCGCGCAGTACGTGGAACCCACAGTCAGTGGCTCACACGTCAGCATAGTACAGAGTGCCAATGTGGGTGATGATACCTGCGGAGAGATAACATATCAGTTGTCAGGTGCTTCAACCGACGGCACGTTCTATATGGAAGGTGACTATAAAGCCTCTCTCGAACTGCTCGGACTGACACTTACCAATGCTGCCGGTGCGCCACTTGACATCCAGAATGGCAAGCGCATCAGCCTGAGCGTGAAAAGCGGTACCGTGAATACCTTGGCCGATTGCAGCGGCGGAAGCCAGAAGGGTGCCATCGTATGTGCAGGACATCTGGAACTGAAAGGCAAGGGTACGCTGAACATTTACGGCAACACGGCTCACGCCATATATTCAAAGGAGTATGTGGAGATGAAGAACTGCACCGTGAATGTGCTGAAATCTGTGAAGGATGGCGTAAACTGTAACCAGTATTTCTCTATGGAGAGCGGTGCGTTAAGCCTTGCCGGCATCGGTGATGACGGCATACAGGTATCGTATAAGGACGATGCCGACCGTGAAGCGGAAGACACTGGCGGCATAACGATAAGCGGTGGCAGCATAACGGCGGCGATAACGGCTACGGCGGCAAAGGCTTTGAAGGCTGATGGCGACGTGACGGTGACAGACGGCATACTCGATTTCACCACTGCCGGTGGCGGTGAATGGGACACCACAGACCTTAAGACGAAGGCATCCGCCTGCATCAGTGCTGACGGCAGCGTGCAGATAGACGGCGGAACACTGACGCTGACGAGTACAGGGTGCGGCGGAAAGGGTATCAGTTGTGACGCTAACCTCACGGTGAACGGTGGCGACATTACCGTGAAGACATCTGGCGGACTGTTCGCCTACATCAATGGCACGGCTTACACGGACTACACTGGCAATACGGACAATATCAACAGTGACTACAAGTCGTCTGGGAAGGGTATAAAGGTTGACGGTAATATAACGATAAACGGCGGCAACATAAACGTGACCTCTACCGGAAACGGAGCGGAAGGCATAGAGAGCAAGTCCGTGCTGACCATCAACGGCGGTACGGTGGTTGTCGGTTCGTACGATGACTGTATCAATTCTTCAAGCCACATGTATATAAAAGGTGGTGACATCACAGTGGTTGCAACAAACAATGACGGTCTTGATGCCAACGGAAACCTCTATATCAGCGGTGGCGTGATACGCGCTTTCGGCACAAGTGCGCCGGAGTGTGGCATTGATGCCAATGAAGAGGGCGGCTACTCCGTGTATTTCACTGGCGGAACACTGCTTGCTGTTGGTGGTGGCAACTCCGTACCCAAGTCTGCAACGCAGGCATACGTCAGCACATCCGCATCTGTTACGGCAGGCTCTACCGTTGCTTTGAACAACGGTTCCACCACGCTGGCGTCATTCATTGTGCCGGACAACTACACCGGTGGCTCTCAGGGTGGAGGCAATGTGCCCGGTATCCGGGCTGGATTGAATCCTGGCGGAACGCCACCCGGTGGCGGCGGCATCAGCGGTAGTTCGTCTGTCCTCATCACTTGTGCCGGACTGACATCCGGTAGCAGTTATACTCTTGTCAATGGTACATCGTCTGTGTCCGTGACTGCAAAGAAATAGGGTTGCGTGTACAGTGCATCGCCATATCCACGGAAGTTCAATAACGGTGGCGGATGCAGGTCATGGATGGTACGTCCTGAAGGTTTTATTGTGGCAAATGCAGATTGTCACCAGAAGATTGGTAGTTTTCCTGTCCGGGTATCGGGCAGGAAAACTTTGTTTGTTGTGTATGTTGAACTTGCCGGAGCGTGGCGGAAAATATACGGCATCATCAGAAATGCACGGTTGTCGCAATGCTGCTTATTACTTTTTAACTCTTACTTTTCCCCTTTATTTCTTTTTTTACGGAAAAAAGTCGTAACTTTGCACAGACTAATGGATTTCAGTGACATCATAGGACAGCGGGATATGGCGGAACGCCTCATGCAACTGGCAGACGAAGAAAGACTGCCACACGCAATGATGTTATGCGGTCCTGACGGTGCAGGCAAAATGGCACTGGCGCTGGCGTTGGCCTGTCACATTCTGAACAAGGGCACTTTCAAGGTGAAAGGGGTGAAACATCCCGACCTGCACTTCTCTTTTCCGACAATAAAACTGAAAAAGTGGAACTCGGAATACAAGCCTATAAGCGATGATTTCATAGAACAGTGGTACGGACTGCTTGAGGATGGGGCGTACTTTTCACTGGCACAATGGATGGAAGCGATGAAGGCGGAGAACCAGCAGGCCATCATAACCGTGGGAGAAGCCAGCGAACTCATAAAGAGGCTGACCATGAAGTCCAACCAGGGCGGTTGGAAAGTAAGCATAATATGGCTGCCGGAACGCATGAATCTGGAGTGTGCCAACAAGATGTTGAAGCTGATTGAGGAGCCGCCAACGCAGACTCTCTTCATAATGGTGTGCAAGGAACCGGAGAAATTGCTCGAAACCATACGCTCAAGAGTGCAGCGTTTCGACGTGAAACCAATTGCCTCCGTTGACCTTCAGAACGCTCTGATGCAGCGGCGTATGCTGGATGAGGCAGACGCTGTACGCATATCACGGTTGGCTGGTGGCAACTGGCTGACGGCGTTGGAGGAACTTGATGCAGGCAACGAGAACCGCCTGTTCTTTGACTTCTTCGTCACGCTGATGCGCAAAGCATACCAACGTGATGTGAAAGACCTGAAACGCTGGAGCGACAATGCGGCGGCTCTGGGCAGAGAGGTGCAGAAACGTATGCTGGTGTATTTCCTGCGTATGGCGAGAGAGGCCTTTGTGTATAACTTCCGTAACCCGGAACTGTCATACATGACGCATGAGGAGGAGGATTTCTGCCGGAAGTTCGCCCGCTTTGTCAATGAGGGCAATATACTCGGGTTTCAGGAACTCTACCAAAAGGCATTGCGGGACATCGGGCAGAATGCCAATGCAAAGATGGTATTCTTCGACATCACCATGAAAGTGGCTGTGTTGTTGCACACCACATAGGGATTTTTTCCAGTTACAATTTACAACTTTACAATATAGAAATGGACGAGAATAATATACAAGAGCAGGCTCCGGACGTTACTCCACAGGAGGAGACGGGGAACGACTGTTATAAGAATATGAAATTTACACTGGGCTTCGGCTGTGCCAGAGGCTTGTGTAAACGTGGCGTTTCGCGCAGCGACCACCAGCTGAACACCTATGATTGGCTGGCGGATGTGCCGGAGAACGCATGGAGTACAGACTTGGTGGAGGTGCAGTTCAAGAATACCCGTAAAGGATATTACCACAATGTCAACGGACTTGACCTGAAGAAGGGAGACTGGGTGGCTGTGGAGGCAAGTCCGGGACATGATATCGGCATAGTGTCTTTGACAGGAAGACTGGTGGAACTGCAGGTGAAAAAAGCATTCATAAAGTCAGAAGATGACATCAAAAGGGTGTACCGCTTTGCCAAGGACACTGACATGGAACGCTATGACGAGGCGAAAAGCCGCGAAGAAGCGACCATGATACAGAGCCGCCAGATAGCAAAGGATCTCGGACTGCAGATGAAAATCGGTGACGTGGAGTATCAGGGCGACGGTAACAAGGCCATATTCTACTACATTGCCGATGAACGTGTGGACTTCAGACAACTCATTAAGGTTCTGGCTGACACCTTCCATGTGCGCATAGAGATGAGACAGATAGGTGCAAGGCAGGAGGCTGGACGTATAGGCGGGACAGGACCATGCGGCAGAGAACTGTGTTGCGCGACGTGGATGAAGAACTTCTCCAGTGTCAGTACGAATGCTGCACGCTTTCAGGACATATCACCTAATCCGCAGAAACTGGCGGGAATGTGTGCCAAACTGAAGTGCTGCCTGAACTATGAAATAGACAACTATATGGAAGCGGGGAGGAAACTGCCACCGCATGACGCTGTATTGCAGACACAGGACAATGACTATTTTATGTTCAAGAAGGACATTCTCTCTGGTATGGTGACATACTCAACCGGCAAACGCATGGCGGCGAACCTTGAAACCATAACGGCGGAACGTGCGAGAGATATAATAAACATGAACAGGAATGGCCAGAAACCATTGTCTCTTGCTGAAGATACACGGCAGAAAGCACCCGAAAAGCCGAAGGATTTGCTGGACGGAGCTGACCTGACACGTTTTGATTCGGCCAAGAAAAAGAAAAGGAAAAAGAAACCAAAGGCAAATGACAATGGTGGAATGAGGCCTGACAACAACGGCAGGAATGCCAATAATAAGCAGGATAACAACAAAGCCGGTGCGGAAAACGTGAAAGGTGAAAAAGAACAATAATATATTAGGATTCCTGAAAGATGGATATGTGGTTCTCGTTGTGGCCGTATGTCTGTTTGCATCTTGCTCAGCAGGGACGGCATATCATCACTTTGAACATACTGCAGAGGATGGGTGGGACAAACGCGACACCTTCTTCTTCAACATAGACACAATACTTCGTGCCGGTAACTATGTCACAACGCTGTGCATAAGGACTGATGCGACGTATCCATACCGCAACCTTTCCGTCAGGGCAACGCAGATAGTGAAGCCGCGGAACATCATTTCCACACACACAATAGATTTCAATATCATACAGGAGAACGGTACACACAACGGAAACGGTATCACATTCTACACGTATGAAATGCCTTTGGGCACGCTGTCACTACACCCCGGCGACTCGTTGCTGGTAAAGGTGGCGCACAATATGAGGCGGGAGTTGATGCCGGGGATAACGGATGTGGGGCTAAGGGTAACAAGCAATTAAAACAATCAGGTATGAATGTGAAGATTCTTTGGGTGGATGACGAGATTGAACATCTCCGCGCCCATGTACTGTTTCTTGAGAAAAAGGGTTATGACGTGGTCATAGCCAACAACGGTCTTGACGCTATTGAGCAGTGCCAGCAGCAGACGTTCGACCTTGTTCTGCTTGACGAGATGATGCCTGGCATAACAGGACTGGAGACATTGCAGCGGATAAAGGAGGTACAGCCACAGACTCCTGTGGTGATGGTGACCAAAAGTGAAGAGGAAGACATCATGGATCAGGCGATAGGGTCCAAGATTGCGGACTATCTTATAAAGCCTGTGAACCCCATGCAGATACTGCTTGCACTGAAAAAGCATGTACATCAGAAGGAAATAGTGACCGAAGTGACGCAGCAGGGTTACCAACAGTCGTTTCAGGATATATCTATGCAGATAGCGGATTGCCGCACATTCAATGACTGGCGCGACGTCTATAAACGGCTGGTGAGGTGGGAACTGGAACTGGCTGCTACCGGAAGTGCCATGACTGAGATGCTGAAAATGCAGAAGGAGGATGCCAATAACGGCTTTGCGAAGTTCATAAAGAAGAACTATATCAACTGGCTGACACCGGGAGCAAAGACTATTGACAAGCCGTTGATGTCCAACAGAATATTTCCGGACTGTGTGTTACCTACGCTTAGCAATGGTGAAAAGGTGTTCCTTATAGTGATAGACAACTTCCGTTACGACCAATGGAGAATGCTGGCAGAGGAGATTGGCGATATGTTTGATATAGAAGAGGATTTGTATCTCAGCATACTGCCGACAGCAACACAGTACGCCCGCAACGCCATCTTCTCCGGATTGATGCCGCAACAGATATCGGAGATGTTTCCGGAACTATGGGTTGACGAAGAAGATGAGGAGGGAAAGAACCTCAATGAGTCTCCACTTATCCAGACGCAGATAGAGAGATACCGCCGTAAAGACACTTTTTCCTATCATAAAATCAATGATTCGCAGGGGGCAGATAAACTGATGCAACAGTTCGGTAGCCTTGAGAAGTGTGACTTGAACGTGGTGGTTCTCAACTTCATCGATATGCTGTCGCATGCAAGGACGGAGTCGAAAATGGTGCGGGAACTGGCCAGTGACGAGGCGGCTTACCGCAGTATAACGCTTTCTTGGTTCAGACACAGTGTGCTAAGAGACCTGTTTGCCGCTCTGGCACAGACGGACTATCATATCATTCTGACCACAGACCACGGTTCCATACGCTGCAATCACCCGGTGAAGATTGTCGGAGACAAGAACACCAACACCAATCTAAGATACAAACTGGGTAAGAATCTCAACTACCAGTCAAAGGAAGTGTTTGAGATTCCTAACCCTAAACAGGTGCAGTTGCCTTCCCCCAACATCTCCACCACTTACGTCTTCGCCACGGGGAACGACTTCTTCGCTTACCCGAACAATTACAATTACTATGCACAATACTATCGCGACACTTTCCAACATGGCGGCATCTCAATGGAAGAGATGATTATTCCGCTCATAAGTATGAAGGGACGAAAAAAATAAAGTTATGCAATTGACAATCAAATCCATTGAGACGATACACGAGACAGCACGTGAGTTCATCAACGCTGTAAAGGGAAAAGGTTCTTGTCTCGCTTTCTATGCACCGATGGGCGCAGGTAAAACCACCTTCATCAAGGCTGTTTGTGAAGAGTTAGGGGTAAAGGATGTGATAACATCACCTACCTTTGCCATAATAAATGAATACACTGACGGCGAAGGGAAACCGATATACCACTTTGACTTCTACCGCATCAAGAAGCAGGAAGAGGTGTCTGACATGGGTTGTGATGACTATTTCTACAGTGGCAACTACTGTTTCATGGAATGGCCGGAGCTTGTTGAGGATACACTGCCTGACGATGTCGTGAAAATCACTATCACACCACAGGGTGACGGTTCAAGGATAATAGAGTTTTAGCACTGTTTCCGTAAAACGGGAAATCCCAAACCACATTGTAGTGAGATTGCTGTCGATGAACGATAGCGACTCTTCCGCACTGTGATTTGGGATTTCCCGTTTACGTAAGTCTGTGCCTATAGGTTGGCATCAAACACTTTCCAACATGGCGGCATCTCAATGGAAGAGATGATTATTCCGCTCATAAGTATGAAGGGACGAAAAAAATAAAGTTATGCAATTGACAATCAAATCCATTGAGACGATACACGAGACAGCACGTGAGTTCATCAACGCTGTAAAGGGAAAAGGTTCTTGTCTCGCTTTCTATGCACCGATGGGCGCAGGTAAAACCACCTTCATCAAGGCTGTTTGTGAAGAGTTAGGGGTAAAGGATGTGATAACATCACCTACCTTTGCCATAATAAATGAATACACTGACGGCGAAGGGAAACCGATATACCACTTTGACTTCTACCGCATCAAGAAGCAGGAAGAGGTGTCTGACATGGGTTGTGATGACTATTTCTACAGTGGCAACTACTGTTTCATGGAATGGCCGGAGCTTGTTGAGGATACACTGCCTGACGATGTCGTGAAAATCACTATCACACCACAGGGTGACGGTTCAAGGATAATAGAGTTTTAGCACTGTTTCCGTAAAACGGGAAATCCCAAACCACATTGTAGTGAGATTGCTGTCGATGAACGATAGCGACTCTTCCGCACTGTGATTTGGGATTTCCCGTTTACGTAAGTCTGTGCCTATAGGTTGGCATCAAACTTCTCCTGGAACTTTGTCTTGTTGGCTGCGCCCACAAATTTGTCCACAAGTTGGCCGCCTTTGAAGATAAGCAGTGTCGGGATATTGCGGATGCCGAACTCTGCAGCGAGTTCTTCGCAATCCTCAACGTTGCACTTTCCCACGGTCAGTCTGCCGTCATACTCTTCTGCCAACTGTGAGATGATGGGTGCAATCATCTTACATGGGCCACACCATTCTGCCCAAAAGTCCACTACTAATGGCAGGGGGCCGTTCTTTAGAGAATCGAAGTTCTCTTTGGTTATTACTACTTCCATAATCGTTTGATTTGTTATTTGTTTATTGAATTATCAGAATCCGTCAAGTTCATAGTACTCATCCTCCAGTCCTTCGGTAGAGGTCTTACCGTCATCTACCACTATTATCTCCTCATTCTTGCCGCTGTCCTTTGGCTTTTCGGCCTTGTCGTCAAAGATAATGATATCATCCTGCGGCGTTTCTGTTTTCTTTTCGTCGTTTGACGGTATTATAATTTCATCCTCCGCAGGCTTCGTCTGTACAGGTTCCGTTATAGGAATGTCCAGCACATTACTGTCTTTCACCACCGGCTTCTCATCCTCCGGCAGGGTTATGACTTCCCCTTCCTTGCTTTCCGGTACTGTAGTCACGGGAACAATGATGCTGTCTTCCGGCACAGTAATCCCCATTTCCGCCGGTAGCGTTATCATATTGTCCTCCTCCAACTGCTCCTTCGCTTTCGGGTCTACTGGCTTTGCGCCTCCTGGTGCAACCTCCTCCGTAGGTAACAATGGTTTTACAGGGTCCTCCTCCTTCACCTTCTCATCCTTTACTTTTACAGGTTCATAGAGCTGTTCCGGATTGGTTACAGGCAGAGGTGCGAAATGTTTGACATAGAAAGTGTCATAATCGTTGTAACTGTACTTGCTGCCTATGAGGTCAAGGTTCTCTTTGCTGATTACTATCGGCCTGCTGTGGCCTGCTGTCCGCTTGATACCCTCCTGCTGAAGCAGCATCTTCGCATACTGACGGGCTTCGTTGAAGTTGCGGAAACCGCTGACAGTAAGGTGGTGCATGCCGTAAACGTCCTCAATGGTGAGGTCAAAATTCCTTACAAGGAAACTCGTAAAGTTGTACCGTGCCATCTGGAACAGAAGTTTATCCTCATCTATTGAATCCGGAGGATAGGCCATAATAAACATAAATTCGGTGTTACGCTCAGCCGAGAACGTTCTGTTAGCCACGCTGTCAGCACCATCCAATGCCATGCTGCGCCTGTCCCAGACGTTTGAAAGGTCAAATTTGGCGCCACGAAGCCGCCTGCCTGCCTTCACACCGTTTATTATCATGCCCGCCATTTCCGCCACCTGGCTCTGCGGATAGTCCTTCACCACCATCTCCATGGCCTTCATACATTCATCGGCATGGCCGTCATTTAGCTGCGTAAGACCAGTGATGAATATGAATCTGTCGCGGTTGTCGCCGAGTGGGAAACGCTTTTCCGACACCGTTGCATTACCATAGACCTCACTGAAGCGGTCTTCCTTGAAGGCTTTGTATGTCGCTCCATATATGGAGTCTTCCATCTGCTTGCCAAAACGTGCATTGTCTGCAAAGTAAGGGTCAGTCAATACCGTTGTCCATTTGGACTCCGGACATTCTGCCTTTAACCTTTCCACATACGACTGCGCCTCTTCCGTCTGTCCTTTGCGCGAATAAAGCAGGAACAGATGATAGTACACTTCATCCTTTGGGGTAAATTCCGGATACTGGGTAAGCAGTCTTCTGAAAGCCTTCTCACTCAAAGTGAGGTTGTCAAGCTTGTCTTTGAAGATAATGGCAGAGTGCAGCAAACCGGTCTTTATTATCTCGTTACTTTCGGCCATAGCCTCTTCCGTAAAAGGAATCTGCGCCAGATAGTACTCCCTTTTATGTGGATTGTTCACCGCCGAATCCATTTTCTCCTCCTCTATCCGCTGCTTCTCTTCTGCTGCAGTGATAGAATCGCGCTGTTCCTTTGTCATCAGTGTGGTGTCAGTCTCCTCCGTTGCGAAACCGCCTACAACGGTCTTGTTGTACCGTTGCCAGTTATCCGTATTCTCACGTTTGCCCCATGTGCGCTGGAACAGTTGCTTTCCTTGCTGCACAAGTTGCGTATTGTAGAAGTACCATGTAGTACTTTTATTCAGGTTCGTTGTCGTATTGGGCACTTTTACCTCCGTCTTGCTGCCGAGGTTACTGCCATATTTCTGCTGTCTCTGCTGCGCTTCCTGTTCCGCAGCCATTGTCTCATCCTCACGTTCCTTCTTTTTCAAGGCATCTATGACGCGGTCTATGGCCTCGAACCTTTCCTTTTCGTCCATTTTCGCAAGCGTCTGCAGCGAGTCCTGCAGATACACTGCATCAGTGTATGGCACCAGTTCGTCAAGCACTTTTGAACGTTCTGCCAGCATATCATAGTCCGGCCGTTCCTTGTCCAGCAAGCCTATAGCCTCTCCATAGCACCGTTTTGCGTCACCGTATTTCTCCAACTGCCAGTAAAGGTCACCAAGATGCAGCAGCAAAACGCCCTTCTCTATGCCGGAACGCGTAGCCTTCTTGTTGCCGGTCTCGTATGCTGCCACCGCGTGTAAAGTATCTTTCTCCGCCAGATATATGTTTCCTATGGCATAATACACCTGGTCCAGATATTCCTTGTTGTTGTCATTGCGCGCCATTCTGCGCAATTTCCCTATCATTTTCTTAGCCTGTCCCTTCGCCGAAACCTCCGTCATGGATATCCGTGCGTTAAATTCCAGTTCGTAGGGCGGATTCAGTCCTATCACCTTTCTGAAGGCTTTGTAGGCCGCCAGCTTGTTGCCCTGTGCGCCTTCCACCTGCCCGAGCAGATAATACTCACGTGCCTTCTGTTTTGAGCGCATCTCATAGCGTATGACCTTACGCAGATATTCCGCCGCCTTCGGCATGTCTCCGGCGTGAAGGTAATAGTCGCAAAGCGTGTAGTCCCACTCCTTCTGCGCCCTCCAGTCTATGCTGTCACGCTGCATGTTGCGTATCACGTCCGCGGCATCGTACAGCCATTCGCTTTCTATGTAGCACTTTGCCAGCCACGCCCGCGCCTTGCCGTAGATGGCAGGCTGTCCTTTGTAGAGGCGTGACATGTAGGAAAAGGTGGCCGCAGCCTCGTCAAACTTACCCTGATAGAACTGTGAACGCCCCATAAGCATCCACGCTTTCCACAGAAAGGGGTTATATTCCCGTCTTGAAAGCCACTCTATGTCCTTTGCCGTCTTGCGGCGGTTCTTTGTCCATTCAGGCTTGGCCTTGATGCTATGTACCTGTATCGCCTTCTGGCTTTTGGTTATTGCAATGTCATAATTGGCCTTGCCGAGGTCGCGGCTGGCCTTGTTGCCCACCGTGTAGAGAGGCAGACGCTCTGTGTAGTTGTCCTTGTTGCCATTCTCCTTTTCAAGCGAAGCATCGATATAAGCCACCGTACCATTATAATAGGTGTTGTATTTAGCCGTGAAGCCATGCCAGAAACGTGTTGCGCCCGTGTTCTTTTTCGTTGAACACGAGACCACGCACAGCACAAGGCCGAGCATTAACAGCGTATTGTATATTATGCTTCGCAAGTTGTCGTTTTATCGTTTGGCCGCTTTGTCTGTCAGTTTTTCAGAATTAAAGGCAAGTAATCAATGGTGACCCCTTATTCCTTTATCTCATCTATTGTCCATCCTGCCTTTTTCAGGTCTTCCCAGAAGCCGGGATAACTCTTTGATACCACTTCCGGATTGTTTATTCCCAGTCCGGGAAACCTTATCGCCGCCGGTGCGAACGCCATGGCCATACGGTGGTCTTCGTATGTGTCTATCACCGGTTCAACCATAGGTTCGCAGCGGGTACCGTCCCATGACAGCGTTCCCTCTTCCGAATCATCCAGTACATAACCCAGTTTTGACATTTCATATTTAAGTGCCGCTATGCGGTCTGTTTCCTTTATGCGCAACGTCTTCAGTCCGGTTAAGCGGAAAGGGATGCCGCACAGTGCCGTCGTTACCACCACAGTCTGGGCGAGATCCGGCTGGTTTACGAAGTCAAAGTCAAGTCGTGGCAGTGCCATCGGGTGCGCCTTCAGCGTCACTGTGGTAGGTTTCTGCTGTCCCTTGTCCTTGAATTTTGTCTTGATGCCGAGCATCATGAAGATGTAACGTATGGCAGAATCCCCCTGCCTGCTGCCGTCCATCAGTCCGGGCAGACGCACTTCGTTCTCCTCGCTGCACATAAGTGCCAGCATCTCGTACCAATAAGAAGACGCACTCCAGTCGTTTTCTATAAAGAAAGGTACGGACGTGTATGGTTTGGGGCCTACAACTACCGTTGCCGCATCTCCCCATTCCACATCTGCACCGAACATCTGCATGGTGCAGATGGTAAGGTCTATGTACGGACGTGAGATTACATCGCCTGTCAGATGCAGCGTAAGGCCCTCCTTCATCACCGGGCCTATCATGAGTAATGCGGAGATATACTGCGATGACACGTTTCCGGCAACATCCAGTCTGCCTCCATTCAGTTTTCTGCCCCTTATACGTAACGGCGGAAAACCTTCCTCTTCCATGTATTCTATGTCTGCCCCGAAACTCCGCAGAGCATCCACCAGTACCGATATAGGACGGTGTTTCATGCGTTCCGTACCCGTGATTACGTGCTCGCCACTGCCGACAGACAGCAGTGCTGTGGTGAAACGCATTGCTGTTCCGCCAGCCTTTACGTTTATCTCGTAAGGCATATCGCGCAGTGCCGCCACCATTACGTCGGTGTCATCGCACTTGCTTAGGTTCTCGGGGTGTTCTATGTTTCCTGCCAGAGCATTGATGATAAGAGCCCTGTTGCTGATACTCTTTGATGCCGGCAGCGTTATTTCACAGTTCATGCTGCGAGGTGCAGTCAGTCTATATTGCATTGCGTCTTTGTATTTTATCTATCTGACAAAATTACGATATCTTTCCCATACTGGCAAACAATATTATATAAATTTTCTCTATTTCACATTTTTTCAATAAAAAGGTTTGAAAAGATTTGGCGACCTCATTTTTTCTGTGTATCTTTGCACTCGCTTAACGAAAAAAAGTGTCCTTTACGGCACTGTTTTTCCACTGTGACCGGGATGTAGCGCAGTTGGTAGCGTACACGTCTGGGGGGCGTGTGGTCGCCAGTTCGAGTCTGGTCATCCCGAC
>CAZPNC010000003.1:7617-91835 GCA_964587945.1 uncultured Prevotella sp. | reverse complement strand
CAGTTGGTAGAGCATCACACTTTTAATGTGGGGGTCTTGGGTTCGAACCCCAAGCAGGTCACTATCCGAATCGCAATAGATTGCTTCAGCAGTCCGTTGCGATTTTTTTTTTACAAAGACGTTATCCAATAAGTCAATAAAAAACAAGTATAATGGCTCATTGCTATTTCCCGAACATTTCCCTTCTGTCGCCACTCTGTCTCTGACAGTTTACAGGCGGTATTACAAAAGCGGCCCTTTTACACGGTAAACTCAATGCGTTTACATTGTAAAAGGGCCGCTTTTGTAATGTAATTGTGCCGCTTTTACGGAGTGGCAAGGTTGCAAAAATGGTGGGATGGTTTTTATTGTACAAAGGAAGTAATCCAAAACAAACCGTTTTCTCTGCAAAATGCCGTAGACAAGGCATGGCAAGTACATTGTTGCCTTTACTGTACAGTCTGTAAATGGCTTTATGGTTTTTCTGTTTCAGACTAAAAAAAAGAAAAAAGACACACACGTGAAATAGAAAAAAGTGTCCGTTTCTTGCATATTTCAGAAAAACATAGTACCTTTGCACCATTGTGACGCACATTTTGTGAAGCCACAGTCATACGATGGTCTGATAGTTCAATGGATAGAACAAGTCTCTCCTAAAGATTAGATCCGGGTTCGATTCCCGGTCGGACCACATGAAAAGAAAACGGGAAAGCCAGTGTATCGGTCTTCCCGTTTTCTTTTTTCTTTTTTTCCGTATCTCTGTTGTGAGAGCATACATTATGTGTTCTGTTATTCACAGACAGTGAAATCCAGTTGTTTCTTGTCCAAATTGGCTTTAGCCACCTGTATGCGTATAGCGTCACCGAGTTGGTAACGGTTATGGCGTCGGCGGCCTACAAGGCAGAAGTTGCGTTCGTCAAACTCATAGTAGTCATCCTTAAGGTCGCGTATCGGTATCATTCCCTCACAGTGGTTCTCGTCTATTTCGGCGTAGATACCGTAACTTGTGATGCCTGATATGTGCGCATCGAATTCCTTTCCGAGGAACTGTCCCATGTATTCCACCATCTTGTATTTTATGGAGTCACGCTCAGCGCTGGCTGCAACCAACTCCATGTCACTGCTATGTTCGCATAGTTCTTCGTAATGGTCCTGGTTTGCGGAGCGTCCTCCCTGTGCGTATCTTGTGAGAAGGCGGTGAACCATTGTGTCAGGGTAACGGCGTATTGGCGACGTGAAGTGCGTATAGTAGTCGAAAGCCAGTCCGAAGTGTCCTATGTTGTGCGTGCTGTACTTCGCCTTCATCATTGCGCGGAGAGCCACAAGCTGTATGGCGTTGTTCTCCGCCTTGCCCTGGCACTCGTCCATCAGTGCGTTTATGGCCCGTGCTGTCGCACCCTTTGTGCCGGTGGACTTCATCTTATAGCCGAATTTCACAACGAAAGAACGCAGCGTTTCCAGTTTCTGCGGGTCTGGGTCGTCGTGTACGCGGTATGGCAGTGTCTTGGCTTTCTTTCCTTTCGGCACCCTGCCTACGCTCTCGGCAACGGTCTTGTTGGCCAGAAGCATGAACTCCTCGATGAGTTTGTTGGCATCCTTTGAACGCTTGAAGTAACAGCGTATCGGTTTGCCAGTGTCGTCAATCTCGAATCGCATCTCCTCCCTGTCGAACTTTACAGAGCCATTGTCAAAGCGTTTCGCACGCAGCATCTTGGCCAGACGGTCGAGGGTAAGCAGCTGATAGGCGTTGTCTCCCTGCAGTTTGCCAGCCTTCATGCGCTTTTCCAGTTCTTCGGCAGGCAAAGCTACGCCTTCCTCGAAAGGCTTTGCAGTGTCAAGGCGGTTGTTTTCTATAATCTCCTGTACCTCTTCATAGGCATAACGCCGGTTGCTCTTGATGACGGTATGGACTATGCGGAAGTTCTTCGCCTCGGCATTGTCGTCCATGTCGAATATCACGCTGTATGCCAGCTTCTCCTCGTCGGGGCGTAGTGAGCAGATGTAGTTGCACAAACGTTCCGGCAGCATAGGTATGGTGCGGTCTACAAGGTATATACTCGTTGCGCGTTTCACCGCTTCCTTGTCAATGATGGAGCCTTCCTGTACGTAGTGCGACACGTCAGCGATATGTACACCCACCTGCCACAGTCCGCTGTCGAGATGCTGTATTGACAGTGCATCGTCGAAGTCCTTGGCATCGTGGGGGTCTATGGTGCATGTGAATATGCTGCGGAAGTCCTCGCGCTCTTCGTAATCCTGTTCCGTTATGACGTCGCTGATTTTGTCTGCAGCCTCTTCCACTTCCTTCGGATATTTGTATGGCAGGCAGTATTGTGCCAGAATGGTGTTCATCTCGGCGTCGTTGTCACCCTTTTCTCCCAGTATGTCAACCACGTGTGCTACGATGTTGCGGCGTTCTCCGTCAGGCCACTCCGTCACTTTTACTACGGCGCGTTGGTCCGTCTTGCCGCCCTTTAGTTGTGATTTAGGCACGATGATGTTGGTGGAGAGTGGTTCCTGAGGTATGAGGAACGCAAATTCTCCCTCCACGCGTAGTCTGCCTACGAACTGGTCTTTCTTTCTTGACAGGATTTCTATGACCTGTGCCTCGCGGATATGGTTGCGTCGGCGTGCCATGAGGCTTACCTTCACGCGGTCGCCCTCAAGGGCTGACATGGAGTTTCTCTCGGCAACGAATATCGGTTTGTCGCTGCCGTCAGGCGTGAATGAGTTCTTGCCGTTGGCCTTGGCGTGGAATATTCCTTCCATGACCTGTGTGTTGTCAGCCAGACGGTATGAGGAATCCGTGATGCGGACGAGGAAATCGTCCCATGCCATTTCCTCAAGAATGTCAATGGCGAGCATCTTCAGCGGGTGAGTGTTGAGCTTCAGCTGTTTGAATATTTGTTTCATAGAGAATGTTTCGCCCGGTTGTGTGGCAAAGAATTCCTCTATCTTTTTTGACAGTGGCGCCTTTCCCATGCGCTTGCCGCCTTTTTTCTTGTCGTTTTTGTTTCCCATGTTGATTGTCTGTTTATTGGGTTGGTAGTTTGCCCGTTTCCGGACTGATTGCCGGCTTGTGGATTTCGGCCGGCATTATTGTTTTTGTACGGCTGATGCCGTATTCGGTTTCAGGATGCTCTCGTAACGTTTTTCGTCCAGAAGCAGTTTCTTCGCTTCCTGCACCTGTGTGTCTGTCTGCAGAGAATTGGCTATGGCCCCTTTCTGATAGTAATATGCGGTTATGATATCACTTTCTATCAGTTGCTGTATGATGTTGCGGTTGTTGTCCAGTTCTCGCTCGATGTTGTGCTGTAGTTTGGCTTTCAACGCCTCGAATTCAGGTTTCGCATCATCGTAGTACCCTTCGAATGTCGCCATCTTCACCAGTCTTTCATACAGTCGGCTGGTCTCCCTGTCGTATTTGAAACCGCTTTCCACCACTCTTTTCTTGAACTCGGCATAGTCATCATCTGTAATCTTGAATTCCTGTGCCGGTGCTATCGTAGGATGATTGCGTATGTAGTCCACTACGTAATAGAACATTACCTCTGTTGAATCCAGTCCGCTGTTCTGCAGGTACAGTGCAATGTTAGGCAGTGTGTCCGCCTGTACTTCTATGTCCGGCTTTATTCCGCCGCCGTCACGTACTGTCCTTCCGCCTTTCGTCTTGAACTCGTGTGTAAGAGAGTCGGGGATATGTTCAAGGTATCCGCCCCCTGTGTGTTTGTAGTTTATGGCCTGTATGCAGCGTCCGGAAGGTATGTAGTATTTGGAAGTGGTCAGTTTCAGATTTCCATCGTGTGGGAGGTCCACCGGCAACTGTACCAGTCCTTTGCCGTAGGTGCGTGTGCCCATCACCACCGCACGGTCAAGGTCTTGCAGGGAGCCGGCCGTTATCTCACTCGCCGAAGCCGTGTTGCCGTTGGTAAGGATGACCGTCGGCATGATGGTGTCGAGAGGTTCCTGTTCCGTCTTGTATTCGTTGTTGGAACGTTTTATCTTGCCCTTTGTAGTGACAAGGGTGATACCTTTCGGCACAAACATGTTTACCGTCTTTATAGCCTCAGCCAGAGAACCGCCGCCATTACTGCGAAGGTCGAACACAAGCCCCTTCATGCCCTGCTGGCGTAGTTCCACCAGTGCCCTGCGTATGTCGCGGGCGCAATCGTCCGTGAACTGGGTCAGTTGGAGATAGCCCACGTTGTCGCCAATCATTCCGTAGTAAGACAGGGAAGGAAGTTGTATGGCCTTGCGTGTTATCTTTATCTTCAGAATGCTACCGCCATTTGTATTTGATGTGCTTTTGCCCTTGCTGCCGGCCTTTTTCGTCTTGGATGGCTGGTCGCTGGAACCGCTGTCATCACCTCCACGCTGTATTTCAAGTACGAATGTCGTGCCGGGGTCGCCCCTTAGGTGGCTTGAAACGTATGAAACATCCTTGCCTACCATCGTGGAATCGTCAATTGACAGAATGATATCGCCTTTCTTCAGCCCCGCTTCCGCTGCCGGCATACCTTCGTATGGTTCGTCTATTACTACGCGGCCGGTCTTTGTGTTGTGCATAATGAGTGCCCCTATACCCGCATATTTGCCTGTAAGCATAGTTCGGAGGGTATTCACCTTGTCTGCCGGATAGTATTCGGTATAAGGATCAAGGGAGTTGAGCATTGCGCGTATGCCGTTGCCAACCGTCACTTCCGGGTCGAGTGTGTCCACATACATCATGTCAAGCTGTTTGTATATGGCGGAAAAGGTCTCCAGTTGACGTGTTACGTCAAAGTTATGGTTCTTTGCCTTCTCAGACCGCTTCTTTTCTTTGCCGGTGGCATCAGACTGTTCTGTTTTTGGCTTTTGTCTGCTTTTGTCGTTCTTTTTCTGGCTCATTACAGGAAGAGCCATACACATTGTTAATAATAAAGGGAGAATCTTTTTCATCGTCCAAGTGGAAATGTTGTCTTCAGAGTATAAATGGCAGGACACACATACGTCCTGTTCTTATTGTTGCAAAAGTACATCTTTTTCATCGAACTACCGCCATAATAGCCATAAAATAGTATAATTTCACGTTTTTTGTGTGGGGAAGTAAAAAAAATAACGAAAAAATTTGGAGGTATTGCAAAAAGTTAGTACCTTTGCAACGCAATTCAGAAAACACGAATAAGCTTCCATTATTCTTTCTGAATATGCAATGCTTCAATAGCTCAGTTGGTTAGAGCACCTGACTGTTAATCAGGGGGTCGTTGGTTCAAGCCCATCTTGAAGCGCAAAAAGGGATATTCCTAATTGGAATGTCCCTTTTTTCTGTTCTGAAGTGAACTTTCACTCGGCTTTTGTTTGCGGGATTGGAAGTTTCGGTGTATCTTTGCAGTGTATAATATACGGTGAAAAGTATGAGACATGACCATTTGAAGCGCGAGCTGGAACTAATGCTGCTGCTTACTCACAACAGGCAGTATAAAGTGGATGAGATATGCGGGAGACTCGCTATCTCGCGCCGTAACTTCTATTATTATATGGAGTTTTTTGAACAGGCAGGCTTCAAGGTGGAGAAAAGCGGCAAATATTATTCTCTCAATAGGGCCAGCAGGTTTTTCTCAAGACTATACGAACTAATACAGTTGACTGATGACGAGGTGGTGTTGATGCGCCAGTTGATAGAAAATTCAGGTATGGATAGCGGTAGGTTGAAATCACTTCATCGGCGTCTGGACTGTTTCTTTGATTTCAAGATACTTGACAATGAGGCGTTGCAACGTAAGTCTGCAGCCATACGTACCATATTATATGATGCCATCAAAAGCCGACGCATGGTGACAATCGTAGGTTATTCCTCGCCGAACAGCCGTTCCGTGAAGAACCGTCAGGTGGAACCTTTCATGTTTCTTAACAACAATAAGGATGTCAGGTGCTATGAACCCTCCTCCGGTCTCAACAAGACTTTCCGTCTTTCGCGTATGGACGGTGTGGAACCTTTTGACCGTCCGTGGGAATATGGGCAGTGTCACCGTCAAGTGTATGTAGACCTTTTCTCCTTTTCGGATGAGAAAACCATTAAGGTTACGCTCATTATGGGGCAGTTGTCGCACAATGTGATGCTTGAGGAGTATCCGGAATCCGCTGCATGCTTTGTGCCGCGGGAAGACGGCCGCTGGTTGTTCGAGACCGATGTGTGCAGTTATCTTGGTATCGGGCGTTTTGTCTTGGGACTGTATGACGACATGGAGATATTGGAAGACGACGGCTTGAGGGACTATGTTAAGGGGAAATTGCAGTCTTGGTGTAATAACCTTAAAAAATGATAAAACAGGGAGTGACTGTTAATTTTGCTGCATGAAAATGCAATAAATAAAAAAATAAATAGTAATTTTGCCACACCGAAACGTTTTTTGGCCGTCAATGGGCTTGTTCCTTCAGAATTTTGCCATCGTCAAAAACGGAAGCTCAAGCAGCCATGCCATAACGAAGAAACAATGGCCGATGCGCCAAAAACACACAAAGATGTAATACTTCAGATGCAAGTAACAGAGAAGACAATAGATGTTGACAACATATTGCGAACCAAGATGGGCGACAAGGCGGAGCGCGTGCCGCACTTTATCGTCCGTTGGCTGAAGAAGACGCTGCATCAGGACGAACTGAATGAATTCCTGTGGCAGTCGCGTGGAGAATCGGGTACGCAGTGGTTGGAACACTGTATGCGGTTTCTTCATAACGATGTGCGTATCGTCGGCATGGAGAATATGCCGGCATCGGATGACCCGCGTCGCTATACCTTCGTGAGCAACCATCCGCTTGGCGGTATTGATGGCGTTGCAATAGGTGCCATCATAGGCAAACACTATAACGGCAACTTCCGTTATCTCGTAAACGATTTGCTTATGCAGCTTCCGGGTCTTGCGCCATTGTGTATACCTATTAATAAGACCGGTCGTCAAAGTCGTGACTTTCCGCGCATGGTAGAGGCCGGATTTGCATCAGACCACCACATGGTGGTGTTTCCTGCAGGGCTGTGTTCCCGCAAAATCAGTGGCAAGATACATGACCTTTCATGGACAAAGACATTTATAACGAAGAGTGTTCAGACAAAGAGAGACATTGTCCCAATGTACTTTAGCGGCCGTAATTCGGAAAGGTTCTATCGCATTGCCAACATTTGCAAGGCTATCCGGTTGAAGTTCAATGTCGCGATGCTCTTCCTGCCTGATGAAATGTTACGCAACAGAGGGCGGACTTTTGTGCTTCATGTCGGCAGGCCGATACCGTGGCAGACCTTCGACAGCAGCCGTACCCCATGGCAGTGGGCGCAGTGGGTGCAGCAGGAAGTATATCGGTTAAGCACCGACAATAAATAAAACACACATTCTAAACAATTCATATTATCGTCAATGGAGGCAGAAATCATTCAGCCGGTACCGCTTGAGTCACTCTTGAAGGAACTGACACCAGATAAACAGTTGCGCATGACAAATAGAAGCCATAACGAAATATATATCGTTACGGCACACAACTCGCCAAATGTAATGCGTGAGATAGGTCGTCTGCGCGAAATAACCTTCCGTCTGGCAGGCGGAGGTACAGGCAAGAATATTGATATTGACGAGTTCGATACCTCGGAGAACTGCTATAAACAACTTATAGTGTGGAATCCTGAAGCCAGAGAGATTATAGGAGGCTACCGTTATATAATGGGTGAAGACTGGGAATATGACGCTACCGGCCAGCCTATATTGGCCACCAGCCACATGTTCCGTTTCTCGGAAAAGTTCATAAAAGATTACGCTCCTTATACGATAGAGCTTGGCCGCTCCTTCGTTACGCCGGAGTATCAGAGTTCTAAGATGGGGGCGAAAAGCCTTTTTGCCTTGGATAATCTGTGGGACGGGCTGGGTGCCCTAACCGTAATAAACCCTGATGTAAGGTATTTCTTCGGGAAGATGACCATGTATCCAAGTTACATACGTTTCGGACGTGATATGATACTGTATTTCCTGAAAAAGCATTTCAGTGACAAGGAAGGGCTTGTTTGCCCGATGAACCCTCTGCAGCTGGAGACACCGGAAGCGGATTTGGCGCAAGTGTTCTGCGGACGTGACTTCAAGGAGGATTATCGTATCCTCAATGGCGGTATTCGCGCTCTGGGCTTTAACATACCACCGCTGGTGAATGCGTATATGAACCTGTCTCCGACAATGAAACTTTTCGGGACAGCAATAAACGATGGCTTCGGAGATGTGGAGGAAACAGGCATCCTTATAGCCGTGAATGAGATTCTGGAAGATAAATATGTCCGTCATATCGAGTCTTTTGTCAAAAGTCATCCTGAGGCCTTCGCATTGACAAGCGGGGCAAACAAGATAGTGACGAGAATAAAGAAGCGGAAGGATATCTGAACGTTCCCGTCATAGACATATAAAAAGGCAACGTTGTTTTTACTGCAACGTTGCCTTTTTCGTATATTGCCGGTTTGCTGATGGCGTAATCCGGTTATTCGGAAGTGAACATCTTTTTATAGCTCCCGTAGCACATCCAGCGTCTTCATCTCCCCGAATGCCGGAATGTGGAGACGGTAGAAACGCAGACAGAAATCGGTTATCCTGTTGCGTTCATCTCGCGTCATGTGAAACAGGTGTATGTTGCCGGGCGTCATGCGCATCAGCATTATCACACGTTCTGCATCTTCCGGTTTCAGAAAGTCGCTGTGACAGGGAGCGGAAGTGGTGAAGATACCCTCGCGTAGGTCGAAATATGTGCCAGAGGAAAAACTTTCCAGGTCAGGGTAAAAGCCAAGAAAACGTGCGGTGCGCATCATGAACATGAGATGAAAGTTGGCTACGCTGCGCGCTGTGGTGTCAAGCCATATCAGACTTTGTTCTACAAAGTCATATAATATATGGTCACAATGCAGGTCGCGTGTGCTGAAAGCCAGAAACTCCGCTACGAAAAAAGCCAGCGACAATTTTACTCCGTCAAAGGGTATGGATGTATATACTACTGCAAGACGGGCGTCGTTCAACCGTGCCAAAGATTGCTTTGGCGTCTGGAATGTGTCAACCTCAAGTACAGACAAAGGCTGGAATAGCTGCCGGCAGATCCTGTTGCCGTTATTATTGCTGTGTCCGGACCGTCTACATCCGCGTGTCGCACCGCCGAAAGGCAGTATTATGGACATGCGGCCGCTCTCACGGCAGAGTAGATCTGCTATGAGTTTGTTGTCACCAAGTCTCACTGTCCTCAGTACTATGCAACGGCTTTTTTCTTCCATCTTTATGTGATATAAGTCCTTTTCGGTTGCAAAAATACAAAAAATATACAGAAAAATGAAAATTATTGTGATAAAATTTGCCAGATTGCAGGAAATGTCATACCTTTGCACTCGCAAATAAAACGTGGCAGGGGTAATGCCCATGCAACGGGAGTTTGATAAAGGCTTGGCGCGTTCGTATATCGGTTAGTACTCAAGATTTTCATTCTTGCAAGAGGGGTCCGACTCCCCTACGCGCTACCAAAAATTAGGATTATTCATCATCGCGCAGCGATGCGCTAACGAAAGTGATAAGGTGATGGAGGGTGATGGCGAAGTCAATTACTGGATTCTGCATATCCCGCTAAGGGCAGCTGCTAAGGCGCAAGACCCATAGGCTAATATTATTAATCTGTCTGTGTCATCCGCATAGACAAAACAAACAAAGTCAGAACAATGGCAAACCACAAATCGTCAGAGAAGAGAATTCGTCAGGACAAGAAAAAGACTCTTCACAACAAGTACTACGCTAAGACTATGCGTAATGCAGTACGTAAACTGCGCACATTGACAGACAAGGAAGAAGCTGTAAAGCTCTATCCTTCTGTACAGAAGATGCTTGATAAGTTGGCTAAGCGCAATATTATTCATCAGAATAAGGCTGCGAACATCAAGTCAAGCCTTTCTGCATACATACAAAAACTTGCATAATTATACCTCCCTTTGCTTTCGGTGATGTGTATTCCCGTGTACGGACACAGAGAAGTGAAGGGCGTTTTTTGGGATAAAACACAAGATTGTTTCCATAATAATTTTTATTAAAAGGCTGCAGCCCGTGAGGGGTAGCGGCCTTTTTTCGTATATGTGTCGTAGCTGCTTCCGGCTATAATGCTGCGCCTGTGTTGCTAGCTTTGCGTGTCTCCTGCGGGTGAGTGTCGTGGCAAGCACTCCCATATTGTCTGGGTTTCGGATGTTGGTGTGAGAAGACAGTGCCGGGTCTTTGGGAGAGTGGGGACTTCGGGCAGTCTCGGTAACGGCTGAAAAGAACTTTAACCGTGATTTCTTTATATAAAAATCATGGTAAAATGTTTGCGTATATCAGAAATATTTACTACCTTTGCAAGGTAAACAAAACGAGTAATCCAATGGACGAAATTCAGAACAAAGAAACGAATTATACTGGCAGTAGCATACAGGTGCTTGAAGGCCTGGAGGCTGTGCGCAAAAGACCAGCCATGTATATTGGCGACATCTCAGAGAAAGGACTGCATCATCTCGTCAATGAGACTGTGGACAACTCCATTGATGAGGCTATGGCGGGATTCTGCACACACATAGAAGTGACAATCAATGCGGATAACTCCATTACCGTACAGGACAATGGACGAGGTATTCCTGTCGATGAACACCCTAAAATGCACAAGTCTGCACTTGAAATTGTCATGACAGTACTTCATGCCGGGGGCAAGTTCGACAAGGGCTCATACAAGGTCTCTGGCGGATTGCACGGCGTAGGTGTGAGTTGTGTGAATGCACTTTCAAAACATATGATGTCGCAGGTGTTCCGCGATGGTAAGATATACCAGCAGGAATATGCTAAGGGTAAGCCGCTTTACGATGTGAAAGTGGTGGGCGAGACAGACCTACGTGGCACACGCCAGCAGTTTTGGCCTGATGATACCATATTCATATTGACTGAATATAAATACGATATTATAGCACGCCGTATGCGTGAATTGGCGTTCCTTAATGCCGGTATCACTATAACGCTTACCGATCTGCGTCCGAATGAGGAGGGGAATCTGCGTGTTCCGGAAGTATTCCATGCCAAGGATGGGCTGAAAGAATTTGTCCGTTACGTCGATCGTCATCGTACATCTATTATAGGGGAGCCTGTTTATCTCAAGACGGAGAAGAATAATGTGCCCATTGAGATAGCAATGCTCTATAATAATGATTACTCCGAGAATATACACTCGTATGTGAATAATATCAATACTATAGAAGGAGGTACGCATCTTACCGGCTTCCGCATAGCATTGTCACGCTCACTGAAGAAGTATGCTGATACTGATGATCAGTTGCGCAAGCAGATAGAAAAGGCGAAGCTGGAAATAGCACAGGATGATTTCCGTGAAGGACTGACTGCCATAATATCTGTAAAAGTGGCTGAACCGCAGTTCGAGGGACAGACCAAGACAAAACTCGGCAACAGCGAGGTCGGTGGAGCTGTGCAACAGGCTGTGGGTGAAGCTATGGGAGCGTATCTGGAAGAGCATCCAAAGGAAGCACACCAGATATGCGAGAAGGTGGTTCTTGCTGCTACGGCACGTATTGCAGCACGTAAGGCAAGGGAAAGCGTGCAGCGTAAGAATGTGATGACGGGTGGAGGACTGCCTGGTAAACTTGCAGACTGCTCAAATAAAGATCCGCACTCCTCTGAAATCTTCCTTGTCGAGGGTGACTCTGCAGGAGGTTCTGCAAAGCAGGGACGTGACCGCTATTCACAAGCTATATTGCCATTGCGTGGTAAAATACTAAATGTAGAGAAGGTACAGTGGCACAGGGTGTTTGAAGCAGAATCCGTTATGAATATCATTCAGAGTATAGGTGTGCGCTTTGGCGTGGACGGAGAAGACTCCAAGGAGGCTAATATCGACAAACTGCGCTATGATAAGATAATAATCATGACCGATGCCGATGTCGATGGTTCACACATTGACACCCTTATCATGACACTGTTCTATCGCTTCATGCCGAAAGTGGTACAGGAAGGCCACCTTTATATTGCCACTCCGCCACTATATCAGTGTTCTTACAAGAATAAAGTGAAGGAATATTGTTATACGGAGCAACAGCGTCAGCATTTCATTGACAAGTATGCGGACGGTAATCCGGAGGCGATACATACGCAACGCTATAAAGGTCTTGGTGAGATGAACCCCGAACAGTTGTGGGATACCACTATGAATCCGGAAACAAGACTGCTGAAACAGATAACTATACAGAATGCTGCCGATGCCGATGAGGTGTTCTCGATGCTCATGGGTGATGATGTGGAACCGCGACGAGTATTTATTGAGGAGAATGCAACGTACGCAAACATCGATGCGTAGTTTGGCATTATATATGAAGAGGAGGAATGGTTTTCGGATGATTCCTCCTCTTTTGTTAGTTGTTAAGGCTTCCGGCGGATTGTATAGCGCGTCTCTTGACTAAGCTATGGCTTTTGTGAATACTCAAATTGACCACCAAATAAAAAACTTATAGGAACTGATGAGAACAAAGGATATTGTGCCTGTTACAATGGAAAGGCTTGTATTGGCATACAGGTTGCCCCATATAGCAAATGAAATCGTTTTTGTGGAGACTTTGAAGAAACTCCCGGAGATGACAGAAGTGCGACGTTTGTCCCTTTGCATGTTCATGGGGGTGTGTACGGATGGAGTCGCTTCCATCACGGTTAACGAGAAAAAGCGAATTGCAAGCAGAAACAATATCATGGTGATAACGGACGAATCTGTTGTGGATAGCATAAACTTCAGCCCAGACTTCGATGGAATCGGTTTTTTCGTGTCATATAAACTTCTGCAAGAGATATTGAAGGATATACAGAATATGAGTGATCTCTTTCTGTTGACACATAACCATCCGATGTTCGAGATAACCACAGAAGAACTTGACTCACTAAAGATTTATCTCTCGCAAATACATAAATGTATACTTCCTCCGCACCATCTTTACAGTCTTGAAGTCGTGCGGTTGTTGATTCTTGCTGCAATTTTTGATATGAGGGATTCGTTTGAACGTGTGTTCAAGATGCACGGGCCGGAGAATAAGCAGTCAAGAGCGGAGCGAATATTTGTACAGTATATTCAATTGGTGGAGGGAAATTACAAGAAACAAAGGCAGGTGCAGTGGTATGCTGCCCAAATGGACTTGTCTCCGAAGTACCTTTGTGAGGCCATATCATCCGTAAGTCGCCGTTCACCGAATGAATGGATAGACAAATTCGTGACAACAGAGATAAGAAATCAGTTGCGTCACACCAATAAACGTATAAGCGAGATAGCGGAAGAAATGCACTTTCCTACACAATCTTTCTTCGGAAAGTACTTTAAGGATAATGTAGGTGTAAGTCCGTCAGATTATCGTAATGGGTTGGAACTATAGTCGTAATAAGATAAAAAATCCCATTCCATCGTAAATACAGTGAATAAAAAGATAAGGAAATGATAATAGAGATAGAAGACAAGCTCGTGTCAATGGACATTATTACGGAGTGTTTCTGCTGTGACCTTACCAAATGTAAGGGAAGATGCTGTATTGAAGGCAATGCTGGAGCCCCTGTGACATTGGATGAAATATTAGAAATAGAGGATAACCTTGATACCGTTTGGAATGACCTTTCTGCTTCTGCGCAGAATGTTATAGATGCGCAAGGTGTGGCATATACCGATATTGAGGGAGAACTGGTAACCTCTATTGTCAATGGAAAAGACTGTGCTTTTACGTGTTATCAAAACCTTGATACTTCCGATGGAACCGTTGAAAACTGCTGTTTGTGCGCATATGAAAGAGCATACCGTAGTGGTAATACAAAATGGTGCAAACCAATATCTTGCGCTTTATACCCTATAAGGGTGAAAACACTAAAGAATGGTATCACTGCTCTTACCTATAATAGATGGGACGTCTGTCGGGATGCAGTGGTAAAGGGTCAGAAAATGAATATTCCAATATACAAGTTTCTCCGTGAACCACTTATAACCCGATTTGGTGAACAATGGTATCAAGCTCTTTGTGAAGTGGCGGAGGAAGTAAAGAAACAGGGGATAAGTCTATAAATGTGTTATGTATATTTAGGCAAATTGCTTATATATAAATAATGTTTAGTACCATTGTCTTGTGAAATAATACTGAAAATCTGAACAAATGACAAACTTTCTTTGCAAATGTTTTGTCGTTTGCTTTTTTTTTGTTACCTTTGCAGCGACGTATAATATTATCGTAAGCGACACGATAACGCTTTTTGAAGATTACGGACGGCTTGTATAGCCAATTGGGAACCAACTAACTGATATTGGCATATATTTTAATTCATATAACTAACAAATCAAACTATCATCTTATGAAGAAATTATTTACCTTCTTCTCGCTGGTAATGCTGTTTGCATTAGTAGCAAATGCGGCTGACAATTATCGCCGTACATGGGACTTCCGCGAAGGCTGGAGTGCTACAACACTTGAGCTTATGGCTGGGGACACACAACACTGGACTGCTCAGGGTACAGGCTTCCAGAACACGGCAAGTTTCTCTGACTTTAAAGCTGTTGTGACTTACAACGGTGAAGATATCGCCGTTCCTGAATTAGAGGGACTTACTCTCGGTGGAATGAAGTCTTCTGCGCATGTGCAAATAGCCTCTGTTCCTGGTACAGGTGCAATTTGGCCTGATAATGCACAGTGCCTTTGGATTAATGGAAAGAACGCTGCAGACTATATATCTTTTACTGTTCCTGCAGGCGAAAACGTTAAAATAGGATATTGTTCCCATAAGGATACTGAAGCCAGAGGCTTCAAAGTAAGTTCTGGATTTGCTGACGCAGCAGGCAATACTACATTTAAAAGCAAGGGAGAAGGCGTTATCGTTGATGTGGAACTTATCAATACCAATGCTGAAGAGTCCACTCTGAAGTTGTCTTCTACAAGTGGACACCACATATATTATATCATAATTGGTGCTGGTGATGCTCCAAAGTCCGCGAAAGTAGGTTATCTTTACTATGATGCTGCGGGTGATGGTTTCGATAATTTGCCACTCTATACAGCGATAAAGGAAACACCTAACTATACATACGAGCCTATCAACTTGAATACAAAAACTCCGACCAAAGAGGAGATGATGGGTTATGATGCTGTGGTTCTTGATGGCGGTATTCCTGCCAATACTGATATTGTTTCAGCATTGAAGCCAAATCTTTACTGGCAACCAGTAGTCAACTTCAATCCTAACCTTGCACAGGCATTCGGATTTGGTGAGCCTCTTACTTCTGAATCAGAGATAGTATGGGCTGTTGATACAAAGGAAGACTGGTTCGAAGGCTTTGAAGGATGGGTTGAGAGCATGTTCGGCATTTCTAATGGTGAGGTTATGCCAACACCGTTGAAACTGTCTGCTGCCCATGCTAATGCAACTTCTTATATTGTTTCAGGTTCAGATGAATGTGCATATCCAGACTCTGTTATAGCATATACATATAATAATGGTCACAATGCCTATGAATATTATGGACTTGCCGGCGATTATGCTGAAGGAACTGATATCATATTGAAAAATGCCATAGCTGATGCCGTGTCATCAAAGGCCGATGTTTCAGCTTGCCCAGTACCTGCTTTCAAGGCTGCTTATGGTGAAATGAATACAACGGTTACTCTTTCCGACCTCAACAAGAATGCTGTAATCTATTACACTACAGACGGTTCTGACCCTACAGTGGAGAGTACTGTATATACAGAACCATTATCTTTCACAGCAGAAACGACTGTTAAGGCAATAGCTGTTGCTGATGGCTATACTGTCAGTGATGTGAATTCTTTTGATGTAAAACTGTTCCATCAGGCAAAAACTCCGTCTGTTTACACTTCTGGTGATGAAAAGACAGAGAACGCTACCGTAACACTTTCAAGCGAAGAAGGTGACAATGTTGCAATATGGTATAACTTTACCGGTGATGCAGACACATTGAAATCAAGCAAGTATGTCGGTGCTATTACATTGAACCGTGCAGCTACCATCACAGCCTTTGCTATTGGCGTGAAAGAAGGTGCAGATACACTCGTACAGTCAGACCTCGTCTCTGCTGACATCAAGGCAAATATGCTGAAGGTCCGTCGTGATGAAGTCGCACATTTCAACGCTGCCGGCTGGAATACTCTTACAAATCTTGTACTTGATGGCACTGCTATGGAAGCGTGGGCATCTTCTAACTACTATTTCACTTGGGGCAAAACTGCTGTTAAGAGTTATGATAATGTAGGCGAGCCTCTTACAGACGGAAATGGCGATCCCCTTACAGACGGAAATGGAAATTTTGTATATAATACACAGGATAGAGCTACTTCTGTAACAGAAAACACTGCTGACGTTGATTGGAAGATTACTTCAAGAGGTCAGGTAATGGTATATCAAAGCAATACCCTTAGCTCCAATATCGGTAATTTCGGCGGTTATAACCCTGAGCGTGCTGAGGATTATGTTGAAAAGTTAGGAACAACATCTTGTATTCAGTTTGCAAGCATCGCATCAGGCGACAAGGCTACAGCTGCAATCGCAACGACAAAGGCCGTTGCTGCACCTTTCAATGTTGTGGCGATAGTTGCTAATGTTAATGGTGACAAGACTACAGGTGTGGCCAATCCTTGTAAAGTAGCTATTCAGGTTTCTGCTGATGGCAACACTTGGGAGACTGTCGGTGATACTCTTATCACTGCTTCTGTTTACCGTAACTATAAGAAGTTCGAAGTGGCTTATGAAGGTAAGGACGCTATGTTTATCCGTGTAGCTTCAATAAGTGGTTCTTCTCAGGCTGTGCATGATGTCTATGTATTTAACCACGGAGAAAAATCTGCTGCAGAAGAAAACGCATATACAGGTATAGAAGATATTTCTTCAGCTGTTGAAGCAAATACAAACAAAGCAGTAAAGTATCTGAAGAATGGCCGTATTGTCATCATCAAGGGTGCTTCTGAATACTCTGTTGCCGGTGCACAGATGAAGTAAGTTATAATAATAGTATAAAGTAGTCGTTAAGTTTTATTGCTATTTGGTTGTTTAGTTAATCGCACTGATAATCCAGAGAATTAACAAAACACCATTATAAAGATAAATTTACGTACTTACTTATTATTAATATAAAAGGAAAACACCCCGTAGGCATATTGCTTGCGGGGTGTTTATAATATAAACCCAATAAAAAAAGAAATAAATGCATAGAATCTTCATTCTAATAATGCTGTTTTGCTACTGTGGCCTTGTCAGGGCTACAGATTTTACAGATGTATCCATGACAGTAAACGGAATGACCGTTACAATGAATAACGGTAAAATCATTGCAACCATCGGTTCAAATGGCAGGGTTAGCAGTTATAAAATCAATATAACGAAAGAGCTGCTTGGCTCCAATGGGATATACTTTGACTATACCACTGCGCAAGGAAACAAGTCCCTTTCACCCTCAAAAGTGACGGTTATAAAGAACACTCCAGAGATGTGTGAGGTCCTTTACAGTGCCACTTCCGGTAATACAATCTTTGAACAGGGTTACATTGTGCGCAAGAATGTTGCAGGCATATACACATACGTTATAGCTACAGGTACGTCAACGTCAGCCAATGAACCGATAAAGGAGGCACGAGTATGCTCGCGTCTTGGCTCAACCATGCTGCAAGGTTATGTAGATTGGCGCATGAATGGCACGATTCCATCGAATGCAGAGATGTCTGTTGCAGAGTTGGAGGCGAATACTGTGCAGGATGCAACCTACTATTTGGCAGATGGTTCCATATATACCAAATACAACTGGGCTAACTATATAGATAGTGATACGATACACGGACTGTCTGATAACTACTATGGTCTATGGAATATACCTGTCTCTTATGAATGGATAAACGGCGGAGTAGATCGTCAGGAACTCATGGTCCATGCCACGAGCAAGTCTCCCATTACCATCCAAATGCTGCAAGGTGAGCATCTTGGAGGCTCAGCAATGGTTTTGGATAATGGCGAGAAGAAGCTGTATGGACCATTTTTGATTTATTCCAACATGAAGACTCCCAAGGTAACAGGCCCTATCAATGATGCGAAAGCTATTGCAGCGGAGCAAAAAGCAGAGTGGCCTTTCCAATGGTTTGACAATGACTTGTATCCGAAAGTACGCGGAACCGTCAGGGGACACCTCAATGTCACGACAGGACAGCGCAATGACAGTGTCCGTATAATCCTTGCACAAGAAAAGGGAATAGAGCCGATAGCACAGACACATGGTTATCAATTCTGGACAAAGACCGATGAAACGGGCGATTTCTGCATAGAGAATGTCCGTCCGGGCAATTATAGTCTCTACGCATACGCTACCACCGGAGATGTGACAGATATGCTTGAAAAGGACGATATCACCGTGGTTGAAGGCGAACAGAACCTTGGTACGATAGACTGGACACCCACATGCTATACCGACAGACTCTGGATTATAGGTGAGAATGACCGTCGTTCCAGCGAGTTCAACCTCAGTGATTCCATGCGTCAGTATGGATTGTGGGATAAATCACCTGCTTCCCTGACATATACAATAGGTGAGAGCAATCCTAAAAAAGATTGGTACTACGCCCAGACCAAGGCAGGCACATGGATTATCAAGTTCAATCTTGACAAGACCTATACAGGCAAAGCAAGCCTTACCGCCTCTCTTGCAGGCGCAACAAATGCCGGTTCCACCGTGGCAGTAGCTGTAAACGGCGTATCAAGGGGCACATGGAAAACCGGTGTCAATGATGCCGCCATCTATCGCAGTGCCGTTCAGGGCGGTCGTCATTGGCTGATGAATACCACTTTCCCTGCTTCAGCACTCCGTAAAGGCACCAACACAGTGACCCTTACCATGTCCGGCAACGGTAAAAACGGCGGTTTCATGTATGATTGCGTCAAGCTTGAGGCCGGTAGCATAGTCACTCCTGTTCAAGGTATTAGTGATAATAGTGCTAATATGGAACAATCATGTATGCCCAAGGCCGTTAAATACGCCAAAAACGGCAGAATAGTGATAGAGTCAGCCAATAAGATATATAGTATTTCCGGTGCTGAACTGAAAGTTAGTTCTATAAATTCCTACCGTTAATACTCAACATCCCCTGCTTTCTCCGTTTGTCGGGAAAGCAGGGGATGTCCTTTTACCATACAATCTCATTCATTCCCATCTCTTTCAACCACGCATTGCAACGTGAAAAGTGGTGGTTTCCGAACCAACCACCCCGGTTTGCGGATAACGGAGATGGGTGAACGGATTCTAGAACAAGATGTTTTGTCGTGTCGATAAGTTTCTTCTTTGACCGTGCAGGGGTACCCCATAGCAGGAAAACCACGTGGTCACGGGTGTCGGATATTGTCTTTATCACCGCATCTGTGAAAGTTTCCCATCCCTGTCGTTGGTGAGATGCCGCCTGATGCTCACGCACTGTCAGTGTGGCATTGAGCAGGAATACCCCTTGTTGCGCCCATTTTCTGAGACTGCCATTATACATCTGTCTCCCCGTGTCATCCTTCAGAATCTCAGGCACGGTACCGACATCATCCTTTATCTCCTTGAAAATATTTACAAGAGACGGCGGCATTGCCACACCTTCCTTCACGGAGAAACACAATCCCTCCGCCTGTCCTGCGCCATGGTAGGGATCTTGTCCCAGAATCACCACCTTTACGTCAGGTAGCGGACATAGGTTGAAAGCATTGAATATCTCCTTTCCCGGTGGGTAACACACGTGATTTCGGTATTCGTCATGGACGAAAGCCGTCAGACTACGGAAATAATCTTTTTCAAACTCACCTTTCAGGGCTTCACGCCATGAATCTTCTATCTGTACCATATATAATAATAGTATTACGGTTCTAATGTTGCAAAGTTACGGAAAATCCTCCGAAAACATGTGAAACCGTATTGAAATACTGTCAGTTTGGGGCAAATAATATCTCAAATTACAACAAAAAGTACTTTTTCTCATTATTTTGACGCAATTTTCTCCCTCGTAGCCAGTTATAATATTTAACTTTGCAGCAGAGAAAATATCAATATCAGTATTTCGTATTGATATGAATAGTTAGTTAATATGTAGTAAAGTTGGTAGAAATTAAGCTACATACTCCGAAAAATGCATTGTCTCTCCGTGAGGAACGCGCTGCATCTTTTCGGAGATTTTTTTGTCCTTAACTCGAAATTCCCCCATTTTGCCATTATTTTGCTAATCCGTTACACAGGAAATCTGTACTTTTGCAGCCGTAAAACAAATATCGAATCTTATACATCAACCTAACATGCAGTCAACCATGACTAAGGAATCCATTCTTCTGGCGATGTCATTATTCGCCATGATCGCCCAAGCCCAGGACTTATCCAAGTACCCTTGGCTTGACACTACAAAGAGTTTCCACGAGCGTGCACAGTTATTGTGCAAGGCACTCACCCTCCGCGAAAAGGTTGACCAACTTGGCAACAATGTCAGCGAGGCAATCACACGCGACGGTGTAACTATACTTCCGGCCTATCAGTACTGGAACGAGGCGCTCCATGGTGTAGCCCGCTCCGGCCGTGCCACCAGTTTTCCAGAGTCGAAGGGCATGTCCGCTACATGGAATCCACAACTTATATACGACTGTGCCAACGTTATCTCCGACGAGGCACGTATATACCATACCACCACCGGTAAGGGATTGAACTACTGGTCGCCCACAATCAATATGGCACGCGACCCACGTTGGGGCAGGGAAGAGGAAAACTATGGAGAAGACCCATTCCTTGCAGGTACCCTTGCAGTGCAGTTCATCAAGGGCTTTCAGGGCGAAATCACCCCGTCAACACCTTATTATAAACTCGTGGCGTGCGCAAAACACTTTGCAGCCAACAACTATGAGCAGGGCAGACAGTCCACAACATCATTCGTTACAGAGAAGAATATGCGTGAATATTATCTCCCTGCTTTCGAGATGAGTGTGCGGCAGGGAAATGTAAAGAGCCTCATGGCCGCCTACAATGCCCTGTCCATAGATACGGAAGAGAAAGATGCCAACAATGTAGGCATGTCGAAATCCCACGGCGGACTGCCATGTGCAGGCAACAGAATGCTGCTTACCGACATCCTCCGCCGCGATTGGGGCTTCACAGGCTATGTCACCTCCGACTGTGCCGGCCTCAGTTGTATCCACCGTGCCTCCAAACACCTCTATTTCGGTTCTTATACGGCCGGCACCATCGACACCGGTACTGCTTTCAGCACCATGCACTCACCATACGCATCCTCCACGGAAGAAGAGCAAATGATGGAGGCTCGTTCCGCAACCCTTGCCATAAAGGCCGGTTGCGAGACCAACTGCGAGTTCATGAGTCAGTCATCTGTCATACAGAGGGCTGCCGTGAATGCTGTAGATGCTGCCTTCCAGGCCAAGGAATCGCCTGCCCCTAACGGCAAGAGATACATAGACCTTACAGAAGCGGACATTGATACCGCTGTGGTGCGGGTACTTGCCACACGCTTTGCCCTTGGCGAATTTGACAACTATGAATACCCTGTGGACAACACACTTGAAAGCGATGCCAACCAGGCTATGGCACTCAAGGCTGCCCAGCAGAGCATAACACTGATGAAAAACGATGCACCTGAAGGTGCGGAAGCACCGCTGCTGCCTCTTTCCGCAGACAAGAAGGTGGCTCTCGTGGGCCCATACGCAAACGCAATAATGCTTGGCGACTATAGCGGAACCCCCACTTACACCACCACTCCATACGCTGCTTTTGTCAAGAAACTCGACTTCCAACTTGCAAATACACGTACAGGCGAGATTGCAGCAGTGCCTTTTGACGAGGCAGTGGTGTCAAAGCGCGGTGCATCAAACAATGACAAAGGAGCGGGAAATCTTGAGAATACCGCCCCCGGAGACATATTCCTCTATAAGGATGTTAACTTCGGTGATGCCGGATGCACCATGTTCGAGATGTCATGCGGTGCAAAGTCAAGTGGATTGGGTACTGTCAGTTTCATACTTGACGACAAGGACAATACGCCTTTCCTGACTCTCGACAACAAGGACACTGGTAGCTGGACGAAATGGGCGAGCGTTACGGCGGCCCTTGACCCCTCTGTCATCAAGGGCACGCACGATCTCTATGTCAAATTCGGCGGACCGAACAGTTATGTAGGCAACTACCAGTATTTCAACTTCACCAACCCCGGCAGTCCGCAGATACCGGCCACGGAGACACAAGGTCCGCTCTATCTGTGCACCACTTCCACCGCTGTCAACGATGATGCCACTGACGACATGATAGCACGTGCCGTAGAGGTAGCCAAACGTGCAGATGTAGTAGTGTTTCTTGGCGGAACGGACTACACAAAGCCCGACAGCCATGCCACGGGAACGGAGAGTCACGACCGTTGGCTCATCACCCTGCCCGGCAATCAGGAGGCGGTGCTGAAGGCCATGCAGGCAGTCAACAAGAATATAATACTCGTGTTGGAGAGTGGCTCATCCCTCGACATCACGTGGGCCAAGGCCAACGTTCCGGCCATCATGGAGGCATGGTATGGCGGACAGGCACAGGGACAGGCTATATGCGATGCCATCTATGGTGACATAAACCCATCCGGCAAACTGACATCCACATGGTACAACAGTATTGACGAACTGCCTTCTGAGACAACCACTGCCGCCAACTACTCTACCTTCGGCCGCAAAGGCATGATGGAGTACAACATTGACGATTGGGGCTACACCTATATGTATTACGGTCATGGCGGAAAGAACCCCTGCCAGAGTCAGAAACCGATGTTCCCCTTTGGCTTCGGGCTGTCCTACACCACCTTCACGTATGCTGACATGAATCTCAGTGCCGGCAGTATAGCGAAAGACGGAACGGTAAAGGTCACCGCCACAGTGCAGAACACCGGCTCACGCGACGGTGCGGAAGTCGTGCAACTCTATGCCAATTTCAATGGCAATGCACATTACGGCAAGGACGGCAACCTGCGTCGCAGGCTCGTAGGCTTTGCCCGTGTGGATGTAGCGGCAGGCTCGTCCGCTACCGTTGAAATCCCTGTCGCCTACGAACAGCTGGCCTATTTCAACGAGCAGGCCCACAACTTCCAGGTGGCCGGCGGCACGGTGACGCTTGAACTGGCGGCTTCCAGTGAAGACATCCGGCTGACGAAAAAGCTCAATGCCACTATGGGTGTGGCAAAGGAGACGTACCTTTCTGACGGCTCCACACCGGTGGAACTGGTCGCCAGCAGCCGGCAGCTTGCCAAGACGGACCACATCTACACCGTGATGGGTGCGTATGTGTGTCCTGCTGGGGATTACGACAAACTGCCCGCAGGCATCTATGTACTTAATGCATATAAATATATAAAGAAGAACTAAACCAAGGTTGGTTATATGATGCGCACGGCTTTGTCCTCTTTGTGAGGTGCATTGCCGTGCGTTTTTTTTGTGTAAACAGGCCATTTCTTGCTCGTTTATGCCGGTATGGGAATATGATAAATACGTACCCGAAAACGCTATGGCTGTCATGCCGTTGTAAAAGGGGCCTTTTTACAGTGTAATAGTGCCCCAATCACACTGTGAAAGTGCCCCTTTTACAATGTAATCGTGCCGCAATTGCAATGCCGTAGTTCTTTGGCTAAAGGATAGTCATGTTTCTATGGATATATCACAGAAATGGAAAAACTGTATTAAACGTATTGCTGAAGGAGTGAAAATGTGGCAAAATGAGGGTAAAAATGTATCTTTCCACCAATGTGATACTATAATCTCTTTGTCTTTTTTAGAATAATCTTACCTTTGCACCCGACCTGAATAACGCTGAGAGATAAATATTCTTCTAATAATTAACAATTAATCTAAATGAACATAACTTTATTAAAGTTATGTGCTTTGCTCCTCTTTTTATTTATGGGCGGACGCAAAGCCACGCAGGCCAATGCTGCAGGCGTGAGCATCCCGCAAGAGTTGGGAAGTTACATCAGTATGAAAGATGCCGAGACATCGGGTGCCCTGACTCTTTCTCGTTGCAGTGTTGACGGTAGTAACGACGGCTTTGCTATTGGCAGTACGCATAATGCGTCTACCGTTACGCTGGCATTGACCAATGAGTCGGCGGGCGATTATGTCCTTGGTTTTCGCTCCGGTGCCAAGGACTTGACGGCAACCGTCTCCGTGGAGGTATCAAGTGGCTCTTATGACGTAATACAGAATTACGCTATTGCGAATACAGGAAGTTGGACGCCGACAGATGTGCATTATATGGTATTGGACAACTTGCCCGCAGGAAACGTTACATTGAAACTCACTGTGACAAGTACTACAAAGTCATACGCAGGCAACTACGGCTATTTTAATGTGGTGTGCAAGAGTGACTATGATGCCATTGGCAGCATAACACTATCAAAGGGAGTGTACACTATGGCACGTGTTGAAGGTGCAGGAAATGTAGGTTATGTTTCAAATGGTGCCACAGCTACTTATACCGCATTCAATTCTACGGCAGGTGAGGCAACCTTGAACATGGGACTCCTGTATTGCGGAGACGGGACTATGGATGTTACTGTCACTGACTGTGCTACGGGTGATGTGGAAATAACGAAGAACCTTACTGTAACAAGCGATGTTTGCAAAGGCTATGACACCCCTGCTACCTTTGCCCTTGGCAAAATCAGCAAGGGAATGAAGATTATAAAGTTCGTCTTTAATACTACATCAAGTTATCTTTGCAACTATAAGAATGTCGGTGTCAGCGTTGTTGCTCCGGATATTGCATACGAGAATGTACCTGTAACGGCAACGTGGGCGATGGGTACTGCAACGCCATCAAGCGTGGCTGTATTGACAGGAGATGGCAAGGATGTGGCGTTCGGCGTTACAAATTATAGTGCTACAAGTAATTTTACAGTTGGGAAACAGAGTTATAACAGCATAACCTACACATCTTACAATCCTGCTGTAAAGCAGAACAACCTTAGTTCGGATTATTATGTGGAATATAGGGCTAAATCTTTGAATGGCATGACGTTTACTCCATCGGCCTTCTCACTTGACGCAATGAGGTTCGGCACCAATGGAGGCTATGTAACAATGAAGTATTCTGTTGACGGTGGCACAGAGATTACATCGTCAACAATTAATGCAATCAATCCAAATAGAAACAAGGATGTCGATGGTCTGCCTACTGCACCTACTTCCATGTCGCATTCTTTCTCTGGCGTTTCTGTCAGCAAAGAACTTGTAATAAGACTGTATATATACTCTCTTGACAATGGGAGGAATGTCGGATTCAGGGATGTAACGCTTGCCGGTACCGTGACAGGCACACCTGATTTGGCACCGGAGATGACGAGTATAAAGGTAAATGACAACACGTACGTGACAGCCCTGACGTTTGCGCAGGACGCCAGTAATGAGACTCTGTACACGGCAACGACGGAGATGAGTAAGACTGAGGCTCTGCCTTCAGCCACCAATCCTGTTACTGTGAATGTAAAGAATGGCACTGCTGCTGTTTCTTATGACGTGAAGGAGACTTCTTCAATAGTGACTGTAAAGGTTACAGCGACAGATGACGAGACTAAGTGTACAACGTATGTGTTTACGGTAAACCATAAACCGGATTATACTTTGACTTATTATGGTCTGGATAATGTTGCGCTTACTACCCAAACCGTGGAAAAAGATGCTGCCGTTTCAGCTTTCCCGTATGATTACACTACGCTCGTTCCCAGTGCTGGTTGTGCCGTTCGTGGTTGGTATTATGCTGATGGCAAGAAAGTAACGGTTGCAGACGTGATAACAGCAGATGTAAGTATCTATGCGAAGGAGACACCGTTGGAGGTTCAGGATGGCTCAACCAAATATGTATATAATTTAGGTGATGCGGCATGGAGCCAGGATGAACATGAGAACATAGCGCTGTCAAATGGTAGTTGGCACGATACACAACATGGATGGTCATTTAGTAATGGCACTGTTACGCTGAAGACTGGCAAGGAGGCGTATATCATCCTCGGCCAGTGCCTTTATAGTGGTAGTGCAACTTATGGAGCGACAGACCAAAACGGCAAAGTGTTGGTGCCTGAGGGTACGGCTTTCTGTGGAGCGAAAGATGGAAGCAAGACCGGATTCTATTACAAAGGTACGGACAATGGTACAATAACGATAAAACTTACCGGTGGCTATCTGCACAATGTCTCAATCATAAATACGGCTGATGCACCGATAGAAAAGGATGCAGCAGGCTTCTTTGAGGTTGAGGCAGGAAATGTAGGACACTTCCTTTCGGTGCTGGATATAGCTTCATCTCTTGCTACAAGTGAGGTGCAGAAACTGTGGTTGCCAAACGGAACCTATGACCTTGGTACGGCATGCCGCACGGAGATTGGTACGAATGTAGCCATAATAGGCGAGAGCCGCGAGGGTGTCACGATAGTGAACCATCCTACTGTCACCGGTATACAGTCTACATCGGTACTGCGTATTACTGGAGACAATGTGTATTTGCAGAACCTTACGTTGAGAAGTGATGTTTCTTACAGTGGTAGTGCAGTTAATGGTGTGGGTGTTGCGCTTGAGATAAACGGCGACAAGAGCATTTGTAACAATGTGGACCTGCAAGGTAATCAGGACACTTATTTCTCTAATGGCTCGGAAACACAGCGTGGTTACTTTAAGGGCGGACGCATAGAAGGCACTGTGGACTATGTGTGCGGTGGCGGAAATATGTGGTTTGAAGGTACTGCTTTCTATAATAACGGCCGCAGTACTGCTGATGTGGTCTTTGCACCATCTACATCTGCCAACACTGTTTATGGCTATGTGGCAAGTAATTGTACTTTTGACGGTGATGTCCAGACGCAGAAAGGCAAATGGAATATAGCACGTCCATGGCAAGGTTCGCCTGCTGTGACGCTGCTGAATGCCAAATGTGTCATTGAACCTTCTGCCAACGGATATACGGGAATGGGGTCGAATTTGGCGATTCGCTTCCATGAATACAATACTGTTGATGCCGACGGCACTGCCATAACCGGTCATAATCTGACTGCGTGCAGTCCTGCTGCTGCTTCAGACGAGGTTTATATGTCTTCTGTTGGTGAGTATACCTATGCTAATGTCATGGAAAGTTCTGATTCATGGGACCCTGAGGCTGTCATCGCACAGTATAGTAATGATGCTGTTATAGGCTCTACTGGCTTCGCAACGGTTGGCTATCCTTATGCTACAGTACTGCCAACGGGCGTTACCGGTTATGCGGTAACATCCACGACAGCATCTACCGTTACCTTGACTAAGGTTGAGGCGGGTACTAAGATTGCCGCTAACACGGGTCTGATAGTTTCTGCTGCCCCTGCCGCTTATAACTTCTCTGTACGTCCTGACGGTGAAGAGGTTGTCGGAAATAAACTCGTTGCCAACACGGAGACGGTGAAGACAGCTACGAAACAGGGTGAGTTCTATGTGCTTGCGGTAATCAGTGATGTTGACAAGACTGTGGGGTTGAAGCAGATTGCCGAAGGTGGAACATTGGATAAGAATAAGGCTTATCTGCCATCTGATGCCCTCGTGTCAGTGTCTCCGGCCAAAAGTCTGGCCTTTATAAAGGATGGTGAAACTCCGACAATGGTGGAAGGCGTTGAGGATGCGGACGCAGAGAATGTGCAGAAGGTTATATATAATGTGGCTGGGCAGCGTCTGAATGCGGATGCGAAGGGCTTTGTTATCATTGGTAACCGTAAGTATTATAGGAAATAAAGGTACAAATCGAACAAACAAGATAATGAAAATGAAAAAAGAATATATTGCACCGGCCATTGTGGTGGTGAACATTGGCCCAGTGAGAATTATGGCAGGCTCCAACCCTATGAATTCAGACACTGGCTATGGGTTAGATGATGATGTAGATACTGCGGATGATAATCCGGTTCATTCTGGTTTGTCAAAGCGTTCAAATGCCTTTTGGGACGATATAGGATGGTGATTTTGAAATCATGAGATAAAGGAACGCCCGGGGAAGTATGATATTAACTTCTCTGGGCGTTCTGCTTTTCTTTGCCATTGTGTGGATTGATGTTGGTTGGGAGAGTACGATAGTGGAACATAGTCCGTGGCATTGTTGTAATGCGTTTCATGTGGTAAGCAAACGTAAAGACATAAGAAAAGAAGCACGACCAACGTGTGGCCGTGCTTCCAAAGATATTGTTTAGGTTATGATGTTAGTCTGTAATGAGGTTCTCACCTGTCATGTCTGCAGGCTGTTCCATTCCCATGATGTGCAGAATAGTCGGTGCGACGTCTGCAAGTCGGCCGTTCTTGATGGTTGCGGAGTTGTTGTCCGTAACGTAAATGCACGGTACCGGATTAAGAGAGTGGGCGGTATTTGGCGTTCCGTCGGCGTTGATGGCGTTGTCAGCATTGCCGTGGTCGGCGATGATGATGGCCTCGTAGCCGGTAGCCTTTGCTGTTTCTATGACATCATGTACGCAGTTGTCTACAGCCACTACGGCTTTTGCTATGGCGTTGTATATGCCGGTGTGACCGACCATGTCACCGTTTGCGAAGTTTACTACGATGAAGTCGTACTTGTCTTCCTTGATGGCTGCAACCAGTTTTTCCTTCACTTCGTATGCTGACATCTCCGGTTTAAGGTCGTATGTGGCAACTTTCGGTGATGCTACAAGGATGCGTTCTTCGCCTTCGTATGGTGTTTCGCGTCCGCCATTGAAGAAGAATGTTACGTGAGCATACTTCTCTGTCTCGGCAGTGTGCAACTGTTTTTTACCCTGCTGTGATAGATATTCGCCGAGGGTGTTGGTGACATTCTCTTTCGGGAAGAGTATTCCTAAGCCTTTGAACGAAGCGTCGTATGGTGTCATGCAGTAGTATTTCAGTCCGGGAATGGTCTTCATTCCCTCTTCCGGCATATCCTGTTGTGTAAGTACCAGTGTCAGTTCCTTTGCACGGTCGTTGCGGAAATTGATGAAGATGACAGCGTCGCCTTCCTCTATCAGTCCGTTTACGGAAGCGTTGTTTATGCCTTTGACAAACTCGTCGGTCACTCCTTCGTCGTAACTTTCCTGCATGGCCTTTACCATGTCATCCGCTTTCTTTCCCTCACCGTTAACGATAAGGTCATAAGCCTCCTTGACACGGTTCCAGCGTTTGTCGCGGTCCATGGCGTAGAAGCGTCCTATTATGCTTGCGATGTTTGCGTCATTGGCCTTGCATTTTGCATCAATCTGCTCGATGAAGCCTTTGCCTGACTTTGGGTCTGTGTCGCGTCCGTCCATGAAGCAATGTACGAAAAGCTGCTGTGAGAGACCGTATTCTTTGCCTACCTCGATGAGTTTGAACAGGTGATCGAGTGAAGAGTGAACGCCACCATTGGAAGCCAGTCCCATGAGGTGTAGTTTCTTGCCGTTTGCTTTAGCATATTCATAAGCCTCTTTGACCTGCGGGTTGCTTACGATAGAGCCATCATTACATGCACGGTTAATCTTAACAAGGTCCTGATACACTACGCGTCCTGCACCTATGTTGAGGTGTCCGACTTCGGAGTTGCCCATCTGGCCATCGGGAAGACCTACGTCTTCGCCAGAAGCCTGAAGTTGTGATACGCTGCTTACAGCCTGAAGGTAGTCCAGATAAGGTGTCGGGGTGTTGTAGATTACATCACCTTTGCCGTGTTTTCCGATTCCCCATCCGTCGAGAATCATCAAAAGAGCTTTCTTTGCCATAATATTTTCTGTTGTGTTGAATAGTCTTTCTTTTTCCTTTGCAAAGGTACTGTAATGCAATGAAATAGTGGTCGCCTGATTGTTAAATAATAATAAATATAAAATTTTAATGAAAAAAGTGGAGCAAAGTGGGGGAAAGTGGGGAAATTTTTGTAACTTTGCCTGCAAAATAGAGTTAAATAATAAGAACATACGTGAGATTCTTAGGCAACATAGAGGCAAAGACAGATGCGAAAGGCCGTGTCTTTCTGCCTGCGGCATTCAGAAAAGTGCTGCAGACAGAGGGTGTGGAGCAACTCGTGATGCGTAAGGATGTGCATGAGAAATGCCTCGTGTTGTATCCTGAAAGTGTATGGAATGAGCAGATGGATGCTATGCGTGGCAGACTGAACAGGTGGAACCGCCGTCAGCAACAGATATTCCGGCAGTTCGTAAGCGATGTGGAACTTGTGGCACTTGACGGTAACGGCCGCTTCCTTATATCACGTCGCTATCAGGAAATGGCGGGGATAGAGCAGGCTGTGCGCTTCATCGGTGTTGGTGATACTGTCGAAATATGGGCTGTAAGGGACGAAGATGCGCCGTTTATGGATGCAGAAGCCTTCAGCGGTGCGCTTGAGGAACTAATGGATGATGCTGAATAGACTATGGAAGAACAGGCTTATCATATACCGGTATTGCTGGACGAGAGCGTTAGCGGCATGCACATAACACCCGGAGGCGTTTATGTTGACGTGACATTCGGTGGCGGTGGCCACAGCAGTGAGATTATACGGCGCATGAATGGTGCCGGACGGCTGTTCTCCTTTGACCAGGACGAGGATGCAGAACATAACGTCAGTGCTTCAGAAACACTGTCGGAGGCACAGGAAAATGGAACGTTCACGTTCGTGAGGAGTAACTTCCGCTATCTGAAGAACTGGATGCGCTATTACGAAGTGGATCATGTGGACGGATTGCTGGCAGATCTCGGCGTGTCAAGTCATCACTTTGACGATGAGACAAGGGGCTTTTCTTTCCGTTTTGACGCTCCATTGGACATGCGTATGAATACCCGTGCCGGTATGACGGCGGCGGAGATGCTTAACACTTATGACGAGACGAGACTGGCGGATATATTCTTTCTTTATGGAGAACTGAAGGCATCGCGCAGGATTGCCGCTGCCGTTGTCAAGGCAAGGCAGCATCAAGAGGTGAAGACCACGCAGGATTTTCTGCAGATTGTGGAACCGTTCTTCAAGCGGGAACGTGAGAAAAAGGATATGGCAAGGCTTTTCCAAGCTCTTAGAATAGAGGTGAACCACGAGATGGATGCCCTGAAAGAGATGCTGGACGCTGCCACCGAGGTGCTCGGAGAGGGCGGAAGGCTGAGCGTTATAACATATCATAGCCTTGAAGACCGCATCGTAAAGAACATCATGAAGACCGGTAATGCGGAGGGTAAACGTAATGTAGACTTCTTCGGAAAGGTGCTTGCACCATACAAGACCGTTAATAATAAGGTAATAGTACCATCGGATGAGGAACAACAGCGTAATCCCCGTTCACGCAGTGCTAAGCTCCGTATAGCGGAAAAGGTCAGTATTGAACAATAATATTAGTGATGGGCCACAACGATAAGGACATAGAGACAACGGATATCCGGCAGACAGATGCCGGTAGCCATGGCGCAGTGTCTGCGGAAGACAACGCCGCAACGGAAACGACAGGGGCGAAATGGAAGGAAAAGGCGGAAAAGCTGAAAGCCAAAGCCAGTGCCAGCGTGCTCGGAAACAAGACCATAGAGGATGTCATAAGGCGTGAGGCGAGGGAGGAACAGGACACTTCGTCACCGTTCTCCATATCCAAGACCCTTGGTGGAGTTATCATAGCGCGTGCCTTTCAGAGGCAGATAGGTATGGTACTTCTTGTGTGCGTGTTCCTTATTATATATATAAATAACCGGTATGTCTGCCAGAAACGTTTGGTGGAGATAGACAAGGTGGAGACGCAGATGGTGGAAGCACGCTATAAGGCCACTGTATGTACGAGCATATTGACCGAGAATAGCCGAGAAAGCAACATCATGCGGTTGCTTACTTCCTATGGAGATTCAACGCTGTCCATACCCAATGAGCCTCCGTATCTGATACGTGTGGCCGAGTAAAAGAGTTTGAGAGATAAAGAATAAGATTAAAGAATGAGCAGGTTCGAGTATCATAAGTCAATGCTTCGCTATACGGTTTTCGCCGTGTTGCTTACCTTTCTTGCCTTTGGTGTACTTGCCAAGGGCTTCTATATAATTACTGTTGAGCATGAATATTGGGATGAAGTGAACTCAATGATGAAGATTGACAGCATTACCGTAGACCCAGTGCGAGGCAATATACTAAGCGATAACAGCCAGCAACTGGCCTGCAATCTGCCCGAATACCGTATGTATATGGATTTCGTGGCACTTCAGGAGAGTAAGGCAGACACCCTGTGGCACGATTCTTTGGGTCATGACACACCGGTGTTGAAGGCACTTTGCGACAGCCTGCATTCAATATTCCCGCAACAAAGTGCCGCAGAATATCTCGAACACATGAAGACCGGCTATGAAAAGAGAAGCCGTTACTGGCCCATTGTCAAGCAACGCGTGTCATATACTGTGTTCCAAAGGGTCAAGGCGCTGCCTGTTTTCTGCCTAAGGCCAGGCATAGGCGGCTTTACAGCCAAGAAGTTCATGGTGCGTAACAGGCCGTATGGCTCGTTGGCCTCCAGTATAGTGGGAGGTACCTACAATGAGAAAGGTGTGGCATATTCCGGACTTGAACTGGCTTTTGACTCCATATTGAAAGGGCGTCCGGGCTACAAGCACCGTCGCAAGGTGCTCAATGGTTGGGTCGATATGCTCGATTCCGCTGCCATTGACGGCAATGATATAAAGACAACTATAGATGTCGGCATACAGGATTTGGCCGAAAGGTCACTCTTGAAGGAGCTGAAAGCCGTGGGAGGATATACCGGTGTGGCCATAGTCATGGAGGTTGCCACGGGCGATATAAAGGCTATGGTCAACATGGACAGGAACGATTCCACCGGACAGTACTACGAAGGGCGCAACCATGCCATAGCGGATTTCCTTGAACCGGGCTCCGTTTTCAAGACGGCCAGTTTCATGGTGGCCTTGGATGACGGCAAGATAGATACCACGGACAGGGTTGATACCGGCTGTGGATTGATGCAGATGTATGGTTCTACCATGCGTGATCACAACTGGCACAGGGGAGGTTACGGCGTATTGTCAGTGCCCCGTGTGCTTCAGGTCAGCTCAAACATAGGTGTCAGTTATCTCATTGACAAGCATTACCATTCATGTCCGGAGAAGTTCGTGGAGGGATTGCACCGTGTAGGCATTGCGGAAAATCTCCGTTTGCCTTTCCCTGAGTATATGCCGCCGCGAGTTCGTACACCCAAGAAGAACAAACACGGCCAGTGGGTCAACTGGAGTAATACGGCACTTCCATGGATGAGTATAGGATACGAGACCAATGTCCCGCCTATTTCCGTTGTCACTTTCTATAACGCAATAGCCAACGGCGGCGTTATGGTGCGCCCGCGCTTTGTGAAAAGCATAGAGAAAGACGGCGAAGTGATAAAGGAATTTCCTGTGGAAGTGTTGAAAAAGCAGATTTGCGGCAAGGAAACTCTCGGAAAAATACAGACCATCCTCCATCAGGTTGTGAGCATAGGTCTTGGCAAAACGGCCGGTTCCCCATCATTCGCCGTATCCGGAAAGACAGGAACAGCACAGAAAGCGAGTGGCGGAGGCTATAAGAACGGCACGGTGAACTATCTGCTTTCCTTCTGCGGATATTTCCCTTCCGAAGCTCCAAGGTACACTTGTATCGTCTGTATTCACAAGGCCGGACTGCCGGCTTCGGGCGGTCTTATGAGCGGACAGGTATTCCATGACATAGCGGAAGGCATCATGGCGAAGAACATCAAATACGACGTTAAGGAGTCAAAGGACTCCATATCCATACCTATACCGGATGTAAAGGCCGGCAATGTGCTTGCCGCTGACTATGTAATGTCACGTCTTGGCTTCCTCTGCAGCGGTGGCTGGAAAGGCGGATATGCAGAAGGCAAGCCGGTATGGGGTAAGGTTGAGCGTCGTAGTAACGCGTCATTGATACGCCGTTGCGGAGTATCTCCAAACAGGGTGATGCCGGATGTCACCGGCATGGGAGCCCGTGATGCCGTGTTCCTCATTGAAAGCCGCGGTGCAAGAGTCGTACTTCAAGGGCGTGGCAAGGTGACCCGACAGAGCAAACCGGCAGGGGCGCAGGTCCATAAGGGCGAGAAAATAACGTTGGAACTGGTGTAAAGCCATTCCGTCAACAAAACATATATCAATAGCAATGAAACTATCAGACCTTCTTTCAAACGTCAAGCCGGTGCAAACGGCTGGCTCTATGGATGTCAGTATCACGGGGATAAACATCGATTCCCGTAGGATAGAGCCGGGAAACCTGTTCGTCGCCATGCGTGGAACGCAGGTTGACGGCCATCAGTTCATCCCGAAGGCAGTTGAACTCGGTGCTGCCGCAGTGCTGTGTGAGGAGATTCCTGCCGACGCTCCGGCTTCCGTCACCTTTGTAAAGGTGCATGATTGCGAGGACTGTGTAGGGCAAATATCCACCACATTCTATGGTAATCCTACATCAAAGATACGTCTTGTCGGTGTCACCGGCACCAATGGCAAGACCACTGTCGCCACATTGCTATATAACATGTTCCGCAAAATGGGTTACAAGTGCGGACTCCTGTCCACCGTCTGCAACTATGTAGAGGGCGAGGCAGTACCATCCACCCATACAACCCCTGACCCGATAGAACTCAACCAACTCCTTGCGAGGATGGTGGAAGCAGGCTGTGAATATGTCTTCATGGAGTGTTCAAGTCACGCCATTGCCCAAAAACGCATAGGAGGCCTTACATTTGCCGGTGGCATATTCACCAACCTCACCCGTGACCATCTTGACTATCACAAGACATTCGAGAACTATCGCAATGCCAAAAAGGCCTTTTTTGACGGCCTTTCCAAGTCAGCATTCGCCATAACCAATGCCGATGACAAGAACGGCATGGTGATGGTGCAGAACACAAAGGCCGCCGTCAAGACATACTCTACACGTTCCATGGCCGATTTCATGGCGCATATCATAGAGTGTCACTTTGAAGGCATGTATCTGGATATTGACAATCACGAGGTAGGAGTACAGTTCATCGGCAAGTTCAACGTCAGCAACCTGCTGGCAGTGTATGGCGCAGCATGTATGCTTGGCCAGAAAGCCGAGGATATACTCCTTGTCATGAGTACTCTGAAAAGCGTCTCCGGCCGTCTGGAGCCGTTGCATTCCCCCGACGGATACACAGCAATAGTCGATTATGCCCATACACCTGACGCCTTGGAGAACGTTCTTGCCGCCATACACGAGGTGTTGAATGGTAAAGGAAATGTCATAACCGTATGCGGAGCAGGCGGTAACCGTGACAAGGGCAAGCGTCCGCTGATGGCTCAGGAAGCCGTGAAACAGAGCGATAAGGTGATAATCACCAGTGACAATCCACGCTTTGAGGAACCGCAGGACATTATAAACGATATGCTTGCAGGGCTCACCCCGCAGCAGATGAAGAAGGTCATCGCCATTACTGACAGACATGAAGCCATCAAGACCGCCTGTATGCTGGCGCAGAAGGGCGATGTTATTCTTGTGGCAGGAAAGGGACATGAAGACTATCAGGAGGTAAAGGGCGTAAAGCACCACTTCGATGACAAGGAGGAACTGCGCAAAGCATTCGGACAAGACTAAACTTCAAACAAAGAATACATAAATGTTATACTATATTTTCAGATTTCTTGAACAGTGGGACATTCCCGGTTCGGGTATGTGGAGTTACATATCCTTCCGCTCACTGTTGGCACTTATTCTCTCTCTTGTCATCTCTATATGGTTCGGTGAGATATTCATCAAATGGATGAGACGGCATGGTGGCCTTGAAGCACAGCGCGACCGTAACGTCGACCCCTATGGAGTGGAGAAGCGTGGTGTACCCACTATGGGTGGGGTCATAATCATTGTGGCCACCATTGTGCCATGCCTGCTGTTCGGAAGACTGCTCAATATCTATATGCTGCTGATGATAGTCACCACTGTATGGTTGGGGCTTATAGGCTTCGCTGATGACTATATCAAGTTGAAAGTGAGCAAAGACGGTCTTCGTCCCATCTACAAACTCATTGGCCAGGCCTGTCTCGGACTGATAGTGGGACTTACGCTATGGCTTAGTCCGGACGTTGTGGTACGCGAAAACGTGTCAATGCAGAAGCAGGGACAGGAGATTGTCGTACACAAGAGCACCCCTGTCAAGTCCACTACCACCACAATACCGTTCGTAAAGGACAATAATTTCAACTATACCGATGCGTTCTTCTCGTGGTTAGGCGAAAACAGGAGTGCGGCGGGCTGGATATTCTTTGTCATCCTCACCACTTTCTTGGTCATGGCAGTAAGTAACGGCTCCAACCTAAACGACGGAATGGATGGCATGTGTGCCGGAAACTCCGCCATAATCTGCGTAGCCCTCGGTGTGCTGGCATACGTTTCGAGCCATATCGGGTACGCATCGTACTTCAATATAATGTATATCCCGCAGTCGGAGGAACTTGTCATATTCCTCTGCGCCTTTGCCGGTGCGCTGATAGGTTTCCTTTGGTACAATGCTTACCCTGCACAGATATTCATGGGTGATACCGGTTCTCTGGCCATAGGGGGCATAATAGCCGTTACGGCCCTTATCATACACAAGGAACTGCTGATACCGCTGCTCTGTTTCGTTTTCTTCATGGAGAGCATTTCGGTGATGTTGCAGGTACAGTATGCCAAGTTCGGTAACCGGAAGGGAAAGAAACTGCGAATTTTCAAGCGGGCCCCTATACACGATGCTTTCCGCATCAAGCCCGGACAGATTGGCGATGACGTGAAAATACTGTTTAACTGGCCGCGTGGTTGTTGGCTGGAATCAAAGATAACGACACGTTTCTGGATTATAACAGTCCTCCTTGCGGCACTCGCCATCGTGACGTTGAAGATACGATGATAAAGGCAAGTGAAACTGTCTGTGCGGCATTCTGAAAACGTCATTGAACCGCTTGCCGTGCAAAAGGGGCACTTTCACAGTGTAATCAGGCCGCTTTTACAATGTAATCAAGGCCCTTTTACGGTGTAATCAAGGCCCTTTCGCAAAGCCAAGGTTATCCTGTCATATCCAGATACGTCTAAAGTGTTGGCCAATATAAAGATACGGGCGGCATCAGTAGAATGTGATAACGACAGAGAGACAAAGAAAAGGGAAGAAAGCAAAAGGTCGGAGACAGGCCATCCCTGAACCTCCACCCCGAAATCAATAACCACACAAGGAACAGAAGGCAGGACGTTGTCCGCCGGAAGTCCCCGACCAGAAAACAAACATATAGCTATGGAGAAGTTAGTGATACTTGGTGCCGGTGAAAGCGGCGTAGGAACAGCGATTCTTGCTAAACAGCAGGGATACGAAGTGTTTGTGTCTGATATGGGAACCATACAGCCTAAATACAAGAGAAAACTGGACGAATATGGTATCCGTTGGGAAGAAGGACAGCATACGGAGGCTGAAATACTCAGTGCTACGGAGGTTGTCAAGAGCCCGGGCATACCTGATACTGCCCCTATGGTACAGGCATTGATAAAGCAGGGTACACCAATCCTTGCCGAACTGGAATTCGCCAAGAGGTACAGTAAAGGCAAGACGGTCTGCATAACAGGCTCGAATGGCAAGACGACAACCACCTCCCTTATCTATTATATAATGAAGAAATGGGGAGTAGATGTGGGGCTGGCAGGCAATATCGGCCGCTCATACGCTATGCAGGTGGCCACGGAAGACCATGATTGGTATGTGCTGGAGATAAGTTCGTTCCAACTTGACAATATGTTCGAGTTCCATGCAGATGTTTCTGTACTTATGAACATCACGCCCGATCACCTTGACAGATACGAGTTCAAGATGCAGAACTATGTCGACTCCAAGATGCGCATCATACAGAACCAGACACCTAAGGACACGTTCGTATATTGGAGCGATGACGAATACATCGGCGATGAATTACGTAAGCGTCTTGACGGCTATGCCCCCAAGCCCACACCGTCATCGCGTCCGGCTGCCACGGGCAACCCGACGTTCGCACCTTTCTCTGACAAGGACATTGATCCGAACAGTGATTTCCCGCTGCCAGGAAAGCATAACCAGCGTAACATGATGGCTGCCCGCGGTGCAGTGCGTGCCGCTATGGCCAAGATGGACCTTACGGCAGGGCAACAGTGCAAATATGAAGAAATGCTTGCAAGGTGCCTGCGTGAATTTCCCGGCGTGGAACACCGTCTTGAGAATGTCACGGAAAAGGACGGCGTACTGTGGATAAACGACTCAAAGGCCACCAACGTCGATGCCTGTCATGTGGCTTTAGAAGCCATGAGCCGCCCCGTAGTACTCATTGTGGGAGGCAAGGATAAGGGTAATGATTATGACGAGATAAAGCTGTTGGTGCGCCAGAGATGCCATGCGTTGGTCTATCTCGGTGCTGACAATGCCAAACTTCATGCCGCTTTTGACGACTTGGGAATAGCGATTGCTGACACGCATAGCATGAAAGACTGCGTGGAAGCGTGCCGCAGTCTTGCCCGAAAGGGCGATGTAGTGCTGTTGTCACCGTGTTGCGCCTCCTTTGACCTGTTCAAGAATATGGAGGATAGGGGCGAACAGTTCAAGGCATTGGCTAAGGAAGCGTAATAGGTTTCAGGGCTTCGATAGCAGGTTTCAGGTATTTGGTTTCCGCAAACCGTGAACCTTTACCGCACCAGACCGTATGATAACGAAGGCCGATAACCCATAACCACCAAACCGACAACCGTAAGAAAGTAAATGGATAAGTTCAAACAACTGCGCAATGTCTTCAAGGGAGACAGTATTATATGGATGATTTTCTTCCTGCTCTGCATCATAAGTGTGGTGGAAGTCTATTCATCCTCTTCGACGCTTGGCTACAAGACCGGCAACTATTGGTTTGCTGCGTTTTATCATACCATCCTGCTTGGTGTGGGACTGGTGGCTATGGTGTGCGTGCTTAATGTGCCATGCCGTTACTTCAAGGTCATGACGCCGCTGCTGGTACCTGTCTCTGTAATATTGTTGATATTGGTATATGTCATAGGAACGAAGGAAAATGATGCGGCACGCTGGATAAAACTCTTCGGTGTGATACCGCTTCAGCCATCAGAAATAGCCAAAGGCACAATGGTACTTGCCACGGCCCATATACTAAGCCAGTTGCAGACACCGCACGGAGCGCATCCTAAAGCATTCAAGTATGTGTGCATCACGTCGGGAGTCCTCATATTGTTGGTTCTTCCGGAGAACTTCTCCACCGCCGCATTGATGGGCGTTGTAGTGTTCATAATGATGATAATAGGCCGTGTTCCGATGAGGCAGATAGGCTATCTGTGTACCGCTATGGCCATGCTTGTATTGGCAGGGGTTATGTTTGTCTTCGTGTTTGGCAAGTCAAAGGATCAGCTTGCACAGGAGAACAAGGTGCAGGGACGGCAGTACACCGAGGTTATGGTCAAGGATTCGCAGAAGGAAGAGGCCGCAATGCCAAAGCGTGGAGGTGTGCTTCACCGCCTTGACCTGTGGAAAGACCGTGTGGAGGACTTCCTTGATCATAGATATGTGGCGCCTAAAGACTTTGACCTTGACAAGAACGGACAGGTCGGTCATGCCAATATTGCAATCTCTTCAAGTGATTTCTTTGGCAGGGGACCGGGCAATTCCGTACAGAGGGACTTTCTTCCATTGGCCTTTTCTGACTTTATCTACGCCATCATCTTCGAGGAACTGGGATGGATCGGAGCCGCTTTCGTGGCCTTGCTGTACATCTCGCTGCTCTTCCGGACGGGCTACATAGCACGACAGTGCGAGAATACTTTCCCCGCTTATCTCGCCATGGGGCTTGCGTTGATGATAGTTGTACAGGCACTTTTCAATATGTGTGTGGCCGTAGGGCTGGCTCCTGTCACCGGACAGCCGTTGCCGTTGATAAGCAAGGGTGGCACCTCAAGTATCATCAACTGTGTCTATATAGGTGTGATACTGAGTATAAGCCGTACTGCCAAACATAGAAACGGAGAGAATGTACCTGACGGAAGTGCCGGGGCTAAATGACGAAAAACCTAAAATCACAATACACAAGCAATGAAAGAACCACGGATTATCATAAGCGGCGGCGGCACTGGAGGCCATATCTTCCCGGCAGTGAGCATCGCTAATGCCATAAAGGCAAAGCACCCGGAAGCGAAAATACTCTTTGTGGGTGCTGAAGGCAGAATGGAGATGACACGAGTGCCTGAAGCCGGCTATGAAATAAAGGGACTGCCGGTGCGCGGACTTATTCGTCCGCTTTGGAGTCCAAGGAACATCAGTGTTATGATTGACTTCCTGAAGAGTAAGCAGATGGTCAAAAGTATAATACGGGAGTTCCGTCCGCAGGTGGCAGTAGGGGTAGGAGGATATGCTTCAGCACCAACACTCAATGCGGCAGCGGCACTTGGCATTCCGTGCCTTATACAGGAACAGAACTCCTATGCGGGTGTGACGAACCGCTCGTTGGCTAAGAAAGCCGCCAAGATATGTGTGGCATACGACGGCATGGAGAGGTTCTTCCCTGCGGAAAACATAATAAAGACGGGTAATCCCGTAAGGCAGTCGCTCGTCGGGAATATCGCAACGAAGGCGGATGCCTGCGAAGCCCTCGGACTAAACAAGGACTTTCCCACAATACTCGTGATAGGAGGGTCACTTGGGGCGCGTACAATCAACGATGCAATAGGCAACGGTATCGCCCGTTTTGAGGAGAAGAAGATACAGGTTATATGGCAGACGGGCAAGTATTATGCTGAGGAATGTGCGGCAAAGGCAAAGGAGGCCGGTGCGGTAATGGTGCGTCCGCAGGCCTTTATCTCCGACATGGCAACGGCATACAAGGCTGCTGACATAGTGATAAGCCGTGCCGGAGCATCCAGCATCAGCGAACTGTGCCTGTTGGGAAAGGCTTCCATCCTCGTTCCTTCACCCAATGTGGCGGAGGATCACCAGACGAAGAATGCGCGGGCACTGTCAGACAAGAATGCCGCAGTGTTCGTTCCGGACTCCGCAGCAGGCAAGACACTTGTGGAAGAAGCCATCGCCCTTGTCTCTGATCCGTCGGCAATAACGGCTCTTGAACTGGCTGTCAGCAAACTGGCATTGCGCAATTCTGCCGAGATTATAGCCGATGAGGTGCTTGAACTCGCAGGGTTCGGGAAATGAACCCATTACAATTAATATAAAAGTCAAACAAATGAAAGCAGTATATTTTATTGGAGCAGGTGGTATAGGCATGAGTGCCATAGCACGTTATTTCATACGTCAGGGCATGGTTGTTGCCGGATATGACAAGACTCCTTCAAAACTAACCGGACAACTGGAGAAAGAGGGGATGCTCATACACTATGAGGAGAATGTCAACCTCATCCCTGTTGCTTGCCGTGACCCTAAGGAATGTCTCGTGGTTTACACTCCTGCCATTCCTGAGGAACACAAGGAAATGCAGTTTTTCCGTAGTGGTGGCTTCGATATAAAGAAACGCGCGCAGGTGCTTGGTATGCTTACACAGTCTCATAAAGGTCTGTGTGTGGCGGGAACACATGGCAAGACGACCACATCCACAATGTGCGCACACATAATGCACCAGTCATCGGCAGACTGCAACGCTTTCCTCGGAGGAATATCGAAGAACTATGGCACCAATTATATATTGTCTGATGACTCTGATTATGTAGTGATTGAGGCGGATGAGTTTGACCGTTCCTTCCATTGGCTGCGCCCTTGGATGACCGTTATAACCTCTTCTGATCCCGACCACCTTGACATCTATGGCACTAAAGAGGCTTATCTGGAGTCTTTCAGACACTATACAACACTCATACAGCAGGGAGGTGCCTTGATAATACATACAGGACTGGAGATGAAAGCCGATGTGCCTGAGGGCGTGCGTACCTATACTTATGGTATAGAAGACGGTGACTTCCATGCGGAGAACATAAAGATAGAGCGTGGAGAGATAACGTTCGATTTCATATCACCTATTGAAAGCGTCCGTGGCATAACGCTTGGACAGCCCGTTCCAATCAATATTGACAACGGTGTGGGTGCAATGGCTATGGCACAACTTAACGGTTGCAGCGCGGAAGAACTGCGCTACGGCATGAAGACATACAAAGGTGTGGACCGTCGTTTCGATTTCGCTCTCAGAACAGACAAACACGTGGTGCTGTCAGACTATGCCCACCATCCGAAAGAGATTTACCAGAGTGCCAAGAGTATGCGCGAGGTGTACCATGACCGTCACATCACCGCCATATTCCAGCCGCATCTCTACACAAGAACACGTGATTTCTATGCTGATTTCGCTGAAGCACTGTCGCAATTGGATGAGGTTATACTCTGCGACATATACCCAGCGCGGGAGCAACCCATCCCGGGTGTGACTTCACAACTGATATATGACCGTCTGAAACCGGGTGTTGAGAAGAGCATGATACACAAGGAAGACGTGCCTGACCTTGTGAAAAGCCGCGATTTTGACGTGCTTGTAATCCTCGGTGCAGGTGATTTGGACAATTATGTACCTGAAATAGCCAAGATAATTGAAGATAAACATTAACTGGAAGAAGACCTTCCTCGTCGCGTTTGACGTGGTAATAGCCGTTTATCTCGTCGTAGCCGTCACTTCGTGGAACAAACCTTCGAAGGAGGATGCGGTGTGTACGAAAGCCATTATCAACATAGCTGACGAGAATGTTAATGGCTTTCTCAATTCCGCAGAGGTGAAGACGCTTCTCGACCGCAGCCGTCTCTATCCGCTGGCAAAGCGCATGAAGGATATAAATCCGCGTCAGATAGAGCAGACTCTTAAGGGAATGCCGTTCGTGAAGACTGCACAATGCTATGCTACCGATGACAACCACGTCTGCATTACCATCACGCAACGAACGCCGATAGTGCGTGTCAAGAGCATGACAGGTGAGGACTACTATATAGATGACAACGGAGGCGTGATGCCAAACTCGCAATATATCAGCGACATGATAATCGCCACGGGGAGCATAACGACACACTATGCCTGCCGATATGTTTATCTTCTCGCACAGGAACTGATGGCTGACGACCTCTGGCGCAACCAGATTGAGCAGATAAACGTGCTGCCAGACAAGACCGTTGAGCTGGTTCCGCGCGTCGGAGACCATGTTGTCAACATAGGACAACTGCCCGTAAGTGTCGATAACGAAAAACGGCGAGAGGCTGTAAGTGCCTTTGTCAAGAAGCAGATGCACCGCCTTGAACTCTTCTATCGGGAAGGATTGAAGTATGCGGGATGGAATAAATATGACTATATAAACCTCGAATACTGTAACCAGATAGTGTGCAGGAAGCGGGAAAAGCATAATTAAAGAAAACAAAAACAATTAGGATATAAATATGTCAGCAAAGAATTTCGTCGTAGCCATAGAACTTGGCTCAACAAAAATCAAAGGTATTGCCGGACAGAAGAAGTCTGATGGCAGCATTGCAGTACTCGCTATGGTCAGTGAGGACGCCAGACAGTGCATTAGAAACGGTGTGGTCTATAATATAGACAAGACCGTACAGTGTATCACAAACATCGTGCAGAGGCTCAAAGGACAACTGAAATCAGGCATAAAACATGTCTATATCGGTGTCGGCGGGCAGTCTATACACTCTGAACGCAATGTAATAGTGAAGGATATACGCAGTGTTATGCCCGTTACCCAGCAACTTATAGTCGAGATGATGGACCAGAACAGGAGTATGGAGTACCCTGATATGGAAATACTTGACGTGGAGGTGCAGGAGTATAGGGCTGATGCGCTGATGCAGACAGAGCCGGTAGGCATACAATGTTCACGTCTTGACGGTAATTTCCTGAACATATTGCAGAGTAAAAGGCACTATCAGAAACTTAATACCTGCTTTGAGATAGCCGGAGTGAAACTCGCTGAGATATATCTTGCGCCGTTTGCCCTTGCCGATGCTGTCCTCACGCCGATAGAGAAACGTAGCGGCTGTGTCCTTGTCGATATGGGTGCGGACACCACAACCGTCATGGTCTATTATAAGAACATAGTCCGTCATATAGCAGTCATACCCCTTGGCGGCAACAATATAACCAAGGATATCTGCTCACTACAGGTGGAAGAGCCTGATGCAGAGAAACTCAAACTGCGCTATGCCTCCGCTTATACCACACCAGAAGATATCGATACCACTCTGAAATACGACATTGACCGTGACAGAAAGGTAGAGAGTTCACGCTTTGTAGACATCATTGAGGCCAGAGTACAGGAGATAATAGCCAATGTTTGGAACCAGATTCCCGCTGATTTCGCTGATAAAATACTCGGCGGCATAATACTTACAGGCGGAGCAGCCAACATGAAGAACATGGATGTGGCTTTCCGTCAGCATACAAGTATAGAGAAAGTGCGCATGGCTCAGTTCGTTACTTACACAATAAGTTCCACGAACTTCGAGATAAACGCACATGATGGCACCATGAACACCCTCCTCGGACTTCTTGCCAAGGGCGATCAGAACTGTTATGTCCCTGCAGAAGAGACAAAACCACAGGACATCTTCGGAGAAAATGTGGCCACTGTGTCAAGTGATGCAAATGCCAACGAAGCGCAAGTGCGCGACCCTAACAGCCTGCCTCCAGGCGTTGTACAGACCGCAGCGGAGAAAGCTGCGGCGGAAAGAGTGGCTGCTGCCGCAGAGGCCCAGCGCAAGGCGGATGAGGAAGCCGAACGCCTTGCAGAGGAAGAACGGCGCAGACAGGAAGAGATAAAGAACCGGAAGCCCGGCTTCGGGACAAAGGTAGTCAAATGGCTCTCATCATTCACCGCACCGGATGAATAAATACGGATGTAAGACCGTTTGGCCGTTCTGGGGTTATGTGGCCATTATGACCGGACAACCTGTAGCCCAACGGCCGGACAACTAAACAACCAACAATCATAAACAACATTATACTATGTCAGGTTTAAATAATAATATCCTCGACTTCGGCCCAGCCGAAAAGGAAAAAAGCATAATAAAGGTAATAGGCGTTGGCGGTGGTGGTGGCAACGCAGTGAACCACATGTACCGTGAAGGCATACATGATGTGTCATTCGTGCTATGTAACACCGATGCACAGGCGTTGAACGACTCCCCTGTGCCGGTGCATCTGCAACTCGGTTCGGAAGGCCTCGGAGCCGGAAACCGTCCTGAACGTGCAAGGGAAGCGGCGGAAGAGAGTATAGAGGATGTTCAGCGTATGCTTTCAGACGGCACCAAAATGGCATTCGTCACTGCCGGAATGGGCGGTGGTACAGGCACAGGTGCAGCACCGGTGATAGCCCGTGAATCCAAGAAAATGGGCATATTGACGGTAGGTATCGTTACGATACCGTTCAAGTTCGAGGGAAAGAAGAAGATAAACCAGGCACTTGACGGTGTCGAGGAGATGGCGAAGAACGTTGATGCGCTGCTCGTTATCAACAACGAACGCCTGCGCCAGATATACGGAGACCTCTCGATGATGGAGGCATTTGCCAAGGCTGACGACACACTCAGTGTGGCAGCGAAGAGCATTGCAGAGATAATCACCGTGCATGGACAGATAAACCTTGACTTCAATGATGTCAAGACAGTGCTCAAGGACGGTGGCGTGGCCATCATGTCAACAGGATATGGCGAGGGAGACGGACGTGTTAAACGCGCCATTGACGATGCACTCAATTCACCGTTGCTCAACGATAATGACGTGTACCACTCAAAGAAGGTGCTTCTCTCAATCTCTTTCCACAACGACGACGGGCCGCATAAGGGTCTGATGATGGATGAAATGAACGACGTGAACGACTTCATGGAGCAGTTCGGCACTAACTTTGAACTCAAATGGGGAGTCGCAAACGATCCTACTCTTGGCGACAAGGTGAAGGTAACGATACTTGCTACTGGCTTCGGACTGGCTGATGTGACCGACGAACTGGCCGACCGTGTGAAGAAACATACCGCTGAGGAACTGCAAAGGATAGCGGAAGAAGAGGAAGAAAATGCCAAGAAGGCCGAAAGACTGAGATATTATTACGGTCCTGACGGTAACAATACGCCGCAGAAACGCCGCCCTAATATCTTTCTGTTCTCGCCTGATGACCTGGACAATGAGGATCTTATCATTGCAGTAGAGAACAGTCCGACGTATGGTCGTACCCGGCAGAAACTGGAAGACCTGTCACATCTCGTGTCCGGTTTCAACAATGTGGACGGAGAACAGAATGCTCCCGAAAAACCAATCGGTGACGCCGGTGGCGTAATCAGTTTCACGTGATTAAAGAAGCATCGGTGACTTACGATATGAAAGCATTGCTTTGACCCGGTAAAAGAGCCCCTTTTACACTGTAATCAGACCCCTTTTACAGTGTGAAAGGGGCTCTATTGCGTAATGGGGGGTATCTATCAATCCGCATAGCTATGCTGTATGGGATATCCGTTCCACCCGCAGAAAAAAACAACAACAAAGAAAATCCAATCCTAAACCATGCACTGGCAATCACTTATCTCCAACAAACGCCTCGGGCAGTCATACCATTCCACCGGCAATAGCGGCGGAAACGGCGACACGCACCACCCCGAACGCCATGACGAGCGGTCGGAGTTCAAGCGCGACTATGACCGTCTTATCTTCTCCGCACCATTCCGCCGTCTGCAGAACAAGACGCAAGTGTTCCCGCTTCCGGGCAGCATCTTCGTGCACAACCGCCTGACACACTCCCTGGAAGTGGCCAGCGTGGGCATGTCTTTAGGCAGTGACATAGCGCGGGATGTAATACACCGCAACCCTGATTTGGCCGGAACGCGCATAGAAGAACTTGGTACCATCGTCTCTACGGCATGCCTTGCACATGACCTTGGCAATCCTCCGTTCGGCCATTCGGGCGAAAAAGCGATACAATCTTTCTTCACTGAGAGCAAAGGAGCGGACCTTCAGTCGATAATCTCGTCCGACTTGTGGAACGACCTGATACATTTCGAGGGGAACGCCAATGCCTTCCGCCTGCTGACACACCGTTATTCGGGCAGACGTACCGGCGGTTTTGTCATGACATACTCCATGCTTGCCTCCATAGTGAAATACCCTTTCGCCTCAGTGTGCGCCGGAGACCATGGCAAGTTCGGCTTTTTTGCGTCAGAAGCGGAAACCTTCCGTACTGTGGCTGACAAACTTGGAATGATACGTCTCTCCAAAGAAGGCGAACCGTTGCGTTATGCCCGTCATCCGCTTGTGTATCTTGTAGAGGCGGCGGACGACATCTGCTATGAGATAATGGATATAGAGGATGCCCATAAACTGAAACTGTTGTCTTACGATGAGACCCGGAATCTGTTTCTGAACTTCTTTGACGAGGACATAAGACAACGCATTCTCAGCCGTATAGAGTCAGAAAACATAACGGACAAGAACGAGCAGATAGTCTATATGCGTGCCAGTGTCATTGGGAAACTGGAGAACGAGTGCGCTGCAGCCTTCCTTGCAAACGAGGATTCCATAATGAACGGCACTTTTCAAGGGTCACTTATAAAGAGCATCAACGCCCGCCAGCGGGATGCTTACCGGCAATGTTCTGAGGTGGCTTTCAACAGAATCTACCGCTCAAAGCCCGTCCTTGATGTGGAATTGGCCGGCTATCGCGTCATGACAACGCTCATGGAACAGTTGATTGACGCAGTGGTGAATCCTGACCGCTTCTATTCAAAGCAGTTACTGATGCGTGTCAGCAGCCAGTATGAGATAAACGCGCCAGACGTAGATACCCGTATAATGGCGGCGGTGGACTTCATCTCCGGCATGACAGACGTCTTTGCGCTGGACTTCTACCAGAAGATAAACGGCACATCGCTGCCGATAGTGTAAACAGTTTCCAATACATTACAATGCGATTATTGCGGAATAAGGGCTTCGGACGTATGCGTGGGAGTGACAGACTCGGTCTGGCGTTTGTGGTACTTGTGGTAATCAGTGCTACACTTACGTGGACATTCGTGCGTCACAGTGATGTAGTCAGCCGTATATATAAAAAAGAAAACCGCCGCAGTCATTATTCTTATAAGGGAGAAAAAGGCAGCGGCTATTATGCGCAGCAGGACATAGGTTATGGTGATGGTTCCGCTTCCGCATCCGAGGATGGCCTTGCCGCCCGTCTGTTTGCGTTTGACCCAAACACCGCTGACAGTTCCACTCTCTTGCGACTGGGCCTGAAACCGTGGCAGGTACGCAGCATATACAAGTACAGAGCGCATGGCGGACACTTCCGTAAGCCACAGGATTTCGCACGTCTTTATGGCCTTACGCTTGCACAGTACCGCCGTCTTGAACCTTATATCAGTATAAAGAGCGAGGTGATGGCAGCAGATGTGATAGGCGAGGGAAGTACCTTCAAGCCTGCGGATAGCCACGTTCCGACGTCAACCGCAACGCCTTCACGGCAGCAATACCCCCCAAAACTGACTATGGATGATGCCAAGGTCGACATAAACACTGCCGATACCACCCTGTTGAAGCGCATTCCGGGCATCGGATCTTACTTCGCCCGCCGCATAGTAGAGTTGCGTCAGCACCGCCAAGCCTTTGTCGCTACTGACGAGTTGCTTGTCATACGCAACTTTCCTGAGACGGCTTTGCCATACATGACAGCCTCTCACAATTTCCCGCTGCTGCATATAAACAGCATGACGCTGAAGGAATTGCAGGCGCATCCCTTGTTGAACTATACGCAGGCAAGGGACATTGTCGCCCTTCGTCGCACCTCCGGCTCCATCCGTTCAGTGCAGGATATGGCGTTTCTTAAATCCTTCAATAAGGAGATGTTGGCAAGATTGTCGCCATTTCTACTCTTTGACTGACCGCTATGCCGTTACATAAGCGGTGTCACACGGTTCATATTCAAACGGTAAAACCGATGGAACAAAAGACGTTCCATCGGTTTTACCGTTCTGTTTATATGTACAATAGTATTCTTATCGTGCCAACCACGCCTCTGGGTTCAACTTGGCACGCTCCTGCCTGAGTTGGAATTGTAGGATGTTGTCACGTCCTACCGTTCCCAAAGCCTGTCTTGTTGAGACGCTTTGGCCTTTAGATACGCTGACGGAAGATAGGTTACAGTACACAGAAATGTAGCGGCCGTGGCGCACAAGCACTCCCCAACTGCCGCCGGCGTTGAACACTGCCGATACTTCTCCGTTGTATATGGCACGCGCAGCAGCCCCTCTGCTACCGAGAATGTTGATGCCTTTGTTGTCGAGCACTACGCCTGGCAACCCTTCAACGCCATGTTGGCCGAAGTGACTTACTATGCGTCCGCCTGCGATAGGGGAGGGCAGGCGTCCCTTGTTTGACTCGAACTGCCCGCTCAAGGCGCGGTCCACGCTTGAGAAGTTTATGGTATTGTATGATTCCCTCTTTGCTTCCGCCACGTCTTTTTCCGCCCTTTCATTGTCCACTACGGCCTTTTTCTCTGCTGCTATGCGTGTGGCCTCCGCCTCACGTGCCATCTGTTCCGCCCTTGCCTTTGCTTCAGCGTTGCGTGCTTCCGCCCTTGCGGCCGCCTTGGCGCGTTCTTCTGCCGCTTTGGCTTCGGCTATCCGGCGTGCATTATCACGTGCCCTTGCCTCCGCTTCCGCTTTCTTCCGCGCCAGTTCCGCAGCCCTTCGCTTGGCTGCAGCAGCCTGTTCGGCCTTCCGTTTTGCCTCTGCTATGGCACGCTGTCGGGCACGTTCTATCTCTTCTGCTATGAGTTTGTCAATCTGTGCGTTTATGGTGGCATCCTTTTTCTTCTGCTCGTCCAGTATCGCTGCTATCGTTTTCTGTTGCTTTTGCAGTGAAGACACAAGTTGTTTCTGTTCATCCTTCTGGTTAGCAAGGGCAGCATGCTCGCGGTGTCCCTTTGTAAGCATTACGGATTTTTGCCCACGTGTGGCATGCAGTTGCTGTCTTTTCTCGTCCATCTGCCTTTGTTTCTCCTGCACGGCCTTGCCTTGCGTGCGCTGATATGCTGCATATTGCCTCATGAAGCGCATCCTTCGGAATGTTTCCGTAAGGCTTTTTGCTGAAAAAATGAACATGAGCTGGCTATGTATGTTACGTTGTTTCGCCATATAGCGCATTGATTTCACGTAACTCGCCTTGCGTTCTTCCAGTTGTTTCTGTAGGTTGTCGAGTTGTGATGACAGCAGTCCAATGTTGTTGTCTATGCGGTGCAGGTCCGAGTTGATAGAGTCTATTGAGTGTTGGCGGCGTGTCATGTCGCTGCTTATGCGTTCAAGGTCTTTCAGTTTCTGCTGCACCTGCGCCTTGTTTGCACGCAATGCTTGCTCTTGTTTGCGTATGGTCTGCTTTATTTTGGCCTGTTCGTTGCGTAATCCTGATATGGATGAGTTGGAGACAGTACCTTTTTTGAATGTGGTTCTCTTCTTGCCTGATTGCTTCTTCGCTACGGTTGTCTTCCGTGTTGTTGTCTTCTTTCGTGCAGTGGTACGTGTTACCGCCGCCTTTTTTGCTGTATTCTTCTTCTGTTGTGCCTCACACGGTGCAAGGCATAACAGAAGTGAGATTGTAATCAGGAGTAGTCTGTTCATTGGAAATATCTGTGTTTTATGGGGAAGGTGTACTGTCAGTCCTTACTGTCCTACGATTTTGGACAGTGCTTCCTTTGCTGATACCTGCGTATATTTGCTTGATACTGTTGTTTTCGTGTCCCAGTTGGCATCGTCAGATAGGCGGTTCATCTCTATGTTGAGTACGATTTTGCCCGTTCCTGCTGAGTTGGAGTTGAATGTAAGCACCTCTTTTGTCGGGAATTTCTTTGTGCCCATGGGCATGAAGTGGTCATAGAGGAAAGACATTGTGGACTGTTGCGCAGTGCCTTTTCGGTATGTTATCTCCGTGTTCTTTATCGCCTTGCGCTCCACATCGGTGGTCCAGCAGAAGTCAAGGCTGCCAGTCTTCATCGCCACAGGGCGGTTGTTTTTTGCCTGCATATCCACGTTGAAGACGGAAAGGTCAGAGTCTGACACCGTTTTCTTGTTCGGAAGGAACAGTTCGTTCCAGAAAAGTGACTGGAGAGTGTAGAAGTCCATGCCGTTGCTTTTCAGGAAGTCAACGTCCTGATATGTGGCTTTGACATACTGCTTGTTTATTCTGTCCACTACAAGTACGTAGTCCGGGGCGAACTCTATACGTCCCGCCTCCATGATGCCGAATGGTGTCAACGTTATGCGTATGACCTCATCCTTTCGCATTTGCAGTTTTCCGCTGACACTGATGTCCTTGCCCAAGGCTGATAGTGAGAAATCAATGGGCGTCACTATGTTCTTGCTGTAGATGGCATTGTCACTGATTTGGCGCAGATAGTCTATGCCTTTCTGCTCTTCCTGCTTGCCGTTGTTTACGGCAATGCCTCCTTTTGTGCCCGTCTGCACCACTTTGCTTGAACCGCAGGCGGTCAGAATTAATGCAGCGAAGAGTGCTGTTGCGATATGTTTCATCACCTTTTAATGTTTTTAAAGTTTCTGTCTTTTAATCTTTTTGCGTAGTGTGGCCTCGTCTTCTACGCCGTTTTTGAGTGCCTTGTTCCACATTTCCAGAGCTTCTTCCTTACGGTTCAGCTTGAAATAAATGTCCCCAGCGTGTTCGAGTATTTCCCCGGAAACCACCACTTCGGCTGTTGTCGCTGTGCTGTCAGGTTTCGCTGCCACTGCTGCCGTGTCGCCATTGATGGTGTCAGACGGTGCTATGCCACTCTGCTGTTCGCTTTTTATGGCCTGCTCGATGTATATTCTGGCTTCCTCATAGCGTTCCTGCTTATATAGAATCCATGCGTACGTGTCGAGATAAATGCCGTTGTTCGGTGCTGCCGTTATTGCCCTGTAACTCATCTTCTCCGCTTTCTTGAGGCTCTTGGCGTCCAAAGACAGGAAATAGGCATAGTTGTTGAGGCACAAGACATTGTCAGGGTTGTGTATAAGACAACTGTCGTATGCTGCGTAAGACTCCTGTATGCGGTTCTGCTTGTGCAGTATGTCCCCGAGAACGGAGTATATGTCCGCCGCCACACTGGCCTTGGTATCCTTGGAGATGTTGCTTATGCCGCGTTTCAGCGTGGCTATTGCATCGTCATCATGCTTGTTGATGTATTGCGCCACGCCGAGGTGATAGTACAGTAATGGTTCGTCAGGCACGTATTCCACGGCCTTCTTGCATTCGCGTATAACGTTTTCGTCTATGCTGTCCTCCCATAGCAGGGTGATAAGTTGCAGTCTTGCCCCTACGTATTCAGGCGTAATCCGCAGTACTTGTTCCCAACCGCTTTTGATAGAGTCCTTTGGCGCTTTCTTTAGCATGAGGTAAGCCACTTTCATTTCGGCCACTTCAGATGTCTTCTGTGGCAGTGCCAGCACCCGGTCGAACATCTGCATGACGCGCAAAGAGTCCCCTCCGCGTTCTTCGCTGTCCCTTACCCATTCGCGCATCATGGTGACACGCGTTGACGGTTCGGTGCGGGGATTGACCAGCATGTAGTACAACAGGCTGTCAGCCTCATGCGTTTTTCCGTCAGCACGGTATAAGTCCATCAGCGACACCTGCCCCTGCGCGTTGTCAGGCTCCTCTTGCAGCACGTCAAGGAAAGTCTTGAGAGCCTCCTCTTTGCGTCCGTTGCTTACGAGCCAGTTGCCCATCATCACTTGCAGGTTCTTGTCATAGGGGTGTGCATCCACCAGCCCCTTTATCTCTTTGTATGCCCCTTGCTGGTCACCCATGTGCGAATAGACCTGCATCTTTGACAGCGTAATCTCTTCAGACTGGCCCTCTTGCAGTTCCAGTTTGTTGAGAGTGGATAGCATTTTCTGGTAATTGCGTTGCTGGTCGTATATTCTCAGTAGCAATTCCAGATAATCCGTGCGGTCCGGTTGTTGCTCTGTCAGTTTTTCATAGACGGCAGTCGCCGAGTCTATGTTTTCTTTATATAGGTATATGTTGGCCAGCCTTTCAGCATATTCAGTGTTGTCGGGCATCAGTTCTGTGGCACGTTTTATCATTGTTGTGCCAATGGAGTCCTGTTGCGCCCTTATGTATAACATTCCCAGGGCGAAGTTCGTCTCCGGGGCATCGGGTTCAATGGCCTTGCATCGGTTGAACAGTTCAAAGGCAAGACCATAGTTCCCCATATCCTGCTGGCGCACTGCCTCGATGTAATAATAGCGATACTTGGTATCGCTGTCGGCCGCAACGGATTGCATTAGTGCAGCCGTTGCGAGTAGGAAAAGGAATAATGCTCTTTTCATTTGTCAAGTATCAAGGATAGACTGATAAGCGGTCACTTCACTCCCGTGTGTCCATAGCCGCCTGCTCCGCGCTCAGTCTCGTCAAGTTCCGTCACAATCTGCAGGTCAGCCTGCTCATGCCGTGCTATGACTATCTGTGCAATGCGTTCGCCGGGGTTCACTGTGAAATCCGTATCAGACAGGTTTACCAGTACCACACCAATCTCTCCGCGGTAGTCCGCGTCTATCGTTCCGGGTGTGTTCAGCACCGTTATGCCGTGCTTCAGAGCCAGTCCGCTACGTGGCCGCACCTGAGCCTCGTAACCTTCGGGCAGGGCTATGAACAGTCCTGTGGGTATAAGGCGGCGCTGAAGAGGCTTCAGCGTTATGGGGTCTTCATTGTTTGCACGCACGTCCATGCCTGCACTCTGCGGTGTGGCGTATGCGGGGAGTGGCTGTCTGCCTTTGTTTATTATTTTTACTGTAATCATTGTCCGGTAAGTTTGTTATGGAGGTGTGTAACGGTATGGTACATTCCAAGTGCAAAGTTAATAATTAATTGTGATATGGACAAATAAAACTTCGGGCAGTTATGCAAATAAAACGAAATAAAGTATCTTTAAGTTTTGTTATGACGGCACCTTTGTGCCGTGGCAGTTACGTGTTTATGTCGGTAGACGATGGCAAGGTCGGAATGCCGGTAAATGATGTACGGAAAGTGCTGTTGTACACCCCATGTTGCGAAAGTGCCCAAATTTGCATGAAAAATGCCCTGCCTACATTTGCCGTAACCATTTGGTTGCAATGTAGTCAGGGCATTTCTGTTATATGGCCCTTGTGCGCTGTCGGTGCTTATTGCCCTCTTAACTCGGACGGATATGAGCCGAGGTTGCGCTTGACGTAACGGTTGAAGTATGATGTTGAGGTGAAATGGAACATCTGTGCTATGTCCGCCACCGGGTATTCGTTCTTTCTCAACGCCTCGTTTATGTCCTGTGAGGCATAGCGGTTAATCCAATATGATGCAGAGAATCCGCTGACTTTGTTTGATACCTCAGAGAGATATTTCGGTACAACGCACAGCTTTTCGGCGTAATAGGCCACCTCTCTGTTGTTGCGGTACTCTTTTGCTTCCAGCATATTGATGAACTTTGCCATGATACTTGCTGCACTTATCGAGGTGTTGTCGCTTTCATGTATGCGTGCATGGAAGTCGTACAGGTCAAGTAACAGCATGTGTACTGATGTGCGGAGAATGTCTTCGTAGAACTTGTGCTGCGTGTTTCCGAGGCGGATGTTGAAGTTCTTGAACAAGGCTTTGCACAATGTGGCCTCCTGTTCGTTCAGTGTCATGACAGGAAGAGTGTACAGTGACAGCATACCTTGGATAATGTAAGGGTTGCGTGGCTCGCTTTGGCGCAGGAAACTCTCTTCGATGTAGATTACCTCGCACTCGAAATCCGGTGTTGGCTTCACTCCTTTGAGGAACTTGCTGTTTAGGATTATGGCGCAACTGTCGCTGCACATTTCGTGTTTTCCCTCATTGTATGAGAGGATGCAAGAACCTTTGTAGCAGTAGATGAATGCTTGATAACCTTCATATTCTTTGGCCGACAGATTGCTTGTGTTGTCTTCTATTATTACACTGTTCATAAGTGTTGCTGTTCCTGATGTGTTATTGATTTGGATGCAAAGTTAATCAAAATATTGCAAAGTGGCAAAGGTTTAACAGAAAAAGTGTCATGTCAAACCGAATAGTTTACATCTCCGTGCCGGTTTTCCTGTTCTTGCATCTTCTTTGTGTAGTGTATGGTGGGTGCTATAAACCAGCTTTGCCAGCTTCCCGCTTCTTGGCCGAGGGCGGTTTGATAGTTGAAACAGGAACAGGGTGTGCTATGGGAGTTGCAGAACCCACCATAGCAAATAAAGCAGCCTGCCGTTTCCAAAAGGAAAAGACAGGCTGCTTTATTGCGGTTGTACCGCCGGCATCCTTTGGATAGGAAGGCTTTAGGCCTTACTTTCCGTGGTGTTCGTCACTGACTGTGAGTTTCTTGCGTCCCTGCGCACGACGGGAAGCGAGTACGCGGCGGCCGTTTTTAGTTGCCATGCGCTCACGGAAGCCGTGCTTGTTAACGCGACGGCGGTTGTGTGGTTGAAATGTTCTTTTCATTTTTGTTTAAGATATCTTGTATTTTTTTGTTATGTTGACGATTCCTTCGGTATCCGCTATTGATGGCATAATCCCTCTTGTTGTTGGATACTTTACGCAATTCAGGGTGCAAAGGTACTTATTTCTTTTTGATTATGCAAGAAAAGTGGGGAAATTAGTGTCCGAAAGTGCTAAATTAGTGGTAAAGGAACGTTTTTCTAAAGTATTTTTGTTAACTTTGCAACGATATACGTGTACATAACAAAAACAACAATAACAATGATTAATTCACAGGACATTAAGAAGGGAGTCGCTGTTCGCATGGATGGCGGCATTTGGGTTTGCGTCGATTTTCAGCACCGCAAGCCGGGCAAGGGCAACACAATTATGAATATAAAGTTGAAGAATGTCAGCGATGGCCGTGTGCTTGAGCGCCGCTTCAACATTGGAGAGAAACTTGAAGATGTACGCATTGAGCGTCGCCCTTACCAGTACTTGTACAAGGAAGGTGAGGACTATATCTTCATGAACCAAGAGACTTATGACCAGACTCCTATTGCTGCTGACCTCGTTACGGGTGTTGAGTATATGAAAGAGTCTGATATCGTTGAGGTTGTCAGTGACGCTGATACCGAGACTGTGCTTTATGCAGAAATGCCAGTGAAGACAGTTCTGCGTGTGATGCACTCTGAGCCTGGTGTGAAGGGTGATACCGCAACCAATACTCTTAAGCCTGCAACACTCGAAACAGGTGTTGAAATCCGCGTTCCCTTGTTCATAAATGAGGGTGAACTCGTGCAGGTAGACACACGTGATGGAAGTTATCTGCAGCGTGTGAAGGAATAGTTAGGCTGTGCCTGATAGAGGAAAGTGAAGAAGGAAAGGCAGTGGAGCTATCCGGATTTTGCTGATGTAATGTGCGATTGATGGGCTTCCGTGTTTTTCGTTCTTCACTTTTTCCGTATAATTGCAGTGCCGGAACTTTTCGGAACGGCATTGATTCTGCCACAATAATCCCAATATAGATGAGATACAGCATTATCATACCAGTTTTCAACAGGCCGGACGAGGTGGAAGAACTGCTTGACAGTCTTACACGTCAGTCGGGTCCAGAATTTGAAGTGATAATAGTGGAGGACGGTTCTACTGTGGATTGCTACGATGTCTGCCGAAGATATGAGGGCCGTCTGGCTCTCTCTTACTATGAAAAGTCGAACTCCGGTCCCGGACAAAGCCGCAACTACGGCGCTGAAAGAGCCAATGGCGATTATCTTATTATATTGGACAGTGACGTGGTTCTGCCTGACGGGTATCTGCAAGCCGTTGATGATGAACTGTCTTTGCAAGCGTGTGATGCCTTTGGAGGGGCTGATGCGTCGCATCCCTCGTTCTCTCCTGTGCAGAAAGCCATAAGCTATTCCATGACGAGTTTCTTCACTACGGGCGGTATTCGTGGCGGAAAGAAGAAACTGGACAGGTTCTATCCGCGCTCATACAATATGGGAATACGTCGCGATGTCTATCTGAATCTTGGTGGGTTCAGCCCTATGCGTTTCGGTGAGGACATCGATTTCTCTTACCGTATCATCGAGGCAGGATGCTCATCCCGTCTTTTTCCCGGTGCATGGGTGTGGCATAAGCGTCGCACGGATTTCCGGAAATTCTTCCGACAGGTATATAATAGCGGCATAGCCCGGATAAATCTGTCGAAACGTCATCCCGGAACACTTAAACCGGTGCACCTTCTTCCTATGCTGTTCACTGTCGGGGTGATAGCCCTTGTGCTCGTTTCCGCAGTGGGAAGGCTATTGATGGAGTATGACGATGTGCATCGTTGGTATTGGCTTTGCGCTGTTCCGTGGATGCCCATATTGCTCTATTCCGGCGTTATCTGCGTTGATTCTACGATAAAGAACCGTTCGCTGAAGATAGGTTTCATAAGCATTGCCGCTGCCTTTGTGCAATTGATGGGCTACGGTTTCGGCTTCATTGAGGCTTGGTGGAAGCGTTGTCTTCGTGGAAAGGATGAGTTTCATGCGTTTGAAGAGACATTTTACAAGTGATACAGAAATTATTCCGTAGCCATGACAGAATGGAAAGTCAGCGAATATTACGAGCCTTCACCGGAGGCTGTTAATGAGGTCATGCCACAAGACGGTGGCAAAAACCTCACTATAACGCAGTGGGCGGAGGATGATCGCCCCCGTGAGAGGCTTGTGGCGCATGGTGCCGGGACGCTGTCTACGGCCGAACTGCTCGGTATCCTCATCGGTTCAGGCAACCAAAAGGAGACGGCCGTTGACTTGATGAAGCGTATTCTCAATGACTGTGGCAACAGTATAGCCACACTTAGCCGTATGAACATGGCGGCACTGACACGGTATTGTGGCATCGGTGAGGCCAAAGCCGTGACGATTCTTGCCGCTTGCGAACTCGGAAAACGCCGTGAGAGTGAGGAGAAACCAGTGCGTACGACGCTCGGAAACCCACAGGCCATTTATGAACACCTGCATCTGATGGTGCGTGACCTTGATGTTGAAGAGGCGTTCGTGGTGCTTATGAACCAGTCGTTCAGGCATCTCCGTACCATAAGACTGTCGCATGGCGGACTGACGGAGACGGCTGTGGATGTGAGAATGATAATGAAAGAGGCGTTGCAGGCCAATTCTACTGTCATAGCCTTGGCGCACAATCATCCCAGTGGCAGTGTAAGACCGAGCCGCGAAGACGATATGATTACGAAAAAGGTGGCAGATGCCTGTGCGACCATGCGCATACATTTACTGGACCACCTCATACTGACCGACGGGGAATACTACTCTTATCGTGAGGAAGGGAAGATATGACCCTGCGGCCGGCACATGATATTTACACATTATTTATAATATAGAAAATGACACAGGAAGAACATACACAGGCGGAGCAGCGTATCATAGATGTGCTTAAGACAGTTTTCGACCCGGAGATACCCGTAAATATATATGACCTCGGCCTTATCTACAAGATAGACCTGTCTTTGGACGGTGCGCTTGATATAGATATGACCTTCACTGCCCCCTCATGTCCGGCTGCGGACTTCATAATAGAGGATGTGCGCACGAAGGTTTCAGCCGTCAATGGTGTAAAGTCGGCTGAGGTCAACATGGTCTTTGAGCCAGAATGGGACAAGTCCATGATGACGGAAGAGGCACGTGTGGAACTCGGATTTGAATAAACGATAAATCAATATCATCAATATGGAAGGACCAGACAGACGAAACAATAAAGTGGAAGACGACCACGGTGCGGCAAAGAATATCTATTTCATTGCCGATGCACACCTCGGCTCGCTTGCCATTGAGCATCACCGGACACAGGAACGCCGTCTTGTGCGCTTCCTTGATGAGATAAAGTGTAAGGCGGAAGCGGTGTATATGCTCGGTGACATGTTCGATTACTGGAACGAGTACCGTTATGTTGTGCCGAAAGGCTATACGCGTTTTCTCGGAAAACTGTCAGAGTTGACCGATATGGGCGTTGAAGTCCACTATTTCGTGGGTAACCATGACATGTGGACTTATGGATACCTTGAGCAGGAGTGTGGCGTGATTCTGCACCGTACCGCTGCCACCATAGAACTGCACGGCAAGACTTTCTTCCTCGCGCATGGCGATGGGCTGGGCGATCCGGACCCGAAATTCAAGATTCTCAAATGGCTTTTCCATAACCGTTTCTGCCAGAAGACGCTGAATGCCCTGCATCCACGTTGGGGCATGGCATTGGGATTGAATTGGGCGAAGCACTCAAGGCTGAAGCGTGCGGATGGTAAAGAGCCGCCATATATGGGTGAAAACAAGGAGTATCTCGTGCTGTTTGCAAAGAAATACCTGCACACCCATCCTGACGTTGACTGTTTTCTGTTTGGCCATAGGCACATAGAACTGGATTTGATGCTTACCCGTCAGACCAGAATGTTTATCCTCGGCGACTGGATATGGCAGTTTACCTATGTGGTATTTGATGGAGAACATCTCTTTATGGAGAATTATGTAGAAGGTGACAAGTGATTGTTACCTTCTCTTTTTGATACCTATTCTATAAGTGGTATATATATAAAAGAAACCCGCAAGATAACTTGCGGGTTTCTTTGTGGTGCCAACGGGAATCGAACCAGTGACACAAGGATTTTCAGTCCTTTGCTCTACCAACTGAGCTATGGCACCATTTGCAATACAAGTTCGGTGCACTCCCTTTTACACCCCTATGTTCGTGTACTTCCCTTGATTGCGGTGCAAAGGTACTACCTTTTTCTGAACCTGCCAAATTTTTTCAAACTTTTTTTTAATTTTCTTCTAATTTTCTTCGTACTTTGAAAAAAAAGTAGTAATTTTGCATCGCAATTGGAAAGCATAAGGCTTTCTTCGGGGTGTAGCGCAGTTGGTAGCGCACTACGTTCGGGACGTAGGGGTCGCCAGTTCGAGTCCGGTCACCCCGACCTTATTGTAAGAGGAGAACCTCCGTTAGTCACAAACACGACTTTCGGAGGTCTTTTCTTTTTCCGGTATCTTATACATTATAATATAAAGAGAATCGGGGTGCGTTTCAATTGTGCCCCTTTTGCGTTTCAATCGTGCCCCTTTTACATTGTAAAAGGGCCCTGATTATAGTGCAATCGTGCCCAAATTGCAACAGGTCCCAATCTGTCCCTGTCTTCGTATACAGTACAAGGACCATGTATGATATAGCCTTTATGCGGCGAAATTGAAAAAATATTCATATAAATGCAAAAAAACAACATTGAAAGTTTGGCGGTCTGCATATTTATTTATAATTTTGCAGTCGTTTAATGAATAATTATCCATGCGGAAGATAACAAAGAAAGACAGACTTGCAGCATTGCGTCTGATTGTCACGTCCAGCGAACTTGGTTCGCAGGATGAGGTAATCAGGGCTTTGGCGCGTCAGGGAATAGTGGCGGCGCAGGCCACGCTCTCTCGCGACATGAAGCAGTTGAAGATTGTGAAAACGGCCAATGCCGATGGACAGTATGTCTATGCCATACCTGAAGAGACGGCTTACCGCAGGGTTCACAAACCCCATGCGCCGGTTGATATACTGCCGGCTCCAGGGTTCAAATCCATACAGTTTTCGGGCAATATGGCCGTAATAAGGACCCGTCCGGGTTTTGCCAGCAGCATAGCCTCGAACATTGACTCTTCCAATCTGAAGGATGTTCTGGGTACTATTGCAGGGGATGACACCATCTTTCTCGTCATACGTGAGGGCGCGATTAACGTAGATGTGGTGGACCAGCTGTCATCCGTAATTCCCGATATGGTGCTGTAAAGACCAGCAACGCAACCAGCAGACGATAAAACAACGAAGAAATAAAAAACAAAATAACGAAAATGAAAGATATAAGGATTCTTGTGGCAGACGCTTCTCACGAAAAGTACGTTGACGAGATACTCGATACCATACGTGAGGCTGCCAAAAGACGTGGCACAGGCATTGCGGAACGCACCCACGAATATGTGGCTACGAAGATGAAGGAGGGCAAGGCCGTCATCGCCCTTGACGAGGAAGACCGGTTTGTAGGCTTCAGTTATATAGAAACATGGGGCAACAAGGCGTATGTAACGACCTCCGGACTTATCGTACACCCGGACTTTCAGGGTCTGGGAGTGGCGAAACGCATCAAGGACTATACCTTCACACTGGCGCGTGTGCGATGGCCTCATGCCAAGATTTTCTCGCTTACCTCTGGCGATGCCGTCATGAAGATGAACAGCGAGTTGGGCTATATGCCGGTGTCTTTCAACCAACTGACGGACGATGAGGCCTTCTGGCGCGGATGTCAGGGGTGCATCAACCACCCCATACTGGAAATGAAGCATCGCAAGTTCTGTATCTGCACAGGTATGTTGTACGACCCGGAACAGCACAAGGGGGAGCCTACGCCAGCCGAAGTGTTCCAGGATGTGATGAAGACACTTACCAAAAGGGGCATATCCTTTTAATATATAATAAGGTGGCAGGGTGAGAGAGTGAGAGAATGACATTGCCGCAATGCTGCCGGCAGGTAGTGGCAAGGGCGTGTCCATTATGAAAAACAAGAATAAAACAAAACAAAAATATCATGGCAAAGAAAAAAGTAGTAGTAGCTTTCAGTGGAGGTCTTGACACCTCTTACACGGTAATGAAACTTGCAAAGGACGGATATGAGGTGTATGCCGCATGCGCTAACACCGGAGGTTTCTCTCCTGAGCAGCTGAAAAACAACGAGGAGAACGCCTATAAACTCGGTGCAGTGAAGTACGTTACGCTGGATGTGACGCAGGAGTATTATGAGAAATCACTCAGATATATGGTTTATGGCAATGTTCTGCGTAACAACTGCTATCCTATCTCCGTGTCTTCCGAACGTATATTCCAGGCTCTTGCCATTGCAAGATATGCCAATGAAATCAATGCCGATGCCATTGCACACGGCTCTACGGGTGCAGGCAACGACCAGATACGTTTTGATATGACATTCCTCGTGATGGCTCCGGGTGTGGAGATTATCACATTGACGCGTGACGGCAACCTGTCACGTCAGGAAGAGATTGACTATCTGAATGAAAACGGCTTCTTTGCCGACTTCACCAAGTTGAAGTACTCATACAATGTGGGCATCTGGGGTACGTCAATATGCGGCGGTGAGATACTTGACTCTGCGAAAGGACTGCCAGAGTCTGCCTATCTGAAGCATCCTACAAAGGAAGGTCCGGAGACACTTAAACTCGGTTTCGACAAGGGTGAACTCTGTTCTGTCAACGGAAAGCATTATGATGACAAGATAGCCGCTATTCAGGAAGTCGAGAAAATCGGTGCGGCTTACGCCATAGGCCGTGACTGCCACGTGGGAGATACCATCATTGGCATAAAGGGACGTGTAGGTTTCGAGGCTGCAGCACCTATGATTATAATCGGCGCACACCGCTTTTTGGAAAAGTACACCCTATCAAAATGGCAGCAATACTGGAAAGACCAGGTCGCTAACTGGTACGGGATGTTCCTGCATGAGTCACAGTATCTTGAGCCGGTAATGGCCGACATAGAGGCAATGCTGCTCTCTTCACAGCGCAATGTCACCGGTGAAGTGGAACTGGAACTGCGTCCGCTTGGCTTCCAGACGGTTGGAGTGGAGTCTCCTAACGACCTTGTGAAGAACAAGCTCGGCGAGTATGGCGAGACGGCAAAGGCATGGTCATCTGATGATGCCAAAGGATTCATAAAGGTATCGTCTACCGCTTTGCGCGCTTATTACCTTGCTCACCCTGACGAAAGGAAGTAAAACGATGGGTAATATAAAAGTAGGAATACTGGGAGCTGCCGGCTATACGGGTGGTGAACTGATACGTCTGCTCGTCAATCACCCGGCGGTTGATATAGTATTCGCGAACAGCGAGTCCAATGCCGGCAATAAAGTGTGCGACGTGCATGAAGGACTACTGGGAGAAACGGAACTCGAATTTACTTCGGAAATGCCGTTTGACAAGGTCGATGTAGTATTCTTCTGCTTCGGACATGGCAAGAGCGAGGCTTTCCTCAAGGAACATTCCATTCCCGACAGCGTAAGGATTATAGACCTTGCGCAGGACTTCCGCATAGCAGGAGACCACGATTATGTATATGGCTTGCCCGAAACGCACCGCGAAAGCATTGCAACGTGCCGTCATCTGGCCAATCCGGGGTGCTTCGCGACGTGCATCCAGCTCGGACTTCTGCCTCTTTCAAAGGCCGGTCTGCTGACAAACGACATTGCGGTCAATGCCATTACCGGTTCTACCGGAGCCGGACAGAAGCCCGGAGCAACTACGCATTTCTCGTGGAGAAATAATAATTTCTCTGTGTATAAACTGTTTGCACACCAGCATCTGCACGAGATTACGCAGACACTCAATGAACTCCGCCCTGCAAACGCACCGCGGGTGGTGGACACGCTCAATGAAGGCTATGAGGTTAAGGACAATGAAATAACCGTTGACTTTATACCTTACCGTGGTGATTTCCCCCGTGGCATCTTCTGCACAGAGGTAATCCGTCTTGAAAAGTCCATGCCTCAGACCGACATTGTGGCACTTTACAAGGACTACTACAAGGCGGCTGCCTTCACACATTACTGCGACAAGGCGTTGGACATGAAGCAGGTGGTGAATACCAACAAGGCACTTGTACACGTGGAGGTGTTCGGCCGCAAGGTGGTTGTGACGTCTATGATAGACAATCTCCTTAAAGGTGCAGTGGGACAGGCAGTGCAGAACATGAACATCATGTTCGGATTAGACGAGAAGGCTGGCCTCAATCTGAAAGCATCGGCATTCTAAGGCCTTACATCCAACAGGTGGACGCATGACAATAGCCGGGCGTTTGCCTGCCAATCAACAAACAACAAAGATACAATGAAACTATTTGACGTATATCCTCTCTTCGGTGTTAACATAGTGAAGGGTAAGGGCTGCACAGTATGGGACGCTAAAGGCCAGCAGTATATTGACCTTTACGGCGGCCATGCGGTCATAAGTATAGGCCATTGCCATCCGCATTATGTGGAGAAAATGACCGGACAGTTAAACAAACTCGGCTTCTACAGTAACTCTGTGCAGAACAATTTGCAGGTGGAACTGGCGGAACGTCTCGGTAAAGCCTGTGGTTATGAGGACTATCAGTTCTTCCTTGTCAACTCAGGAGCGGAGGCAAACGAGAACGCTTTGAAGTTGTCTTCGTTCAAGAACGGCCGCAAACGCGTGCTGTCTGCGGAGAAAGCATTCCATGGCCGTACATCATTGGCGGTGGAAGTGACTGACAATCCAAAGATTATCGCACCTATAAACAACAACGGACACGTTACTTATCTGCCCTTCAATGACCTTGAAGCATGGGAGAAAGAGTTGGATAAGGGTGATGTATGTGCCGTAATCCTTGAGTGCATACAGGGTGTAGGCGGCATACAGATAGCCACATCGGAGTTCGCACAGGGCGTTGCTGCAGCGTGCAAGCGTAACGGTACAATCCTGATTTGCGACGAGATACAGTGCGGCTATGGCCGTTCCGGCAAGTTCTTTGCCCACCAATGGCTTGGCATACGGCCTGATTTGATAACCGTAGCCAAAGGCATAGGCAACGGCTTCCCTATGTCCGGATTGCTTATCTCTCCCGATTTCAAACCCGTTTATGGCCAGTTGGGCACTACATTCGGTGGCAACCACCTTGCCTGTACGGCCGCTTTGGCGGTGCTTGACGTGATGGAGCAGGAGAATCTGGTGAAGAATGCAAAAGAGGTAGGTGACTATCTCCTTGCCAAACTGAATGAATTGCAGCAGACGCAGCCCCATATCATTGATGTACGTGGCCGCGGACTCATGATAGGAGTGGAGTTTGACATTCCTCATTCTGATGTCCGCAAGAAGTTGGTGTATGAACAACACTGTTTCACAGGGTGCGCCGGAGCCAATCTCTTGCGTCTTCTTCCGCCGCTATGCCTTACCAAGGCTGAGGCCGATGACTTCATAAAACGCCTCACTACGGTGCTTGACAGCCTGTAAAAGGTATATATCTTACTGTAAACAACACACAGACAATGAAAATAACAGTAATAGGCGCAGGTGCAATGGGCGGTTCTACCGTTGAAGGTATGCTGAAATTACAGTCACTCCACGCCGGTGACATCACCGTTTCTGACCCTATGGCAGACCTTTCAAGGTTTTCCGCCAAGGGTGCGAAGACCACAAAGGACAATGCCGAGGCCGTGAAAGGTGCGGACATAGTAATGGTATTCGTCAAGCCTTGGCTTGTAGAGCAGGTTTTGAAGGGTATAAAGGCAACTATGGATTATGCCAGTCAGACGCTTGTCGTTATTGCTGCCGGCGTCAAAAGCGACAGCATACAGGAGTGGATGGACAAGGACGGTGTAAAGCCTGCCACAATTCTCTGCATTCCAAATATAGCTATTGCGCAGTTGGCAAGCATGACTTTCCTTGTGAATGTCAACGCTTCAGACGACAAAGTGGCTGCTGTCAAGGCACTTTTCGATGAACTCGGAAAGTCTATCCTTACCACGGAGAACCTTCTCGGAGCCGGAACGACGCTGGCATCATGCGGCATTGCTTACGCCATGCGTTATGTCCGTGCCAGCAGTGAGGGCGGAGTGGAACTTGGTTTCAAGGCACATGATGCTCAGGAGATAGTAATGCAGACCATGAAAGGTGCTGTTGAACTGCTTCAGGCCAGCGGAATGCACCCCGAAGCCGCCATTGATTTGGTTACCACTCCTGGTGGAGTGACCATCAAAGGCCTCAATGAAATGGAGCATGCAGGCTTTACCAGTTCCGTAATCCGCGGACTGAAAGCCGGTGCAAAGTAAATATTCCCATCGTCAGAAGGTTGTAGACTAAAGGTTTTCGGGCAGCGTTGCTTTCAGGCAGACAGACCTGTTACCGACAGCCTATAACCTACTGACCATTATATCCAACCCATGCGCATAGTAATAAAGATAGGTTCCAATGTGCTTGCACGCCCCACCGGCGGGCTTGACATAACCCGATTGTCCCATCTCGTGGACCAGATTGCAGAGTTGCGCAACCGCGGTGTGGAGGTCATCATGGTGTCTTCTGGGGCTGTGGCGGCCGGAAGAGCGATACTTTCCACAAGCAAACAACTTGACAGTGTGGAGCAGCGGCAACTCTTTTCCGCCCTCGGACAGGCGAAACTGATAAACCATTATTACGACCTTTTCCGTGAATACGGCCTCCATGTGGGGCAGGTACTGACGATGAAGGAGAATTTCTCCACCCGTCAGGAGTATCTTAACCAGCGTGCCTGTATGCAGGTCATGTTGGAGAATGGTGTGATTCCCATTGTAAACGAGAACGATACGGTTTCTGTAACCGAACTGATGTTTACCGACAATGATGAACTTTCCGGCCTCATTGCATCCATGCTTGATGCCGATGAACTGATTATATTGTCAAACATAGACGGCATTTACAACGGTTCGCCGAAGAGTCCGGAAGCGAAAGTCATTTCAATGGTGGAGCCGGACCGTGACCTTAGCGAGTATATCCAGACAGAAAAGAGCGGCTTTGGCCGTGGGGGTATGCTGACAAAGTGCAACATTGCCCGCAAGGTTGCTGATGAAGGGATACGTGTGGTCATTGCCAACGGCAAGAAAGACAATATCCTTCTCCGTCTGTTCGATGCCCCTGAGGATACACTGCATACCGAATTTGTGCCGCGTCCTGATGCCGTTTCCACGGTGAAGAAGTGGATAGCGCACAGTGAAAGTTTCGCAAAAGGCATAGTGAAAATCAACAGTTGTGCCGTCAAGGCATTGCGTTCCAGCAAGGCTGTGAGCCTGTTGCTTGTCGGGGTGACAGCGGTTGAAGGTGATTTTGAGGAAGGTGACATTGTGAATGTTGTCACTCCTGAAGGCAGACGCATAGCAGTAGGAAAGAGTTCGTTCTCCTCTGATGATGCAAGGGCACTCATAGGACAGCACGACCAGAAACCATTGGTGCACTATGACTATCTGGCTATGGTGTGACCGCTAAACAATAACAAAGAAAAACTACCAAACCTTTAATAATGTTAGAACAATTCTCCATAGCAAAGAAGGCTTCGCGCACTCTTGCACTCATTCCTGACGCACGGCGTGATGAGATACTTTACGCCGTTGCCGATGCCATATCAAATAATGAAAGTGCCATACTTGCAGCCAATGCCAGTGATCTTTCACGGATGGATGAGTCCAATCCGCTGTATGACCGTCTGCAACTGACACCGGAAAGACTTGCCGGTATCGCCGCAGATATGCGCCATGTGGCACAGTTGCCGTCACCATTGGGCCGTGTGTTGAAGGAAAAGACCCTTGACAACGGACTCCGGCTCCGCCGTGTGGCAGTGCCGTTCGGTGTTATAGGCATGGTGTTCGAGGCACGCCCGAATGTCGCTTTCGACGTATTCTCACTCTGTTTCAAGAGTGGCAACGCCTGTGTGCTGAAAGGCGGGCGTGATGCTGACGACTCCAACAAGGCCATTGTGCAGATGATACACAGTGTATTGGCTAAGGAAGGCGTTGGCACTGGCGTGGTACAACTGCTTCCTGCCACTCATGAGGCAACGGGAGAGATGCTTACGGCGGTAGGGTTCATAGACGTATGTATTCCCCGTGGCGGCAGAAGGCTTATTGACTTTGTGCGTGACAATGCCAAGGTTCCGGTGATAGAGACCGGTGCCGGTGTGGTGCACGCATACTTTGACAAGGACGGTGACCTTGGGATGGGCAAGCGCATCATCAATAATGCAAAGACACGTAGGGTGTCTGTGTGCAACGCTCTTGACTGTCTGATAGTGCATGAAGGCCGTCTTGACGACTTGAAAGCACTTTGCGAGCCGTTGATAGCGTCTGATGTGAAAATATATGCTGACGAAAAGGCTTTCGCGGCACTGTGCGGCGGTTACCCCTCCGGACTGCTTTTTCATGCTACGGACGAGTCTTTCGGCACGGAGTTCATGTCATATTCCATGGCCATCAAGACCGTTCCGTCACTCGATGCTGCCATAGACCACATAGCAGCAAATGGTTCCGGCCATAGCGAGTGTATCATAACGCAGGACGAGGCTGCCGCTGAAGCGTTCCAGAAACAGGTGGATGCAGCGTGCGTCTATGTCAACGCACCTACCAGTTTTACTGATGGCGCACAGTTCGGACTTGGTGCGGAGATAGGTATCTCCACCCAGAAACTCGGTCCACGCGGCCCTATGGCACTTGAAGAGATTACCACTTACAAGTGGCTTATAGAGGGTAACGGACAGATACGCCCATAACAGTGTCGTAAAACGGGCACTTGTATAATGCAGCCGTTGTGCGGTTGTGTTAGGGGCTTGATATACATAAAATATAAATCAAACAAGAAATGACCGGATTATATTCTATCTTTCTGAGGCATCCCGTTGTTACGACGGACAGCCGCGACTGTCCTGAAAGCAGCATCTTCTTCGCTTTGAAGGGCGATTCGTTTGATGGCAATGCCTATGCCGGTGCCGCTTTGGAGAAAGGTTGTGCTTATGCCGTGATAGATGAGGCGCAGTATGCCGTCGATGACCGCTATATAGTGGTGCCTGATGTGCTGATTGCTCTTCAACAACTTGCCAATGAGCATCGTCGTGCATTGGGAACACGTATAATAGGTGTTACAGGAACTAACGGAAAGACCACTACCAAAGAACTCATAGCCACGGTACTGGGCAAGAAATACAGGGTCCTGTATACACAGGGTAACTTCAATAACCATATAGGTGTGCCCAAGACGTTGCTCCGTCTTACCGCAGATGATGAGATAGCGGTAGTGGAAATGGGGGCGAACCACCCGGGAGAGATAAAGACTCTTGTGGATATTGTGGAGCCTGATTATGGTGTTATCACCAATGTCGGCAAGGCACACCTTGAGGGCTTCGGCTCTTTTGAGGGCGTGATAAAGACAAAAGGTGAACTGTATGACAAGTTGCGGCAGAATGCCGGCAGCACAGTGTTCATTGATGCGGACAGTCCGTACTTGGCAAATATAGCCGACGGGCTGACGCTTGTGAAATATGCTGTGGACAGTCAGGCTGATGATGTGGCGGTAAAGGGTGAGGTCGTGGATTGCGCTCCGTTCCTGCATTTCCGCTGGAAGGCCGGGAATGTGGCGCACGAAGTAGAGACACACCTTGTCGGAGCATACAATATATATAATATGTTGGCGGCAGTCACGATAGGATTGTATTTCGGTGTCACTCCTGAACAGGTTGACGAGGCGCTGGAAGGGTATGTGCCTGGTAACAACCGCTCACAGTTGACTGTGACAGAGAGGAACAAACTCATTGTGGACACGTACAATGCCAATCCCACATCTATGGCTGCGGCACTGGATAACTTTGTAATCATGGCGGTAGAGCCTAAGATGGCGATTCTCGGTGATATGCGCGAACTGGGCGATGTCAGTGCAGAGGAACACCAGAAGGTTGTGGACTTCCTGCAAGAACATGGTATTGACAACGTGTGGCTGGTGGGTTCGGAATTTGACAAGACCAAGTGCGCATACCGTAAGTTCCACGATGTGGCGGCGGTAAAGGCGGAACTTATGGACAATCCGGTTGAGGGACGTTATATACTTATAAAGGGTTCAAACGGCATAAGGTTGTTTGAACTGCCGGAGATGCTGTGATACATGGTGTGATTTAATTAAGCCGATAAGGCCGGAGATATACAAAAACAAGGCAACTACCCTCACGGGCGGTTGCCTTTGTCGTTTAATAAAACCAATAATGTAATATCTTGTTTATGATGTCGTTCCACCCTTTCTTAAAAAGACCAGTCGACTCCTACTCCTATTACGCGGTTGGTACGTGTGAACTTGTCTGTGCCGGAGAAATCAGTAGCGGCTATCTTGCCCATGATACCTGTCATCGCACCGTTTAGTTGCTGCACGTTGAGGCCGGCAAGGCTTGCTATTGCATGTCCCTGTTCTGTCTGAATACCCTGTGTGAGGGTGTTCTGGAGATTGTTGGCAAGGCCTTTTATTGTTGCGCCAGCATTGTTGTAGTCCGCCTGATGACGCTCATAAGTGTCATAGAAAGACTGGAAGTATGCCACGTTGACGTGTAGATTCTTGGCTACTTTGATTTTTGCACCGAAACCGATTGATGTGGAATTGACGTTGAAAGAGATGTCATCCATGTATGCATCGGTAAGGTCGAACACTGTACGCTGGCCGCCTGCACTGACTGTTACAGCATCGCAGATGTCCCATTCGGCACCGAGCAGAAATTCGTTTGTGTCGCCTCCGAGGTCGCTCTGTACATTGTCGTGCTGGTGGCTGTCCTTGTCGAAGAAGTGATGCCATCCTGCATTGATGCGTACATTGGGCTTGATGCTGTACTGTGCGCCCATAGTGAGGAGGGCAGGGCTGTCTTCTGCGTCTGTCACACCATCGGCAAAACGCTGCAACTGTGGTATGTATTTCACGAGGTTGCTGTTTGTTGAGCGGTTCTCAAGACGTATACGGGTCTTGAATTCGTATTTGGCAGCGAAGTTGAATTTATCGTTTAACTTGTAGTCTACGCCGATGATGGGGGCCACTCCGTATCCGTCCTGGTCGCAGTTGAGCTGTATTCCCTCTTTTAGCATATTGTCAATGTAGCCATTTACGAGTGGCATTCCTGCCTCAAGCAAATCCGGATTGGTGATTATAGTGCCCAAAGCCTGTTTGACTATGGCATTGTTGTCTGTTACCCATTTGCCCAGACTCTCGGTTGAAGAGGATGGGAACATGCCGCTACCCTGTGTGTTCAATTGTATGTTCTTGACATAACCGTAGTAGTTAGTGGTGGCATAGATGAGACGGAAACCGCCGTAAACAGACCATTGTTCATTGATTTTGTATGCTGCGCCCAATGTGTAGCCGTAGTAATACTGTCTGCCGCGCAGGTAAGTGTCCATGTTGTAAGTGTTCTGGGTAGGGAAAACATTGGCACCCGCAGCACTGTTCAGTGTCGCTCCGAGGGCGTTGAATACACCTGGAACGAGCGATACGAGGCTTTCTATTGAACCAAGTCCGTTGTCAAATGCGCATTTTCCTCCACCGCCTGTGATGGCAAAGTTGAACTGGAACGACCATTTACCCCAGTTCTTGGCTACCTGTACGGATGGTGCTACGGGTACATCTGCCTTTCCTTCGAATTTCTTTGTAGTCTGGCCGAGATGGTTTGAATTACCGGCGAAGCCCGCAAAGGTAGACTCTATGGTTCGTGTCTGATGTGCATTCTGCAGGTTCAAGGATACGTGCCAGCCTTCCGGCATGAATGCAACGCCCGCCGGGTTGCTGTAAACGCCGTCTATTCCTATTGCAGCCTCGCGTGCCGGGTTGCGGAGAAAGGCTACATTCTGGTTCGTATTGGTAATGAGGCCGCCGGCATTGATGGTCATTGTGGCTGCTATGGCAATCACTGCAGTCATTAATAATTTCTTAATCATCTTTTTAATGTTCTTTAATTTGTTTGTTGCGCTTTTTGCATTATTTTGCTGGTGCAAAGATATTGAATTAATAAATAATTAAAATTAATTGTTCGATATTTCCGTTTAAAATTATGATACATTAACACAAACGTGGTTAACTTAATTGGAAAGTTTTGCCATTTGAGTTTTTTATTGTAACTTTGCAACAATAAGTACACAACAAGAACAAAGGAACACTTTAACGAACAATGCGTGCTGTTATACAAAGAGTGGCACACGCCTCAGTTACTATTGACGGGGTGGTGAGGTCAAAGATAGGTCATGGCTATCTGGTGCTGTTGGGATGTGAGAACGCTGACACCCAGGAAGACATAGACTGGCTGGCAAAGAAGATTGCTGCACTGAGGGTTTTTGATGACGAGAACGACGTGATGAACCGCAGTGTGATTGATGTTGGCGGAGAGGTGCTGGTCGTTTCGCAGTTCACGCTATGGGCTTCGTACAAGAAAGGTAACCGCCCGAGTTACTTGAGGGCGGGTAGCCATGAAGTGACTATGCCCCTTTATGAAGGCTTTGTGGCTGCCATGGCGGAGCAATTGGGCAGACCTGTGCAGACGGGAGAGTTCGGGGCAGACATGAAAGTGGAGCTGCTCAATGACGGTCCGGTGACTATATGCATGGATACAAAGAACAAGGAATAGCATATTTACTGTATAAATAATGTGTGAAGCCGAGGTAAAAGATAAATAATACAGACTATATTTATGACAAACAGGATTAAAGAAATCTTCGGAATAGAACAACCTGTCATTGCCGGTGGCATGGCATGGTGCAGTGGTTGGAAACTTGCGGCAGCGGTAAGCAATGCCGGTGGTTTAGGATTGATAGGTGCCGGTACTATGACAGTGGAACTGTTGCGGGAGCATATACGTAAAGTCAAGGCTGCAACCAGCAAGCCTTGGGGTATAAACCTGCCGCTGATGTACCCGCAGATCGATTCACTCATCGACATGGTTATAGAGGAAGGCTGTAAGATTGTGTTCACATCGGCAGGCAGTCCCAAGAAATATACCCAGCGATTCCATGATGCCGGTATGACGGTGGCACACGTTGTGAGTTCTTCCAAGTTCGCAAAGAAGTGTGAAGAGGCTGGTGTTGACGTGGTAGTGGCAGAAGGTTTTGAAGCCGGAGGACACAATGGACGTGAAGAGACGACCACCATGTGCCTGATACCGCAGGTTCGTAAGGCCACGACTTTACCCGTAATAGCCGCTGGTGGCATAGCATCGGGCGAGGCTTGTCTTGCTGCTCAGGTGCTTGGAGCGGAGGGAGTACAGATAGGAACGCTTTTCGCTTTGTCGGAAGAGAGTTCTGCTGCCGAAGCATTCAAGCAGCGTTGTGTCAGTCTCCAAGAAGGGGAAACGATGCTATGTCTCAAGAAACTTGCTCCGTCAAGACTGGTAAAGAACGCCCTTTACGGTCGGATTGCCGAAGCAGAGGAACGAGGTGCTGATGTGCCGGAACTGCTTGAAATTCTCGGGGAGAAGGCTACAAGACGCGGAATATTTGACGGTGACACAGAGAATGGGGAAATGGAGATAGGTCAGATAGCCTCTGCAATAAAGAAGATAGAACCTGTCAGCGTCATAATGCAGAGACTCGTAGACGAGTATGCTGCAGCATTGGCAAAACTGAAGTAAAACGATTGTCCGGTTATGGAAGAAATAAAGCGTTCCACTCTGCGCAGTGAGGGATTGGTAAAGATATATGGCAAGCGCACAGTTGTCAGCAATGTGTCCTTTGATGTGAAGCAGGGTGAGATAGTAGGACTGCTTGGGCCTAATGGCGCCGGCAAGACAACGTCTTTCTATATGACAACAGGACTGGTGGTACCTAATGCAGGTCGTGTGTATATAGATGACAAGGATATAACATCCATGGCTGTTTACGAACATGCACGAGCCGGTGTAGGATACCTGCCACAGGAGGCTTCCGTGTTCAGAAAGATGAGTGTGGAGGATAATATCCTCTCCGTACTGGAAATGACAGGCAAGCCCCGCAGTTACCAGATGGAGAAATTAGAGAGCCTTATTTCTGAGTTCAGCCTGCAAAAGGTACGTAAAAACAATGGCGACAGGCTTTCCGGTGGCGAGAGAAGGCGCACAGAGATAGCGCGTTGCCTTGCCATTGAACCGAAATTCATAATGCTTGACGAACCGTTTGCGGGTGTAGACCCTATTGCGGTGGAGGAGATTCAGAATGTGGTATGGCATTTGAAACACAAGAATATAGGCATATTGATTACCGATCATAACGTACACGAGACGCTGAACATAACCGATAGGGCATATCTTCTGTTTGAAGGGCGTATCCTTTTCCATGGAACGCCTGACGAACTTGCTGACAACAAGACGGTAAGGGAAAAGTACCTTGGTACGAACTTCGTGCTTCAGCGAAAGACTTTTGAAATGCCGTAAACGGAATGACGGTGACCGTGAATCGTGGTTTTTATAGGCTTTTTGTATGAATTGATGCAGATTTCATTGAAAAAGTTTGGTGATGCGAAAACAATTTCTTAACTTTGCACAAAATAGATGAAACGTATGCTGTAATGTATGAGACGCCATGCTTTTGAATGTAGAATGCAACAATCCAATAACAAAACTATATGATACAACGATTACTCTTTTCTCTTATTGCGATGACATTTATGTCAACAGCCGCTATGGCTGATACTGACATCTCAACGCTGGACAATATCCTATACATGAAGCCGACATCAATAGCGGCAGGCACGACAGGCAAATTGTCAATCAATATGAAGAACAGCGCGGATGTGCAGGCAATAGGATTGTATTTCTATGTTCCAGAAGGCACAGTAGTAGCAAGTGACGACTATGGTTACTTCATAGAACTAAGTACGCAGCGGACAAGTCCGCGTGTACATGCTATTGGCAGTAACTATATTGAGGCAAAGAAAGAATATAGAGTCGCCCTGACGACATCTACAGGTGCTGTCTTTAAAGGCAACGACGGCGAGATATTCACCATTGATTTGGTTGTCCCTGCTGGCATGGCACCAGGCGATTACACCATCAAGATTGCCGAACAGGAGTTTTCCAACCTTCAGGGTATTTTGATGAACCATGGAGTTTTTGAAGGTACTATAACCGTAACGAAAGCTGATGGGGTAACAGATATAGTGTCAGATGCCGCCAATGGCACCGGAGACATATATACAGTGGATGGTATGAAAATGCAAAAACTGCAGGATGGTTTCAATATCATCAGGCAGAAGGATGGCAAAACCATCAAGGTTGCCAGATAAAGACAAAAATAAACACACTAATTTTTATAAGCATTGTGGTCAATATTAATTCCACTTTGTAGAAAAGGAATAGCTCGTGAGGGTTGTTCCTTTTTGGGTGTATAATAAAATAACGCCTCATTTCCGTTTTGGTATATGCGGAGATGAGGCGTTATTTTTGTATCATGCTATCGGTATTCAGCCGGCAGTTCTTCCTTCCAGTCAGAGTAAGGGGCCGTCAGCAGGCTCTTGTTGTAGAAATGCCTGTTGTCTGAAACCTCCGGACCGAGGAACGGGGGAGTCTCAAACGGTTCGTCTTCTGCTTGCAGTTCCACTTCGCAAAACAGTAATCCCTCGTTTTCTCCATGGAACTCGTCTACCTCAAACACATGATTTCCGTAAGGGACAAGATGTCTCTCTTTGACAATATAGCCTCCGCGGCACAACTGGAGCATCTCCTTCGCATCATCAAGTGGTATTTCACGCTCAAATTCATAGCGTGAGATACCGCCTTTTTTAGATGGTCCTTTTATCGTGAGATAAGCCTTGTCATTGCGTAACCGTATGCGAACCGTCGCACCTTTAACATCCATGTATCCTTGGGTTATTTCAGACGATGATGTTATCATGGCGCGGAAAGCACCGTCGCGCTTTACAAGGAATTTACGTTCTATCTCCATTTATCCGAGAATTGACATGGAGTACACTGCACATATTATCACGAGCAGTAGTAGAACAATACATATCCAGTTGATGATGCGGCGTCCGTCTTTCTCTTTTTTCATCATGTAATTAGTACGCTTTGTACTCGCCTTGATTTTGTTCTTGTTCATAGTCTTTGGTTTTATAGTTATAGTGTTATTGTATTTCCTCCTTATTGTTTATTTCCATGAGGTACGCTTTTATGAAACCATCAAGTTTTCCGTCCATCACAGCGTCCACATCTGAAGTCTGATAGTTCGTCCTGTGGTCTTTTACCCGGCGGTCATCAAACACGTAAGACCTTATCTGGCTACCCCATTCGATTTTCATTTTCCCCGCTTCAATGGCTGCCTGTGCCTCCATTCTCTTCTTCATCGCACGGTCGTACAGTTGTGATTTCAGCAATCTCATGGCGTTGTCACGGTTCTGCTGCTGCTTGCGGCTCTCGGTGTTGGCAATGAGAATTTCCTCCTCTTCGCCCGTATCGGGGTCCTGATACATATATCTCAGACGCACACCGGTCTCCACTTTGTTCACATTCTGGCCGCCTGCACCGCCCGAACGGAATGTGTCCCACGAGATACGGGCAGGGTCTACTGCCACTTCTATGGAGTCATCAATCAGTGGAGAGACAAAGACAGAAGCGAAACTCGTCATTCTTTTGCCCTGTGCATTGTAGGGACTGACACGTACCAGACGGTGAACGCCGTTCTCAGACTTGAGATATCCGTAGGCATATTCACCACCTTCAATCTCCATGGTCACGGACTTTATGCCCGCTTCGTCACCTTCCTGCAGGTCAACTATGGTCACTTTGTATCCACCTTTCTCCGCCCAGCGCATATACATGCGCATAAGCAACTGTGCCCAGTCCTGTGCTTCTGTTCCCCCTGCGCCCGAATTGATTTTCAGTACCGCATCCATCGGGTCCTCTTCCTGTCGCAGCATGTTTCTGAGTTCAAGTGACTCTATGGCCTTTGTCGCCCTTCCGTATGCGGTGTCAACCTCCTCTTCCGTAACCATTTCGTCGTGATAGAACTCCATGCTCAGCTTTAGTTCGTCGGCGGCAGTACGCACTTCGTCGTACCCCTCTATCCATTTCTTCAGGTCACCCACCACTTTCATCTGTTGTCGTGCCCTTTCCGGGTCGTCCCAAAAGTCCGGTGCCTGTGTGCGCAAGTCCTCTTCCTCGTATGCAATGCGTTTTTTGTCAATGTCAAGGTAGCGTGCCAGTGCATCGGCACGATCCATTATGTCTTTCTGTTGTTCCTGTGTAATCATTAAACTTATGGTTGTTTGTTGTAGGTTTATGGTTGTAGGTCGGTTTGATAGGGTGGAGGTCCGGAAGCGTTAACTCCTAACCGCCATAACCAATGACCCACAACCGGAAAAGCGCCACGGCGCTATTCCTATTCCTCATACATCTTTTCTATGGTCTCTGCGTAGTTCTTTGTAATGACATTACGTCTTGTTTTCAGTGTGTTTGTCAGTTCACCGTTCTCCATTGTGAAGGGTTCCGGCAGCAGTGTGAATCGTTTCACCTGTTCATAGCCGGCCAGTCCCTGCTGTAGGGTGTTTATTCTCTCTGTCAACATCTTTATGATTTTTGCGTTGGCACATAGATCCAGCCTGCTTGCGAATGGTATATTGTATTCCCGTGCGAAATCTTCCAGAAAATTATATGCAGGCACTATCAGTGCGGAAACGAACTTGCGTTCGTCCGCTATCACTGCAATCTGCTCAATATACTTGTCCACCAACAGTTTTGATTCCACAGCCTGCGGCGCTACATACTTTCCGTTTGAAGTCTTGTAAAGGTCTTTTATGCGTTCTGTCAGGAAAAGTTCCTTTCCTTTTATGTACCCGGCATCGCCTGTACGGAAGTATCCGTCCTCAGTGAAAGACTCCTTGTTGAGGCATTCACGCTTGTAATATCCACGGGTAATGGTCGGACCTTTCAGCAGAACCTCGTTGTTTTCGCCGATTTTTATGCTTATGCCGTTGATAGGAATACCCACCGACCCTACGGTAAACGGCTTGTCCTTATGGTTGCACGACACGGTCGCGAGACTCTCCGTCAGTCCGTATCCTATAATCATCCTTATGCCAAGGCTCTTTACGAAAGTCTCAACCTCCTTTGATACCAATGCTCCCGCTGTCGGGAAAATGTTCGGCTTCTCCAGTCCAAGCTGCTTTCTGACCAGTGAAAGTATAGTCTTGTCTATGATTTTGTATTTCAGTGCCAGTCCCAGTGATGGCTTCTTGCCCTGCGACTTGTACTCTACGTTCACTTTCTTACCGGTTTCCAGAGCCTCTTTGAATATTCTTTTCTGCATGGGAGATGCCGCATCAATCTTCGCTTGTACTCCGGTATACACCTTTTCCCAGAACCTTGGCACTGCCGACATACAAGTAGGGTGCCTTTCCCGCATAGCCTTCTGTATGTTGTGCGGGTCAGTGTTGATTATCAGTGTGGCACCTTCGCTTAGTGCAAGTATATCCCATCCTCGTTCAAATATGTGTGTTATCGGCAGGAAAGTGATAACCCTGTCTTCCTCCCCCAAGTCAACGCATTCGTCGTTGGCACGTAGTGCAGCGGTGAACTGCCCTGCATGGAGCATTACGCCCTTCGACTCACCCGTCGTCCCCGACGTGTACAGAATGTTTATGAGGTCGTTGTCGTTCAGTTCCAGCCATCTTTGCCGTACTTCCTGCTCCTTGGTCATGCTGTCAGCCAATCTGATGAAATCCTCGAAATACATCGAACTGTTGTCGTGGGTAGCCATTGTCACAGAACGGTCATACACTATTATGCGTTCCAGAGTGCAGCATAGTGCCTGCACCCTGCGTGCCTTGTCATACTGTTCCTGCTCACCGACGAAGACAAAGCGTATGTTTGCATCGTTTATTACATACTGTAATTGGTTTTCAGAACTTGTAGCATAAAACGGTACGGTCACGGCTCTGATGCCGTAAGCCCCGTAGTCGGTGTATATGTAGTTCAGGGAATTCTGCGAGAATACTCCGATATTCTCCTGAACTTCCACTCCCAAGCACAGCAATGCGTCAGAAATCCGCTTTACGTTTTCCGAAAAGTCAACCCATGAAGCAGTCTTCCATGTGTCGCTTCCGAAGTCTTGATATTCAAAGACGGTCCGGTTACCGTATTTCTTTGCCTGCTCATGCGGGAGCAATGCTAAATGACAAACAGTCTGCATAATAAGTTCCTTATGGTGTTTAGTTGTGGAGGCCAGATGAAAGCCCCCGTTTGATTTCGATGCAAAAATATGTAAAAAATCCCGAACCGCCAAATTTTTCGCATACTTTGTTTTGCCTGTTAAGGGAATTATTGCTACCTTTGTTCCCAGATATCCGATTTTTTTCTGAAAATACCACAATTATGGCGATAAAGATACTGAGTGTTGATGATGAACTTGACTTGGAACTGCTGCTCACACAGTACTTCCGACGCAAAATACGCAAAGGTGAATATAAATTCTTTTTTGCCCATAACGGCATTGAGGCTCTGCAGATGCTGTTGGATAATCCTGACATCGACATTGTGTTGAGCGATATAAACATGCCTGAGATGGATGGACTGACATTGCTGAAGAAACTTAACAGCAGGCACAATCCGGCTCTGAAGGTCATTATGGTTAGCGCATACGGCGAGATGAGCAACATACGCACTGCCATGAACAATGGCGCCTTTGATTTCGCCACAAAGCCAATAGACCTTGAAGACCTGCAGGTAACGATAGACAAGGCCATTGCGGAAATAGACTTTGTAAAGAAAACACAGCAGGAACACGGCCAGTTGGTAGATATAAAAGGTGACCTTGCACTGGCAGCGGAGATACAGTTGGCCATTCTTCCGGCTACATTCCCGCCGTTTGAGGAGTACAAGGGCCATATGGATATCTACGCTTCCATGAAGCCTGCAAAGGATGTAGGTGGGGATTTCTATGATTTCTTCAAGATAGATGAAGACCATATTGGCTTCACCATAGCCGATGTGTCAGGCAAGGGCGTGCCGGCAGCCATATTCATGGCCGTCAGTCATACCCTGCTAAGGTTCGCCGGTAGAAAGACCCTCGATGTGGTATCAGTGATAAGCGAGAGCAACGATGTCCTTGCCCGTGAGAGTTTTGACTCCATGTTCGTGACACTGTTCTATGGAATATATGATGTCCGTACGGGTGCTATACACTATGTCAATGCCGGTCATAATCCACCTTACGTGTTACGGCAAGGCGGCACTCTTGAACCTCTGCCCGCATCCCGCAATATATGCCTCGGCGTGATAGAGCATTATGAATTTAAGGCCGATACATTGGAACTCAAACCCGGCGATGCCATTGTTACCTTCACCGACGGGGTGACCGAGGCTTGCTCCGCGACCAATGAACTGTACGGTGAGGAACGCTTGGAGACACTGTTGCGTAGCAATAAGGACGCTTCCGCCCAACAGATGGTTACTTCCATCAATGAAGCTGTGCGCATCCATGCCGACGGTACGGAACAGAGTGATGATATCACGATATTAGTATTGAAACGAAAATAGAAACAACAGCACCAGCAGCGTGCGTTGCCGTGACAAGGCACGCTGCGAGGTGCTGTTCTTTTCTTCTGGAAACACGTTGTTGATGAACCTGTTATGGATACTATTGACAACGCCTTTGCAAAAGGGCCGCTTTTACTGTGTAATCAGGCCGCTTTTACCGTGTAATCAGGCCACTTTTACAATGTAATCAGGCCATGATTGCGGTGCATGACGATGAAACGGCATGGGAATACAGGTTAAAAACATATAACACACCATAATGGGCGTACTGAAAATCATACAAAAAGGCATTGCTTTCGCTGCTACCGCAGCCGTCAGCAGCGGACTTACCTACTGGCTGTGCGCCGACAACAATGAGCGCACGGTGGCGGAGCTGCGCGAGAGGGTGGCGGAACTGCAGGGCAAGGAACTGTCTGCCATGGTGACAAAGCGTGTCAGCGAGCAGATGGAGGATATAGCCTTCCAGCAGAAGACCATCTCTGACCAGCAGCGCGAACGTGCCGAGAAACAGTCGCGCATAGCCGATTTGGAGCGCGGCAAGGCCGAACTGGAGCGCAGTTTCGCACGTGAGGCTGAATTGCAGGCGGTAGGTTCTGCACGTGAGGCTGACAGTATGAGGCTGCTGGCGGAGCGTCAGACCGTTGTGGCTACGAGGGAACGGCAGGAGGCTCTTGCGGCACGGGCAAAGGCGGATACACTGTTCTATAACTCGTTGGGAAAGTTCCTTGCGCAGAACGCCATAGCACAGAGTCATGTGGGGGCGGACGATCTTGCCTCGCTCCTCAGTTATTCTTCGTGGTATTATACGCAGAATTATGGTGGAGACGTTTATCAGCAGGACGTGTTCACATCGCTTCTCAAGACAGCAGGCAACTCTATGCAGCAGACAGGTTCGCTTGTAGGCAGCGTGAGGAGTATCGTCAAGGGCGACAATAATGACGGCGAAAGCGGCAGTTCGTTCGTGGCGGTAAGTGATTATGGTGAGATTGCCGTTCTTACGCCGTTGCCTTCAAAGGGTTATGATACCGGCAAATACCGGACAAGAGTGATATTTTCCGATAAGAAATGCGTATTCCGTGATGTTCAGACAGATGGCTCTGATGCCTGCTATGCACTCGACATCACCGGAAAACTTGTGCGTCAGAGAATAAGCCAGCCACAGACAATCATGCTGCCGCTGCAGCTTCCTACGGACAAGTGGAAGCATCTGCTGCGCCGTGCTGACGGAACTCTTGTGGCTGTGGGAGAAAATAGTGTGGCATGGGTTGATGGTAATACCATGGCTATATTGAATATTGTGAAGGTACAGGGCGGTATTACCGAGGCGGGACTGCTTGATGACAAATTGATGCTGTTCTGCAACTCAGGCCGGATGGTAGGCTTTGAGGGTTATAAGGAAACGTCTTCCGTGCCAATAAAGATGCCGAAGGGGGAGACTGTGACCGCTTTTACATACGTGAAGGATAAGGACTGGCTCGTGCTTGGCACGGAGACAGGGCCTGTATATATATACAACCGCACCGGCAAACTGCTGAATTCGTTGCATGGACACACCGGAAGGGTGACCCACATGGAACGAATGGCATGGATGCTTGTCAGCTCTTCTTATGACCATACTGTCCGGTTGTGGGACTTGAGGGACATAAATTCTCTCATTACCTCGGTGAACATAACCTATGACCGGTGGCCGCTGTGCTTCGCGGAAGATGAAAAACAGAGAACCATACGTGTGGGACTGGAGGGAGGAGACATCCGCAGTGTCAACGTTTCGGTCGATAAGAACGCAGAAAACACTCATAAGAGCATCACCAGAGACTTCTCTGCTGACGAGTGGAGGTATTATATAGGTAAGGATGTGCCTTACAGAAGATTCAAGGAAGGAAAACCATGACAGTACATATCAACCGACATACAGTAAGTCTTTGGGCACTTCTTATGCTCCTCTTCATCGCTTTGCCGGTGGGAGCGGACAACCGTGGCGTGCCGTTCATACGCAGTTACGGTGCGATGGAATACAAAGCGCATAACCGTAACTATGATATCGCCTGTGATGCCTATGGTACTGTCTTCGTGGCCAACTTTGAAGGGCTGTTGTATTATGACGGTTCTACATGGCGCAAGATTCATACTCCGGGAATAAGTCGAGTCACTCGCATTGCACAGGGAAAGAACGGACGGATATGGGTGGGCGGATATAACGTCTTCGGGTATCTGGAACCTGATGCAACGGGTAGTCTGCAACTGAAGACTATCGTCTCGGACAATGGCAAAAGACTGTTCGGTGAGGTGGATATGATAAAGGTTGAGGGCGACAATGTGTTTGTCCACACCGTGGCGGGGAATGGATATCGGTTGCGGAAAAACGGCAGCCTGCACTCTGTATCGGCCCGGTTGGCTAACTGGACGGTGCACATTACCGACTCGATAATGAACATAAAAATTCCAGGCATGACAGTGTCGGCATTGCCTACGAAGGGTATTGAACTGCATCAGGGTGGTTCTTCACACTTGCTTACAGAGCAAGACGGACTGTGCAGCACCGCAATAAACTTCATAACTTACAATAAAGGCCACATGCTATGGGGCGCTACGGACCATGGTGTGTTTGCCATAGAACTGCCATCTCCTTTCTCACGCCTTTCTGAGGCGCAGGGACTGAAAGGCGAAGTCTATTCTATCGGCATGATAGGCAGCACGGTCTTCTTCGGGACTTTGCAGGGTATATACCGCCTGCAGGACGGAGTATTGACGCACATGCAGGATACGAATCTTGCTTGCTGGCAGATAATACGCCTGTCTGACAATGCTCTGATGGCGGCAACTGCCGACGGCATTTACCGTATAACGCTGAAAGGATTGCAGAGACTGACTGACGGACACACGCTTTCTGTGTGCAAAGGTGCCGCCGGCGTGTTCTATAGCGGCGAGATGGACGGCGTGTACGAGGTGTCAGAGAGTGGTGGCTACCGCATGATGGCCCCGATAGAGAAGTGTGTGAAACTGAAAATCGTGGGTGATAGACTGCGTGCGGAAACGGTATATGGGGAACTGTGGGAAATCACTTTGGACAAGAACCAGAAGATTGAAAGGATGCGTAGCAATGCCATAGAGGACGAACCGAAGATAGATTTTGTTGACAAGGTGGGGCGAAGATGGTTTACAGACTCGGAGGGCAGAAACCTTCAGGTGGCCGTTAATGGCAGGATTGACAAGAAACTGTCGGCATGGATAAGGCCTATTGCAGACCGTACGCTTAACGCTGTGTATATGAATGATAAGAAATCATTGTGGGTAGGAGGTGACTTCGGGGTCGTGAACTTCAATCTTTCAATGATAGGTGGAGGCGGAACGGCTATGAAGAAGGAACCTCTTTATATACGTCAGATTGTGGCTTTCAATGATTCTGTACTTTGGGGAGGTTACCGTGTCAAGGACAATGCTCCTGTAACGGAATTGGATGACATAGAGGTTCCTTCGTCATGCCATACGATTACCGTTTATTTCTCTGCGCGGTCGATGTCTATCTTCCGTCCAGACAGATATCGTTACAGACTCAATGACGGGAGGTGGAGCGCATGGTCGGAAGACCCTTATGTCCGTTTCAACAATATGTCATACGGCTTTGCGCATCTGGAGGTGCAGTGTCTTGACCTGTTCGGACATATAAGTGATACGGCGAAAGTGGAGTGGTACCGTGAGTTTCCGCTATATCTCAAATGGTGGGCGGTATTGTTTTATATCCTTATAGTGCTTATGCTGGTACGCTATCTGTCCTTGTACCGGATGAAGAAACTGCAGCGTGACAAGCAGAGACTGGAGAAAACAGTGACGGAACGTACCGCGGAACTGTCAACGGCATTGGATGATTTGCAGCGCACACAGGTGGACTTGATGCGTATGGAACGCACGGCAACGGCGGGAAAACTTACACAAGGACTCATTGACAGGATACTTAACCCTATCAATTACATCAATAATTTCTCGAAACTGACATCCGGTCTTGCCAAAGACTTGCACGAAGACATAAAGGATGAGCAGGAAAATATGTCGGAAGATAACTTTGATGATTGCGAGGACATTATCAGTATGATGCAGACCAACCTTGCAAAGATAGAGGAACACGGCGTGAATACCACCCGTACTCTACGTGCCATG